>JAJUGE010000016.1 GCA_029268305.1 Alphaproteobacteria bacterium
CGCATCGCACGGCACCGGCTCGAACGGACTGCAGGTCGGATCCGGTTGGCGCTTGTAATCTCCCGAGACAACGACACGGCACCCGCCGAACTCGAGCACGACCTGTGCGCTGCCGAGGATATGGCCGGCGGGAACGAGCTTAACCGCGACATCGCCCACCGCGACCGATTGGCCGAACGACAGGGGCATGCGACCCGGTCTGTCGGCCTCGTCGGGGTAGCGGTGCCGCATGATGGCCAGGGTTTCCGCCGTGGCGAGCACACTTCCGTGGCCAGGCCGCGCGTGATCGGCGTGGCCATGGGTGATGATCGCACGTTCCGCGGGACGGGTTGGATCGACATGAAAGGCGCCGGGAACACAGAACAGCCCGGACGCCGTGACCCGAAGCCACGAGGATGGCGGAAGCGGAGCGGCTGTCATGGTCCGGATATGGGGCGTCCGGAGCGGCCTTGTAGGCGAGCCTTAGACGGCGCCTGTCACAGTCACGGTTTGCGGCGCTGCTCCGGTCGCGCGCGCGGGCGGAAGAAGACGAACCAGGCGACGAGCGCCACGATTACGATCAGCGCGATAATGCCCCACGTGCCGAGGTCGAGCCACCCTGAGGTTTCGGCTGCGGGAGCGGGATCTGCGGTCTCGGCCGGCGTTTCGGCCGGGGCGGCCTGCTGCGTCTGCGCAGCGAGGGGGGACGCGGCCATGGAGGCCGTGAGCAGCATCGTGGCACTCAACGCATGATGTGCCGTTTCCCGGATCGCGGCGCTCATCTTCATTGCTTCCTCCGTCCCTGATGCGCTTCGGCCGCACGTGAGCGTGCCAGCTCCCGGAGAACCGCAGGAACCTCGGGCGGGTTCCGGGCGGAGGGGCGGAGAGGTGGGGGGCTAATCTCTCGCGCAATCGAGCGGCACGAGCCGTCGGAGGCACTGCGTGAGGAGATCGACTGCCGGCGGGCTTGCCTGAAAGGCGACGCCGACCAGTTCGTCGGCACACCATTTGACGTCGGCGTGGATCTCCTGCTGGTCGTCGTAGGCGAGGACGAGGGGACCGGTAACGGCGGGCAAGCATGTCGCCCGCACGCGCGCACCGCCGAGCGAAATGTCATGGAGCTCGCCGCGAAACTCCCCTGCGTCGCTGCGCAGAACGATCTCCATCGGCGGCGTCAGTTCGATGCGCAGATTCCGGCGTCGGCAGCTGCCGTTGCGGGCACGGATCGCCCATTCCATCTTGGCCTCCCCCATGCGGCCATCTGGCATCGAGCACGCCTGCAGTCGGCCGGTCCGCACGGCCAGCGGATATCCGAGCTTCGTCGAACAGTCCGGCGGCAGCCGCGCAGGCTCGCGCCTCCGTGCTCAGATCACCTCGACGCTGTCGGCCATCGGCCCCTTCTGGCCCATCCTCGTCGTGAGGCGCACGCGCTGATTCGGCTGGAGCGAACCCATGCCGGCCCTCTCCAGGGTCCGCACCGAGACATAGACGTCCTTCCCGCCGTCATCGGGCGTGACGAAGCCAAACCCCTTCTCCGCGTTGAAGAACTTCACCGTCCCTTCGACGGTCGACGTGGCCCCGCCCGAGGCTCCTCCGTGCATCCCCCTCGGCGACGCGGATCGTGTTCCCATCGATTCGACCCGGTGGATGATGGCGACCTGCGGTCCCTTCCGGCCCTCCGAAATGTCGCACAGCAGGACGGTGCCCTCGGGGAAGTCGTCGTGGCCGGATTGCTCCACGGTCGAAACGTGGAGAAACGCGTCGGGCGAGCCGTCGCTCGGCTGCACGAAGCCGAAGCCCTTGGTAGCGTTGTACCATTTGACGACAGCCGTTATGTTCTGCTGGCCGACACCCATCGAATCGTTGTAGCGGCGATGCATCATCTTTCCGTAAGCTCCACTTCTTCAGGGCCGCACGGACCCGTGGCCGGGGCAAGAGGACCGGCCGCACACCAGTATCGCCGCGCCACCCCGACCAGTCGCGCGCTTCGTGTACAACCTTCGATCCGGAACGAACGCCCGGTCCCCGGGGCATCCTTCCCGACCCGTCTGGATGGGCTAGCTATCGGAGACCTCCCTACCACGGTAGCGGCTTCGCGTTATCTCACCGGCCGCTAGCGACATCTTTCCGATAATATCAGGGCAGAACGCGGCGAAATCCGCAAGTAGTAATTCTATATCGCCGACAAGCACCCGGACGCGTTCCCCTGCGGGCGCTCCGAAGCGTGATCCGCTTCGCCCTCTGCCCTTCAAAGGCCGAGGACGGCCTTCGCCAGCACGTTCTTCTGCACCTCGTCCGTTCCGCCCATGATCGAGTTGGCGCGATGATTGAAATAGCGGGAGGAAGCATTGCGCACTCCTTCCGGCGGCAGGAGCGCGTTGGCGAAGGCTTCCGCAGGGTCCGCCGCCAGGTGGGCGTAAGGACCGACGGCTTCCATGGCCAACTCGGTGACTTCCTTGTGCATGGCCGCGCCGAGGAGCTTGGTGACGGAAGATTCCGCGCCGGGGCGTTGACCGCGTGCGACACGGTCGAGCAGGCGGAGTTCGGTCCAGCTCATCGCTTCGAGTGATGACTCGAGCGCCGCCAGCCGGGCGCGGAATGCCGGGGTCCGAGCAACCGGCGCCCCGTCTACGAGCGCCGCTTCCGCCAGACGCCGCAAGCGCTGCAGGTGCGCTCGGATCCGGTGGGAGAGAAACGAGCCCCCGCGCTCGTACTCGAGCAGGTACTTCGCGATCTCCCATCCCTGGCCTTCGGCTCCGACCCGATTGCTCACGGGAACTCGAACACCTTCGAAGAAGACCTCGTTGAACTCGTGCACACCGGTCATGAAGCGGAGCGGCCGGACGGTGATCCCGGGCGTGCTCATGTCGATCAGCAGGAACGTGATCCCTTCCTGCTTGCGGCCGCTGCCGTCGGTTCGTGCCAGGCAAAAGATCCAGTCCGCCTCGTGCGCGCACGTCGTCCAGATCTTCGACCCGTCCACCACATAGTCGTTGCCGTCTCGCACGGCGCGCATGCCGAGCGCCGCCAGATCGGAGCCGGCACCCGGCTCGGAATAGCCCTGGCACCAGTACAGGTCGCCGGAGACGATCCGCGGCAGGAAGCGCTCCTTCTGCGCATCGCTGCCGTAGGCCATGAGGACCGGGCCGACCATCTTCAGCCCCTGGTTCTGGAGGGGCGGGGCTCCGCCGAGCGCCGTCTCGGTCTCGAAGATGAAGCGCTGGATCACCGACCAGCCCGGTCCGCCATCCTCCGCCGGCCAGTTCGGCGCCGACCAGCCTCGTTCGTGCAGGATCTTGGTCCACCGGAGGGTGTCGTCCCTGGAGGCGAACAGAACATTCGCCGTATCCGCCCATCGCTCCCGAATGTCCCGGGGCAGGCTGGCCGCGACGAACTCGCGTACTTCGTCGGCGAAGGCGCGATCGGCTTCCGAGAAAGCGAGCTCCATCTCTCATCTCCTGCAGCCCTGCGGTTCGTGAAGCGTAACGGCGGCGAGCATGGGAAGGGAACAGGCCTCGACGGCCGGCGGCATTAACCGCTTTTCAGCCCTCCGGCGCTAAGTCTGCGGTGCTGGGTTCGCGTCTTCGGGTTCGGGGTGGTCGGGTTGACGGGCGAGATGTTGCTGATGAGGCGAACTCTCCAGGCTCTGGTCGCCGGACTTGCCGAAGGGCAGCTCGTCTGCGCCGCGGACGGGAGCGTACTCGCGGTCAACGAAGCGTTCGAGCGGTCGCTCGGGCTGCCTGCCGGCTGGCAGGACAATCCGGAACTGGTGGCGGGCGTCGTTCGCGACTGCACCGCTGCAGCCGCCGAGGGGGCAATGCGGCAGAGGCCGCTCGCGTCTCTTCGCGTCGAACGGCGGGAGCTTCCGGGGGGCATGTGCGCGATCTCGGCCGAACGAATGGCCGAGGACGATGCGGGCCCCGCGGACACGGACTGCATACTGCTCCGGGACGTGCTCGACAGCATCGACGCCTCGATCGTCGTCTATGATCGCGACGACCGTTTCGTCTTGGGCAACCGGCGGTATTTCGAGCTTTACCCGCATCTGCCCGATGATGGCTCACTCGTCGGCCGGACCTTCGAGGAAATGCTTCGGTTCACGCTGGCTCACGGCGCACCGGCCGATCGGCAGGCAATGACCGATCCCGAAGCGTTCGTCGCACGGCGCCTCTCCGAGTGGAAGAACCCGGGTGAGCGGGAGCAGTTTCACCCTTCCGGCCGCTGGGACCTGATCCGCCAGCAGGTGACGCCGCAGGGTCACCGCGTCACCTTGCGGGTCGACATCACGCAGCAGAAGCGCCTCCAGGAGGAGCTCGAGCGAACCCGCGACGAGCTTCGGGCGGCGAACGACGCCAAGTCCGGGTTCATGGCCGCCGTCAGCCACGAATTGCGAACACCGCTGAACGCGGTGATCGGCTTTGCCGAGATACTGGGCGAGGAGCACCTCGGGCCAATCGGCTCTCCCCGCTACCGGGAATATGCGCGCGACATCATGGCGGCGGGCCACCACCTGCTCGACCTGATCGGGACCGTGCTCGACCTCGGCAAGATCGAAGCCGGCAAGCACGAGCTTGACCAGACCACCTTCGATCTGGGGGCACTCCTTGAGTGTCAGGCGGCGATGATGCGGGCGCTCGCCCGCAAATCCGGCAACCGGATCCGGGTGGATATCGCGGAGGCAGGGCTACTGCTGATCGGCGATCGGCAGATGGTGACGCAGATGGTCCTCAATCTCCTCTCGAATGCGCTGAAGTTCACGTCCGATGGCATCGTCACCCTGTCGGCCGCGCGCGGACCCGACGGTGCGATCCGTTTTGCCGTGGAAGACACCGGTTGCGGCATTCCGGCGGAGCATCTCGATACGTTGGGAGAGCGCTTCTATCAGGTGCCGCAGGATGCCTGCACGGCTCGTCACGGCACGGGCATCGGCCTCGCGCTCGTCAAGGAGATGGCGGCACTTCACGGCGCGTCGCTGCGGATCGACAGCAACCAAGGAGTCGGCACGACGATCACGATCGGATTTCCAGCGGCGCGCAGCGCTGCCCCTCCGTCGGGACCCGATGGTGCGATCACCGCCGCAGCCGGCGAAGAAACATCATCGTGACGAGGGCCGCGAGGGCCGCCAACGTCAGCACCAGAAGAATGATGATGCCGATGCCGCCGAGGATCGCCGAAAGCGTGTCCCAGAACCCGAACTGGGCGACGAGGATGATCAGCACGAGCAGAATGAGAAGCGGCATCACGAACTCCTGACGCGGGTCACGGCCGGAGGCGATCCGACCCGGCCCGCCCCGGCAGCGATCAACGTCGGGAACGTCCGATGGTTTCGGCCCGCGGCCTCTATGCTCAGGCGGGAACCATCTCGCTCAGGTTCACCTCCCGATCGGCGGCGGCGAGGAAGTTCAGCTCCACCTTCACGCCGTTGGGATCGCGCACGAACATCTGCCGGATGCGCCCGCCCGGCACATCCCGCACTTCGTACTCGTATCCCGCCTTCCGCGCCCGCTCGACGTAGCCGCGGATGTCTTCCGCTCCGACTGCGAAATGGTCGACCACGCCGGTGCCCGGCGCGTCCGGCTTTCGGCCCACCAAATGCACGATCGGCACGTCTCCGCAATAGAGCCAAGCCCCGGGAAAGCTGAAGTTGGGGCGCTCGCCGTTCCGCAAGCCCAGGAATTCCTCGTAGAACCTCACGGTCTCCTCGAGATCTTCGGTGCAGATGTTCACATGGTCGAGAGACATGATCGGCATCGGTAGTCCTCCCCGCCGGAAGCCAACTCGGAAAACGAGATTAGCGGGTTCGCAGGCCGAAGAAAACGAAGTGAACACACGACAGCGGCGACAACCCGGCTATAGTTGCGGCAGCGGTCATAAGGGAGGGCAGCGATGCAGGAACTCGCCACCGCGCAGAATGCACGGCCGGATTACCTGAAGCGCGCCGCCGATCTCGCCCCGATCCTCATCCGGGGTGCGGCTCACGCCGAGCAACGGGCGGAGCTCGCCCCCGACGTCGTCGACGCCCTGCACGCCGCCGGTCTCTTCCGCCTTCTCCTGCCCCGCTGGATCGGCGGCGCCGAACTCGACCCGATGAGCTATGTCGCGGTTGTCGAGGAGCTGGCGCGGCACGATGCGAGTGCGGCCTGGTGCGTCAATCAGGCGACCGGCTGTTCCATGGTCGTGGGTTACATGGAGAAGGAGGCTGCCCGCGAGATCCTGGGCCCACGCGATGCGGTAATCGCCTGGGGACCGAGCCCCAAGGCCCGTGCTGTCGCCGTCGAGGGTGGCTATCGTATCGACTATTCCGGCATGTTCGCGAGCGGTAGCCGGCATGCGACCTGGCTGGGCGGGCACTGCCCCGTTTTCGAAGCGGACGGCACGCAGCGGCTGAACGCGCTCGGTCGACCCGAGATCCGCACCGTGCTGTTCCCGAAGGCGTCGGTCGAGGTTCGGGATGCCTGGCACGTCGTCGGGCTGCGCGGGACCGGCAGCGACGCGTTCGTGCTGCAGGGCCTCTTCGTGACGGAGCGGCACTCGCTCCTGCGGGACGTGGTGTCGGCCCGGGTCGACCCCTCACCGATCTACGGCTTCACGGCAAACGCGATCTATGCTGCGGGATTCGCCTCGGTCGCGCTCGGTATCGCGCGAAGCGTGCTGGATGCCTTCGTCGACATGGCGCAAGGCAAGACGCCGCGCGGCATGAGCCGGACCCTGCGGGAGAGCGGGGTCGTGCAGTCGGAAGTAGCGCAATGCCAGGCGAAATGGTGCGCCGCCCGCGCCTACCTGCACAGCGCTCTGGCCGAAGCATGGGCGGGCGCGCGCAACGAGCCGCGCCCGCCGGTCGATCAGCGCATGGCGCTACGGCTGGCGGCCACCTTCGCCATTCATCAGGCGAAGGAAGTGGTGGATACGCTCTACGACGCCGCCGGCGCTACCTCGATCTTCGAAAGCGAGCCGTTCGAACGGCGCTTCCGCGACATCCATGCCGTGACGCAGCAGGTGCAGGGGCGGAAGTCGCACTTCGAGACGGTCGGTCAGTTCATGCTCGGCCTGGAGGCGGACACGACCTGGCTCTGACGCTCAACCGTCGCCTGGAACGGTGCCCTTCGGCAGGCTCTCTACATGCCGGCAGATGTCGCCGGGGCGGGTGAGCCAGATTTCGTTCCGGTGCGCCACGATGTGGCGGAACGCGCGGCGCAGCTCCCGGATCCGGTAGGGACGACCAGCCACGAACGGGTGCAGCGAGATGGGGCAGACGAGCGGTTGTCCCGCCGCCTGTTCGAGCATCTCGTCGAAGGTGTCGATGATCATGTCGGCGAAGTCGGCCGAGCTGTAGCGGAACCACACGAGGGCGCGGTTGTCGTTGTTCTCGATCGGATAAGGCATGAGCAGAATGCGACCGGATCGCGTCTTCGCCCAGACCGGCTGGTCGTCCATGGTCCAGTCCATGACATAGCGGTAGCCGGCCTCCTGCAGCAAATCCAGGGTTCGGGGCGAATTCGAGAGCCAGGGGCTCATCCAGCCGATCGGTCGCGCGCCTTCGTGGCGCTCGATCGTCGAGGTGCAGTGCTCGATGAGACGCCGCTCCTCTTCCTCGGAGAGCCCGCCCTGTTCGTCGGAGTTGGTGATGCCGTGCCCGAGGATCTCGTCTCCGCGCGCCCGGATGCGCTCCATGATGTCCGGGTGGTGATCGTAGAGCGCCGTATTGATCTGATGCTCGACCGGGATGTCGAGCTGATCGAAGAGATCCATCAGGCGCCAGAAGCCGACGCGATTGCCGTAATCGCGCCATGAATAGACGCTGTCGGTGTTCGACTGATCGGGCGGGGCGATCGCGGCTCCCTTGCCGCGGCCGTAGCGGAAGACCTCGTCGTTCATGGCGACGTAGACCGCCAGCCTCTTGCCGTTCGGCCAGTCGTATACCGGACGGTCGACAATACTCGAATACTCGTAGCGGCCGTGCACCTCCAGCATCTTGGAACCCCTTTTGTCGCTGCCGAACGATGTCCTCGATGCTCGGGCCAATCGGGCCGCGGTGCAAGCCCGCTGCGGCACGGAGGAGCACCGGCGTTTCGATACCGGTTGTGAGCACGGCTTGTAGGCGCGCTTGAACGGCGCGGGTGCCGTCCGTAGTGTGAGGCAGATTGGCGGGAGGCGTTTCCATTGGATCGGCGTAGCGCCATCGGCCTGGCGTTGAGAAATTTGGCGCCGCGCATACCTCGGCACGAATTCGGGGTCGTGATCGATCACGCCCTCGACAGCCCAGGTCTCCGCACCGCAGCGCCGGAAACGGCCGCATGGCTGTCGCTCGTCTCCTATGTGCGGCACGTCCTGACAGAGTACGACGATCTCCTCGCCGATGGCTACGATGCGGAAACCGCACGGCACTTCGTGCTCGCCGACATGGACGAAGCGCTTGCGGAATGGGGGGTGCGCCGGCGGCTCTCGGACGAGGACGATCCGGAATCCGGGCTCGGGTAGAGCGGTCGGTCCGGGCTATAAAGGGATACAAACCGCCAAGTCGAACGGGAGGAAGCATGCCGGAACCGGAAAGCGAGCGGCACTCGAGCGGCGCGGTCGACTTCGACGTGATCGTCGTCGGCGCGGGGTTCGCGGGCATGTACATGCTGCACCGGCTTCGCGGCCTCGGCTTCTCGGCACGGGTGCTCGAGGCCGGAAGCGGGGTCGGCGGCACCTGGTACTGGAACCGCTATCCGGGCGCGCGCTGCGATATCGAGAGCATGCAGTATTCGTATCAGTTCTCGGACGAGCTGCAGCAGGAATGGGAATGGACGGAGCGCTATGCCGCCCAGCCCGAGATCCTGAAATACGCGAACCATGTCGCCGACCGCTTCGACCTGCGCCGCGACATCGAATTCGATAGCCGTGTCCGATCGGCGGTCTACGACGATCGCGCCGGCCGCTGGACCCTCGGAACCGACAGCGGCAAGCGGTATTCGGCGTCCTATTGCGTGATGGCGACGGGCTGCCTTTCCTCCCCGAACAAGCCCCGCCTGCCCGGGATGGAGCGATTCAAGGGACCGACCTACCACACCGGCGAATGGCCGCACGAATCGGTCGACTTCACGGGCAAACGGGTCGCCGTGATCGGTACCGGCTCGTCGGCGATCCAGTCGATCCCGATCATCGCAGAGCAGGCGGAGCATCTAGTCGTTTTTCAGCGGACGCCGAATTACGCGATCCCGGCACACAACGCGCCGCTCGACCCGGAATATCAGCGCGACTTCAAGGCGCACTACGCCGAGTTCCGCGCCCGCGCCAAGCAGATGCCGACGGGCGTAGCCTTCGACTACCGGGACGTTTCGGCACTGGAGGCGACGCCCGAGGAAAGGCAGGAGGAGTACGAGAAACGCTGGGCGCGCGGCGGCCTCGCCTTCCTCGGCGGGTTCAGGGACCTCCTGTTCGTGAAGGCGGCCAACGACACGGCTGCCGAGTTCGTACGCGCCAAGATCCGCGAGAAGGTGAATGACCCGGAGGTGGCCGAGCTGCTCTGCCCGACCAACGTCATCGGCTGCAAGCGCCTCTGCGTCGACATCGGCTACTACGAGACCTACAACCGACCCAATGTCACCCTGATCGACGTGAGCCGCGAGCCGGTCGAGGAAATAACGGCCAACGGTGTCCGCGCCGGGGGAGAGGAGCACGAGGTCGACGCGATCGTCTTCGCCACCGGCTTCGACGCGATGACAGGGGCACTCCTCAAGATCGACATCCGCGGTCGCGGCGGGCTGCCTCTCGCGGAGAAATGGGACGGTGGGCCGCGCACCTATCTCGGCCTCTGCAGCGCCGGCTTCCCCAACCTCTTCATGATCACCGGGCCCGGCAGCCCATCGGTGCTGACGAACATGATCCCGTCGATCGAGCAGCACGTGGACTGGATCGCCGACTGTCTCGCTTACATGCGGGAGCACGAATTCGCGGAGATCGAGCCGACGATAGAGGCCGAAAATGCCTGGGTGCAGCACGTCAACGACGTCGCCGATCTCTCGCTTCGCTCGACCTGCAGCTCCTGGTACATCGGGGCGAACGTGCCGGGGAAGCCGCGCGTGTTCATGCCCTATATCGGCGGATTTCCGGCTTACGTGAAGAAGTGCGAGGAAGTGGCCGCCGAGGGTTATGCCGGGTTCAACGTCGCCGCTGGGCGAGCGGCGGCGGAGTAGAGGGTGCGGGATCGGTCGCGGGTGCGGAGCTCGTCGCGCCGGCCCCACGCCGGCCCGACAGCAGGGTCGCCATTGCGATCACCTCTGCTGCCGCCGCGGCGGCGAGGACGGGGGCGTAGCCGCCAGACAGGTCGCGGAGAAAGCCATACGCGGCAGGCCCGAAGGCGGAGCTCAACTGTATGACGGTCGCCGCGACGCTGTAGATCGAGCCGAAGGAGGCGGCGCCGAATTCGCGGCGCACGATAATCGGCGAGAGCGTCGTGATCTGGCCGAGGCAGAAGCCGTAGATGAGGCTGGCCCCGATCAGTGCGGCCGCGGAGGGGAACAGCGCGATCGTCGCGAGCGCCACTGCCTGTGTGGCGAAGATCGTGCCCGTATACAGTCGAAGGTCCACCTGGTCGGCGATGCGCGCTAGCAGCATGCGCCCGAGCAGCGCCGTCACCCCGGTCGCGCTGACCAGCCATCCCGCACCAGCGGCGCCGATCACGGGCTCTGAGAGGTTCACATGATGGGTGAGGAAGCCAATCTGGGCTACCAGACCGACGGCGAAGGCGATGGCTATGGTCCAGAGGGCGGGTGATCGCACTGCGGCCGCCCGACTCCATTGCGGGCGAGCGCCGTTCTCGGGTCCGGCGGTACGCTCTGGATGGCAATCCGGGAGATCGCCATCAGGTCCGGTGCCGAGCTCTTGCGGGCCCCGAAAGCGCAGAACAATGGCGATCCAGGGCACCATGACGGCGCCCGTCAGGCAGCCCCCGACGAGGACTGTGGCCGCGAAGCCGAAGCGTTCGATAGCCAGCACGAGCAGCGGCACGACCACGATCGCGCCGAAGCTGGCTCCCATCAGGGCGAGGGCCACGCTTCGACCCTGATGTCGCTCGAACCATGGGGCGATCGTGGCCGAGAGTCCGGTGAGCGAGAGCGTGGCGTAGCCCAGACCCATGATGACGAAACACGGATAGAGCTGCCAGGGCGCTTCGGCCAATCCGAGACTCGCGACACCGATGGCGAGGGCGAGTGAGCCCGCGCCCAGAACCGGGCGCGGGCCGTACCGATCGATGGCGCTTCCGATCGCCGTGAGGGACAGCGCGTTGGTGAGATAGAATGCCGTGATTCCGCCCGACACGGTGGATACGGACCAGGCCCGTTCGCTGGTGATCGCGCTCAGATAGACGCTGGCGCCGAATACGCCGAAGCCCCAAGTGAACACGGCAGCGACGAAGCAGACGGCAACGACGCGCCAGCCATAGTAGACCCTCCTCGACATCAGCATGGGGCGTCCACCTGGTGCCGCGACGACATCTGACTGCTCGCCGGGCTTCGCATCTCAGGTGCCGTGGCGCGCGCGGGAATCTTCCGGCGCTTCGGCACGATCCGCCATTCCGTAGTCGCGGATCACGCCGGCGACGCGCAGCCGGTAACCGGCGAAGACGCCGCCTCTCCCTGCCGCCTGCGCCATCCGGTGTGCTTCCGTGTTGCGCCACCGGCTCACGGCCTCTTCGTCCCGCCAAAAGGAGAGCGAGAGGAACTTGCCCGGCTCGCTCACGCTCTCGAAGCGCTCGATCGAGATGAAGCCGTCGATCTCGGCCAGCATCGGGCGCAGATTGGCCGCGATGTCGAAGTAGCGGCCGCGCTCGTTCTCCTCGGGCCAGAACTCGAAGATGACAGCGATCATGACGCTCCTCCGCCCGATGCCTCGGCTCTCCGGTCTGCCACCGGTCGGAGGAAGGTGCGCTCCTCTCTCAGGATGAAGCGCTCGGCCTCGGCGTAGCGGAAGTTGGCGCTACCCTCGGCATCCTCTTTCAGGCGGGTCCGATAGGCCTCGTAATCGGCGAGGCTCGCGAACGAGATCAGGGCCCAGGCCACGTCGTTGGTTCCTTCGTGAGGCATGAAATAGCCGACGAGATCGCCGCCGCATCGGGGGATGATCTCGAGCCAGTTCTGCGCATAGGATTCGAATGCATCCCTCTTCGACGGGTCGAGAGTATATCGGATGAGACAGGTCACGGTCATCGGCACCTCCTGCAACTGGGGTACTCTGTGTCTACTCCCTTGCCACGCGGAGATGCTTCGTTCATGATCGAATAATGAAAGCCGGACCGGACATCGCCCGCATCGCCTCCCTCGTGGGGGATCCGGCGCGAGCGAACATGCTCACGGCATTGATGAGTGGTCGCGCCCTGACCGCAACCGAGCTCGCGCACGAGGCAGGCGTCACGCCGCAGACGGCGAGCGCGCACCTCGCCAAGCTCGAAGCCGGCGGGCTCGTTCTCCCGCGCAGGCAGGGGCGGCATCGCTACTTCGCGCTTTCGAACGACGACGTCGCGCGCATGCTCGAAGGCCTGATGGGCGTTGCGGCCCGGGCGGGGCATCTCCGCACCCGTACCGGGCCCCGCGAGCCGGCGCTGCGGCGTGCGCGGGTCTGCTACGATCATCTCGCGGGAGAGATGGGCGTCGCCTTGTACGAGGGCCTCCTCCGGCGTGGGTATCTCGTCGATGCGACCGAGGAGCCGCATCTGACCGCAGAGGGGGAGAGGTTCGTCACCGGTTTCGGCATCGACCTGCGGGCCATCCGCGGCCGCCGACGCCCGCTCTGTCGCAGTTGCCTTGACTGGAGCGCACGACGCAGCCATCTCGGCGGCAGCCTGGGAGCCGGTATTCTCGCGCGGATCTACGATCTCGGGTGGGCCAGCCGGGAGGAGGGCACGCGCATCGTCCGCTTCACCGGTCCCGGCGATGCGAGCTTCCGTAAGACCTTTTTGTAGCCGATAGACCGACCGCAGCCGTGCACATTGTCACAGTCACCGCATATGCGAGTGCTACTGTGGGGTGGTGAAGATCGGCTTCGTAGCGTCGAGGCTGATCGGGGACGAGAGGTGGCGGATGTACGAGCTGGCTTCGGAAGATCTCCTCGGCGGCTCAGGCGGCAAGCGACTGCGGGCGATGCGGGAACAGGATCGCGCCAGGGCGCTCGGCCTGGCTGTCTCCTACCTGATGACCCGTACGGCGTTCGCCAAGCTGCCGTTCGGACATTGGTCGCGCATCCTGACCGGTCAAATCAATCGCGGCCACTACCTCTTTGCCGTGCGTGGGAACGAGATCGTCGGCTTTTTCGGCTGGGCGCTGACCACCGAAGAGGTGGCGGATCTCTGGCTGTCGGGGGAGCGCGAGCCGACGGGGGAGGAGTGCCGCGACGGCGACTGCATCCTGATCAATGCGTGGGAAGCCCGGGACGAATCCGTTCAGAAGTTCGTGGTGGAGAAGTTTCGCGAGGTGGTCGTCGGCAAACGCCTGATCTACGGCAAGCGGTTCTACGAGGACGGGCGGGTCCGACCGGTCCGCATGTCCGTGAACGAGTTCGTTGCGCGACATGTGCGGAACCCCACCAGCCGGGGGTAAAGCTTAGACGCTCGGACGATGGTCCTGTCGTGCCGCGAGATCCTTGCTGGAAACTTCGCGCGGCAGACCGCTGCACGCCTGCTAAGCGTGCTGGAGTCGAGCCTGGAACGATAAAGGGCCGGCGCTGTGGCCGGCCCTTGCGCTGGTTCTGATCAGCCAGCCCGCAAGTTCGCTGCGTGGGACTTGCCGCGACGCTCGTCTCGCTCGAGATCGTACTGGAGCCGCTGACCCTCATTGAGCGTCGACATTCCGGCGGCCTGGACCGCTGAGATGTGGACGAAAACGTCGGGGCCGCCGGCTTCCGGCTGGATGAAGCCAAAGCCCTTGGTCGGGTTGAACCATTTCACTGTGCCAACTGCCATAGTCTAGTCCTTCTTAGGCGCGAAGAGTTTTCGTCCGACCTTCCGTCGGCGCGATTGGGGGGAAGCCTACGATGTCGGGAAGTCGATTAAGCGCCTGGCGGCGTCCGTCTAGTTCACGATCAGCGAGCGGATCCGATATCGAACATAGTCGGGCGACGAAAGCATGGCAAGCGCCTCCCACGATCCGGCTCCGGATACCAACGCTGGGGTGGCTCGGCGGTTCCATCAATGTTGGCGGGTGCCGACGACGATGCCGATGATCGTGTCCTCGCCCAGCGCCTTGCACGCCTCCAGCCGATGCAGCCCCTCGACCAGGACGAGGCGGCCAGCGTCGCGACGAACCGTAATCGGCAACTTCTGGCCCTCTTCGAGCATGCTCTCGGCGATCGCGCGGACGGTCTCCGGGTTCAGCTCACCTCGGCGCTTCACCGGCACGTAGATGTCTTCGATGCGGAGCTTCTCGTTCTCCATGGGCACCTGCCAGCCTGCCGATCCGATCAAATCCCCTGCATCGAGGCCTTGTCCTCGAACAGTGCGCGGATCTCGTCTTCGGAAAGGCCTGCTTCGGCGAGTATCTCGCGGCTGTGCTCACCGAGGCGCGGGGCCGGCCGTCCGGAGCCCGGAGGCGTCTTGGACATGCGGATCGGCGGTCGCATGGTGCGGATGCGGCCTTCGCTCGGGTGATCGCTCTCCTCGAAGAAGCCGACGGCCTGGAGGTGCGGATCGGTGAAGAGATCCTGCGGCGTGTTGACCGGCATGGCGGCGATGTCCGCCTGCTCGAAGGCTTCGAGCCATTCGGCGGTGGTCCGCCCCGGCAGAACCTCGGCGACGATCCCGTAGAGGGCGTTGATGTTTTCCGTCCTCGCCGGCATGTCGACGAACCTGGGATCATCCGCGAGCTCCGGTCGCCCGGCGATCTCGAAGAAGCGGCGCCAGTGGCGGTCGGTATACGGGAGCACGCAGATGTGGCCGTCGCGCGTTGCATAGGGGCGTCGGTTCGGAGAGAGAAGGCGGGCGTATCCCGGCGGCCCGAGCGGCGGCTCGAAGACGCTCGCCTGAAGGTGCTCGTTCATCACGAAGGACGTGAACGCCTCGAACATCGAAACATCGACCGCCTGACCTTCTCCCGTGCGCTCGCGGTGGAAAAGCGCCATCAGAATCGCGTACAGGGCGAACAGGCCGCTGGTCTTGTCGGCGAGCACGCTCGGTACGTAGCGCGGCTCGCCGCCGAGCATGCCGCCCATCAGCGCCGCCAGCCCGGATGCGCCCTGGATGAGGTCGTCGTAAGCGGGCTTGTCGCGATAGGGCCCGTCGCGGCCATAGCCGACCGCGGCGCAATAGACGATCTGCGGGTTGAAGCGTCGCACATCGTCATAGGCGATGCGGAGCTTGTCGGCGGCGCGGGGCCGCATGTTGTGAATGAAGACGTCGGCTTTTGCGACGATGCGGCCGAGCGCCTCGCGCGCCGATTCCTTCGAGAGATCGAGGACGATGCTCCGCTTGTTCTTGCCTTTCATCAGGATCGATGCCGACATGCCTCGATGGCGCGCCGGACCGACCAGCCGGGTCACGTCGCCCCCGGGAGGCTCCACCTTGATCACGTCAGCCCCCATCTCGCCCATGATCTGGGTGCAATAGGGTCCGTACATCACGGTCGTGAGGTCGACGACGCGAACGCCTTCCAGCGGTCCCGGCAAGAGCTCCTCCTTTCAAACGGCCGCCCCAACAATGGCGTGACGGACCTGGCTCTGCAAAGGGAATCGGGAAGGGGCGCGCGCGGCGACAGAATCCCGGCTCAGGAGCGCCGGCGGACCGACCGCAGGCGGTGCAGGCCGCCCACGTAGAGGGGCAGCAACGCCGAGCGCAACAGGAAGACGCCGACACAGGCGCCGAGGGCGTTCGCGATCGCGTCGCCGAGCTCGGGATTGCGCCCTGGCGAGGCGGCCTGCGCCAGTTCGGCGCCCGCGCCCAGGAGCCAGAGCAGGAGAAGGAGCCGGACAACCGAGGCCCGGTGTCGCTGCCAGCACGCGAGCGCGCCGAGCCCCCCCAGCCCGGCATAGGCGACGAAATGCTCCGCCTTGTCCCAGAAGCCGAGGCTCGGCACCTCGTTGCCCGGGAGAAGCGACATGACGATTACGGCGAGGGCGCAGAGCCCGAATGCGACGGCCGCAACCGGCCGAAGCGGAGCGATCAATGGGTCCATGCAGGCCTAATACCACCTGTCCGAACGGTCGCAACCCTACAAAGGTGTTAGGTCATGAGCACGAGCCGGTGGCTCGTCAGACATCCAGGCGGTATGCCTTTCCGTCGCGCTTCAGATGCCCGGCGGTGGGCGTGGCGAAGTGGGTCCCGATGATGAGCGTCGGCGAATCGGCGAAGCGATCGAACATGACGTGCCGGGTGGCGATCGCCGCGGGCGGGTCGCTGTCGGGCGCCGAGCTCCACTCCGGGTGCGCCATCTGGCACGGGTGGTGGAGGAAGTCCCCGGTGATCAGGGCGGTCTCTCCTTCGGACTCGATCAAGACGCTGGCATGCCCCGGAGTGTGGCCGGGAGACGGGATCAACCGGACTTCGGGGCAGATGCGGTGATCGGTCTGCACCAGGTCGACGAGGCCCGCCTCGAACACCGGCAGCACCGAATCCGCCATCACCTGGCCCTGACCCTCACGGTCGTGGGTGCGCCAGTGATTGAACTCGATCTCTCCCATCAGGTAGCGCGCCTGCGGGAAGGTCGGGACCCACTTCCCGTTCTTGAGCATCGTGTTCCAGCCAACGTGATCGACGTGGAGGTGGGTGCAGAGCACGGTATCGATGCTATCTCTGGGATAGCCGGCGGACGCCAGATCCTCGAGGAAGGTCGTCTGGAGATTCGTCCAGGCGGGCACGAGCCGGTTCTTGTCGTTGCCGACACAGGTGTCGACGACAATGCGTCGATCGGCCGTCTCGATCACCAGGGCGTGGATGCTGCCGCGCATCCGGCCATTCTCGTCAGCGAAATGTGGATAGAGCCAGCGGATCTCTCTGATCCGCTCGCGCGTCGCGTCCGGGATGATCCGGCTCATGCCGCCGGTGGCCTCGATCTCGACGATGCGCGAGATCTTGACGTTACCGATCCGCCAGACTTCACCGACCATACGGCTCTCCCTCCTTGTCCTTTCGTTTCGAGGCGCGTCGGAGCGGCTATGTCCGGTGCCGCTCGCCGAACCGACGTTCGATCGCGTCCCACACCATCGATGCGATCGAGATCCCGTCGAAGCGGTCGATCTCCTGAATGCCGGTGGGCGACGTCACGTTGATCTCGGTGAGGTAGTCGCCGAGGACGTCGATACCGACGAAGACGAGCCCCTTCTCCTTCAGTGTCGGGCCGATCGCAGCGCAAATCTCGTGTTCGCGCTTTGTCAGGGTGGTCTTCTCCGCTCGCGCTCCCACGTGCAGATTGGCACGCGCTTCGCCGTCCGGCGGGACCCGCAACACCGCGCCGACAGGCTCTCCATCGACGAGGATGATGCGCTTGTCGCCCTTGCGCACCTCCGGGATGTAGCGCTGCACGATCACCGGCTCGCGATAGAGGATGGTGAACATCTCTAGAAGCGCGTTCAGGTTCTCGTCGTCAGGGCGGATATGAAATACGCCGGCGCCGCCGTTTCCGAACAGCGGCTTCAGGATGATATCGCGGTGCTCCTCGCGGAAGGCGACGATCTCCTGACGGTCGGCAGTGATGAGCGTCGGCGGCATCAGGTCGGGGAAGTGCGTGACGAACAGCTTTTCCGGCGCGTTTCGCACCTCGGCCGGATCATTCACCACCAGTGTGTCGGCGACAATGTGCTCCAGCAGATGCGTGGCCGTGATGTACGCCATGTCGAACGGCGGGTCCTGACGCATCAGGACGATGTCCATCGTCGCGAGATCGAGCATCTCCGGAGAGCCGAGCGTGAAATGGTTGCCGCGCTCGCGGCGAACCTCCAGAGGTCGGACCCGGGCATAGAGCCTGCCGTTCTTGAAGACGAGATCCTGCGGGAGATAGTGGAACAGGCCGGAGCCACGGCGCTGTGCCTCCAGTGCCAACGCGAACGTGCTGTCGGCGTTGATGTCGATGTTCTCGATCGGGTCCATCTGGATGGCGACGGCGAAACTCATGACCTGTCCCTTTTCCTTCCGGCCGCGGGCCGCTCGCGACGGACTATAGCCCCGGCGTCTCCGGCCGGTCATCCGGAAATGCCCCACCGCCATTCCTTGCGGCAAGGCCTAATGGAGCTGGGCTTTCAGGCTCTGGAGGGTGCGGGCCGCCCGATGTCGCAACGGCTCTCTGGTTTCGGCCCGGACGTACTCCTCCAGGCGCTCGATCGCCGAGTGGATCTCGCCCAGACGGGCGTGGATGAGCCCGGCTTCCCGCATCAGGTCGAGTTCGTCCGGCGCCAGCCAGCGCATCCGGGTCACGACCTCGATGGCGCCGCGCAGATCGCCGCTGCGGATCAGTCGGATCTTGATGTTGTTCTGGAGGCGAAGCAGCACTGCCCGGTCCGGTACCGGCTCGAAATATGCCGGCTCCAGCTCGGCATCCGCGCCCTGGAGCGACTTGAGCAGCGACCGCAGCTCGGGCGTGCGTCGCTCGACGCCCCCGTGGAAGGGGTCGAGAATCTTTCTGCTGCCTTCGCTTTCGAGGCGGATCAGAAAATGGGCAGGGAAGCTCAGTCCCTCTACCTTCCAGCCGAGGCGGCGGCCTGTTTCGATGTAGAGGATGCCGAGGGCCACCGGCAGCCCCTTGCGCCGATCGATCACCCGCATCAGGTTCGCGTTCTGCGGATCGTCGTAGGTCAGCTCGTCGCCGCGGTAGCCATGCTCCCCCGCCACGACCTCTGAAAGTGCCTGCCAGTGTTCGCCGGGATGGTCAGCGGAATGTTTCGCGACATCGGCGGCGAGCCTGTCCAGATGCTCGAGGTATCGGTCGAGGCCGACGCGCGCCCGTTCGAATGCGGCGAAGGCGAGGGCGACGCGCGCGATTGCGAGCGGTTCGTTGGCAGCGGCCGCGTCGCGGATGATCGCTTCGGCTTGAGTCCGCGTGTCCACCTCAGTTCGCCCCCTCGGCATTCGCGACGGCGGGCAGTGCGCTGCTTCCGCTGACGAGCGCGAAGTCCAGCGTGAACCAGGTGCCCCCGTCGACCGAGTACTCCGCCCGGCCGCCAAGCTGCCGGGCGAGGCTGTCGATTATCCGGATGCCGAGATACGACTCGCGGCGCAACGTGAAGTCGCTCGGCAGGCCGACGCCATCGTCCTTGACCGAGAAGGTGCCGCGGCCGCCGTGCGCGCGCAACGTCACCGCGATGGACCCCTCGCGCCCGCCGGGGAAGGCGTGCTTGCAGGCATTGGACAATACCTCGTTCGCGAGCAGGGCGAGGGGGGTCGCCCGGTCGAGGTCCAGCACCAGCGGATCGGCGTCGACGGTCGAGATCACGCGTGCGTCCGGAACCCAGAACCGAACTGTGTCGCTCGTCAACTTGGTGAGGTAGCTGGAGAACGGCACTGCGGAGATGTCGGCCGACTGATAAATCGACTCGTGCAGGTCGGCCATGGTTCGTACCCGCCGCAGGCTGTCACGAAACTCGTCGGCCTTGTCCGAAGCGTTCGCCTGGAGATTGAGCAAGCTGCTGACGACCTGGAGGTTGTTCTTCACCCGGTGGTGGATTTCCCGCAACAGCAGCTCTTTCTCGGCGACCATGCTGCGGAGCTGCTCGTTCGCAGCCTCGAGACGCGCTGTGCGATCTCCGACCCGATCTTCGAGCGTGGTGTTCAGGGCGGTGAGCCTGGACTGCAATGCCGCACTTCGCCGCGCGTGCCGCAGTGCAGTTCTCGTTATCAGGTAGAGAGAGAGGCCGGCCACCAGTGCGAGGATGGCGTAGGTGAGAAGACGCCACAGGAGGATCCTCTCGACGCTCGCCTGGTCGAGACCGAAATAGACATAGGCGTCATAGTCCCCGATCTTGCGATAGCCGATGATCCGCGAGACCTGGTCTAGCGGCGATACGATCTTGAACGAGCCCTCGCTCGACGCGGCAGAAGCTGTCATGAAGGCACGGGGCGGCGGCAGCGTGTCGCGACCACCCTCGATGGGAAGATTGCGCAGAAGGAGCGTTCCATCGCCTCTGATGAGACCCACCACGTCGGTCGTATTTTCGGTGAACCGGTCGTAGAAGTCTCTGAAGTATCCCGGATCGATGGAGAGGATGATCAGGCCGTCGAAGTGACCGGTCGGGTTATGTCGATGCCGCACGATCTCGTAGCCCTCGCCTTCGATGCCGTAAACCTCGGGCAACGTCCAGAAGGTCGGTTCGTCTACAACTTGCTCGACGTCGAAAAAAGGGCCCAGCTGCTGTGGCTCGGCCGGGAAGCTGGTGCTGCTGGCCCAGTGCCTGCCGTCCGGTCCGGCGAGGCGGATTGCGCTGAACTGCTCTATCCGGCCATCGAGGTCGCGCAGGAAGCCGTGCATTTCCTCCGAGCCGGCAATCGTCTCCCAGTCGTACCCTCGCAGCATGGCGTTGATACGGTCGACGACGAGCTCCTGCGTCTCCAGAACCTTGAGGGCATGCTCATGGAGGATGTCGACGTTCTTCTGGACCAGCTCCTGAGCCTGCTGGGACAGGCGCAGGTAATCGTTGATTGCGGCGAGGGCGAACAGCACGGCCGGCCCCACCACAGAGAGGACGAGCAGAACCCGAAGTGTGCGCACCAGTTGGCTCGATGTCGCCAACGGCATTCTGCTCCGACTCCCTAGATATACCCACCCGCCACGGTAACGGCCCGGCCGTTGATCCGTTCGCCCCGGCGGCAAAAAAGTCTCAGAAGGCTGCCTCCGGCGTCCACGCATTCGCGATATGGATCGGCAGGCGCAGCGGTGCGACGACGACGAGATCGAACCTGATGTGCCGAGTGGCCGCGGCCCGGGGCGATCGGGCGAGGAACCAGGTCGCGGCCCGTTCGATGCGCCGGCACTGTCTCGTCGTCAGCGCCTCCAATCCCGCGTCGCGGCTTGTCCGCGACTTGACCTCCACGATGGCGAGGATGTCGCGGCGCGCCGCGATGATGTCGATTTCGCCCAGAGGGGTCTTCAGCCGCCGCTCGAGAATGCGGTAGCCCCGCATCCTCAGCCAGAGAACGGCTACGGTCTCTGCCGAGCGTCCCCGCGCTTCGCGCCTTTGCCGCGATGCCCGTTCTTCCCGCGCCGCTTTCTCCGGCATCAGCGCGTGCCCCGCGAAAGCTCCAGGGCGCGCATGTAAACCGCGCGACGCGGCAGACCGGTCGCAGCTGCGACGTCTCGGGCGGCGTCTCGTACCGACCCGCTCTCCAAGGCGGTCTGCAGCAGGGCGTCCAGGTCCGGCCCCTCTGGGGGATCGCTGCGCTCGCCGCGCCCGACGACGATGACGATCTCTCCCTTGGGCGGGTCTTCGGCGGCATATTGGTTCGCGAGGGAGCCGAGGGTGCCGCGTCGCACCTCTTCGAACAGTTTCGTCAGTTCGCGGGCGACCGCCGCTGGTCTGTCGCCGAGCACCGCCGCGAGGTCAGCGAGACAGTCGGCGAGACGGCGCGGGCTCTCGAACAGGATGAGTGTCGCCGGTATGTCGGCGAGTTCGCCGATCGCCTTGCGGCGTGCGGCCGAGCGCGGTGGCAGAAAGCCGGCGAACATGAAGCGGTCGCTCGGCAGGCCCGAGAGCTGCAGCGCCGTCAGAATGGCGGATGGACCCGGAACGGCCGTCACTTTCAACCCGGCGGCGATGGCTTCTTCGACCAGCTTATAGCCCGGATCGGAAATGAGCGGCGTCCCCGCGTCGGATACGAGCGCGATCGCCTCGCCGCGACGGAGACGCTCCAGGATGGCGGGCCGCGCTTGTGTGGCGTTGTGCTCGTGATAGGGAATCAGTCGGTTCCGGATGCCGTGCCTGGCGAGGAGACGGCCGGTGAGCCGCGTGTCCTCGCAGGCGATCACGTCTGCGCCGCGCAGGGTCTCGATCGCACGAAGGGTCAGGTCGGACGCGTTGCCGATCGGCGTCGCCACCAGGTAGAGCGCAGGCTCGAGCCCGGTCGCCGGCACCTCCTCCGTCTCGGCACCCCTCATGATCGTCACTACCTGTCGTTCTCCGTCTCGGCTTGATGGGGCGAGGTCCCAGTTTACTCGCTTCCCATGACTGGCTACGCTCGATCCTCTTCGGAGCATAGCCGAGGGAAGAATCTTGCGCCCGTCAGGATCGTCGGTGCTCGTCGCCGCAACAAGTCCCCGCAAAGACCCTTCTGCGCGCGCACCGGCAGTCGGTTCGCCGCTGCGGCCGCTAATGCTCGCGGTCGTCGCCGCGGGACTGGTGCTCGCCGGATGCACGCGCCCCGCACCGCCGCCCTCGGGCAGCGATGGTCAAGGCCGCTACGACACGTCGCGGATACCTCCATACCAATCCACGCGACCCGTGCCGCCGATCGCCCCGATCCCCCCTGCCGGCCCGGAGGTCGGCGGAGAGACGACGAAGGTCGCATTGCTGCTTCCTCTCTCGGGCCAGCACGCAGCCATCGGCAGCGCCATGCTGGATGCGGCGCAGCTCGCCGTGTTCGACATGGGGACCGAGCAATTCGAGCTCGTGCCGAAGGATACTCGCGGAACACCGGAAGGTGCATCCGCCGCCGCTTCCGAAGCGATCCGGGAAGGTGCCGATCTGATCGTCGGTCCGCTTCTGGCGACGTCGGTCCGGGCCGCGTCACCGGCGGCGCGGGCTGCGGGAGTGCCGGTCCTGGCATTCTCGAACGACCGCACGGTCGCAGGCGGTGGGGTGTTTACCCTCGGATTCCTGCCGGATCCGGAAGTGCGCAGGGTCGTCGAGTATGCGGTGAGCCAAGGCATGCGTCGGTTCGCGGCCGTGGCGCCGGAGACACCCTACGGCAGGCTGACGGTGGATGCGCTCCGTGATGCGGCAGCCGCGCATGGCGCCACGGTCGCGGCGGTCGAGTTTATCTCGCCCAATGCCGGGATGCCCGAGATCACCGACGTCGTGAGACGGGTTCGTGGCGGTCAGAGCGGGTTCGGTGGCAGCGCCGATCTCTCGGCCCAACCGGATGCCGTCCTGTTGCCGATGATCGGGCCGACGCTCACCGCCACGGCGTCGACAATGGCCTTCTACGAGGTCGATCCGAGACAGGTGAAGTTTCTCGGCACCGGCCAATGGGACCAGCTTAGACTCTCCGGCGAGCCGGCCCTCGTCGGTTCCTGGTACGCTGCGCCGGATCCCGCGGCACGCGAGCAGTTCGAGCGGAAGTTCAACGAGACCTATCAACGCACGCCGCCGCGGCTCGCGACGCTGGCTTACGACGCGACCGCGCTGGCTGCCGTTCTCTCCAGTCGGTCCGAGCCCGGCGCATTCAACCAACAGACCCTCACCGACATGGAGGGTTTCACCGGCCTCGACGGTCTCTTCCGGTTCAGGCCCGACGGCACTGCCGAGCGTGGTCTCGCCATCCTGCAGGTGACGCCGTCGGGCGTCATTGTCGTCGATCCTGCGCCGAGACGGTTCGAGGACCGGATCTTCTAGTCCGGATCAGGACAACAACCTGCCCAGGACCGCATTCAACCGCTGCAGGCCGGAGGAGGTAGCGCGCAGGCGCCCTTCGGTCTGCTCCAGCAAGCCCCAGGCGATCAGATCGCGGAGTGCGTCGGCGTCGACCCACTCCTCGATCGGCCGGTTCGTTCTCCGCTGAAAGCGGGCCTTGTCGATCCCGGCGGTCAGGCGAAGCCCCATCATCAGCATCTCCTCGGCGAAATCCTGCGCCGAGACCGGTTCGATCGCTTCGGTGCCGAGCCCGACGCTCTCGACCGCAGCGAGCCACTGCTCCGGCTTGCGGAGCTGACGAAACTCTACTCGCTCGATCTCGCCGTCTCGCGATCGGCAGAGGCGGCCGTGCGCGCCCGGGCCGATGCCGATCCAGTCACCTCCGGTCCAGTAGGTGAGGTTATGCCGGCTTTCCGAGCCAGGTCGGGCGTGGTTGGAGATCTCGTAGGCGGGGAGACCGGCTTCGCGGAGCATGCGCTGCGTCTCCTCGTAGAGCGATCCCGCATCGTCGTCGGAGGGAAGGTCGAACGCTCCGCGACGGTGGCGGGCGTGGAAGACCGTTCCCGGCTCGATCGTCAGCTGATATGCGGAAACGTGCTCGCCGACGTGACGCAGGGCGCTGCGCAATTCGTCGCCCCACGCGGCGATCGACTGGTCGGGGAGCCCGTAGATCATATCGAACGAGTAGCGGCGAAAATGCCGGCGCGCGATCTCGACGGCTTCCAGGGCTTCGCGCGCACTATGGTGCCGGCCGAGAAACTTCAGCGCCGCGTCGTCGAGCGACTGGACGCCGAGCGAGACCCGGTTGACCCCCGCGTCGGCAAAGGCGGCGAAGCGCGCCGCTTCCACCGAGGTCGGGTTCGCCTCGAGAGTGATCTCTAGGTCGGCTCCCGTCGGCCAGGTCGAGCGGATGCGTTCGATCAGGGCGGCGACGGTCTCCGGCTGCATCAGCGACGGCGTGCCGCCGCCGAAGAAGATGCTGGAGACCCTGCGCCCCGCTGTCTCCTCGGCGAAATGATCGAGCTCGCGCAACAGGGCAGAGCGCCAATGGGCATGATCGATGCTCTCGCGCACGTGGCTGTTGAAGTCGCAGTACGGGCATTTCGAATGGCAGAACGGCCAGTGCACGTAAATCGCGATCGGCTCGCCGGCCAGCGGTTCCATCGATGCGGTCATTGCCGTCATGTCGTACGGCGAGCGCCGGAATTCCACCGAGGTCGGTTCAGGTGGCGTCTCGGCCGTGTGCAGGCACGAAGCAGGCACCGATCAGTTTGCGAAACGCGAACGCGCGGTGGCTGATCCGGTGCTTCGCGTCCGGATCCATCTCCCCGAAAGTGACGTCGTGGCCGTTCGGTACGAAGATCGGGTCGTAGCCGAAGCCCCGCTCGCCGCGCGGCGGCCAGACGATGGTGCCTTCGACGGTCCCCTCGAAGGACTCTACATGGCCGTCGGGCCAGGCCAGCGTGAGCACGCAAACGAACCGGGCCGATCGGTCCGGCGAGTTCCCGAGGGCTTCGTGGACACGGGCCATCGCCGCGCCGAAGTCCCAGTCGGGTCCCGCCCAGCGGGCGGAGAGAACTCCCGGCTCGCCGCCGAGGGCGCTCACGGCGAGGCCCGAATCGTCAGCGAGCGCCGGTAGTCCGGACCCGGCCGCGGCGGCACGGGCCTTCAGCTCACTGTTGGCGGCGAAGGTCGTCCCGGTCTCTTCGGGCTCCGGCAGGCCGAGGTCGGCGGCGGAGACGACCTCGACCGCGAACGGGCGCAGGAGGTCGGCGATCTCCCGGACCTTGCCTGAATTGTGGCTCGCGATCACGAGCCTCTTTTCGTCGAACCGGCGAGCCACCGCGGTCGGCCCTATTTCGGCAGCGCCGCGAGCTGACACTCGGTGAGTTGGGCGACGCCTGCCTCAGCGAGCCTCAGTAACGCGAGAAATTCGTCCGGCCTGAACGGATGCGTTTCTGCGGTTCCCTGAACCTCGACGATGCCGCCACTGCCCGTCAGGACGAAGTTCGCATCCGCCTGCGCGGTGCTGTCCTCGTCATAATCGAGATCGAGCACGGGGACGCCGTTGTAGAGCCCGCAAGAGACCGCGGCGACCGTATCGGTCAGAGGGATCGTCTTGATCGCGCCCAGCTTCAGCAGATGTTGCAGGGCATAATGCAACGCCACGAACCCGCCGGTGATCGAAGCGGTGCGCGTGCCGCCATCGGCCTGGAGCACGTCACAGTCGATGCGGATCTGGATCTCGCCCAGGGCTTCCAGATCCGCCACCGAACGCAGCGAGCGGCCGATCAGCCGTTGGATCTCCTGCGTCCGGCCGCTCTGCCGGCCGCGTGCCGCCTCGCGATCGCTGCGGGTGTGGGTCGAGCGCGGCAGCATGCCGTATTCGGCCGTGATCCATCCCTTCCCGGTGTTGCGCAGAAAGGGCGGCACCCGCTCCTCGACGCTGGCGGTGCAGAGCACCTTGGTTTCGCCGAAGGAGGCGAGGCAGGATCCTTCGGCATAGCGGTTGACCCCCGGCTCGAGTGTGACAGTGCGAAGCTGGTCGAAGGCTCGGCCTGACGGGCGCATGGTGGATCTCGCGTTGGCTCCGGAAGCGGCGCAACCTATCCGGTCGGGCGCGGCCAGTCCAGTAAGGCGGCTTGGCCGGTGCAGCGAAGCGGGCGATGACCTATATTCGGGGCATGTCGGTGTTCCTGAGACATCTCGTCAGCCGTGCCGTCCGCAAGGCCGCCGCCGACCCACGGGTGCGGGAAAAGGCTGCCGAGGCGGCGCGTAGCGCGGCGGAGGAGGCCCGTCGTATCGTTAGCGCCGACGATCGCCCGAAGGAGGCAGGCAGGGCCATGCGGCGTGCGCTCCAGCGGCTGGGCGGCGGGCGCCCCGGTTGACGCTTTCGAGCGCCGTTCCTAAATAGCGAGGTCGTCGAATCCGCAGAAATTCCATGCCTTTGACGAATTCGCCAAGCGTCGCGGACCTCAACGAGCGGTCGCGCGAGATCCTGCGTCTGGTTATCGACGCCTACGTCGAGACGGGCGAGCCGGTGGGCTCGCGTACGCTGGCGCGCAAGCTCAGCAGCTCTCTCTCGCCGGCCACTGTACGGAACGTGATGGCCGACCTGCAGGATGCCGGCTTGCTCTATTCGCCGCACACTTCTGCCGGCCGATTGCCTACGGATGCAGGGCTCAAGCTATTCGTCAACGGCCTGCTCGAGATCGGCGGGCTGACCGAGCAGGAGCGGCTCGACATCGAGGCTCGCTGCGCCTCGTCGGGGCGCAGCCTGGCTCAGGCGCTGGAGCAGGCGGGAGAGATGCTCTCCGGCCTTTCGCGCCACGCGGGGCTGGTCGTGGCGCCGAAGACGGGCGTGCCGCTCAGCCACATCGAGTTTGTCAACATCGGCAATCACCGGGCGTTGGTCATCCTCGTGGATCAGAACGGCACGGTCGAGAACCGGATCATCGACCTGCCCCCGGGATTGCCGGCCGGGGCGCTGGTCCAGGCGTCGAACTATCTCCAGGCGCGACTGGTCGGGCGGACGCTGGAGGAGGCGAGTACCGAAATCGCGCGCGAGCTGGACGAGCATCGAGCGGCGCTCGACGAGTTGACGCAGCGCGTCGTCGAGAACGGTCTGGCCGTCTGGGCCGGCGACGGGTCCAGCGGCAACCTCATCATCAAGGGACAGGCCCGGCTTCTCGACGATGTCACCGCGATCGAGGATCTCGAGCGGATCCGTGCCTTGTTCGACGCGCTGGAGACCAAAGAGAGCCTGTTGCGGCTGGTCGACGCGGCCGAGGCAAGCGAGGGCGTGCAGATCTTCGTCGGGGCAGAAAACGAGCTCTTCAGCCATACCGGCTGGTCGATGATCCTCGCACCCTATCGCAGCGAGAACGAGAAGGTCGTCGGCGCGATCGGGGTTATCGGCCCCACCCGTCTCAATTACGCGCGCATCATCCCGATGGTCGATTACACCGCCAAGGTGATCGGCCGATTGCTCGGTTGAAATAGAAGGACGTTTCATATGGCCAAAGACAGAACGAACGAGACACCGGACGACGCGCCGCGGGATGAGGTGCCGGAGGAGGTGATGGCGGAGCGCGGCACGATGGCGACCGACGGTGCCGGGGGCGAAGGCGAGGAACAGGCTACTTCCGCGAACGAGCAGGGTGGTTGGGGCGGCGGCGCCGCGGCTGAGCGAATCGCCGCGCTGGAGCGGGAGGTCGCCGAGCTGAAGGACCAGCACCTGCGCGCGCTCGCCGATGCCGAGAATGCGCGACGGCGCGCGCAGCGGGATCGCGAGGACGCGGCGAAGTTCGGCGCAACCGGGCTCGCGCGCGATCTGCTGTCCGTGGCCGACAATCTACGCAGGGCGATCGAGAGCGTACCCGAAGACGCGCGGGCGGGGGACGCGGCGCTCGAGAGCCTGGTCTCCGGGGTCGAGATGGTCGAGCGAGAGCTTCTCTCGGCTTTCGGTAAGCACGGTATCGAGAAGATCGTCCCCGAGGGCGAGCGGTTCGACCCGAATCTCCATCAGGCCATGTTCGAGGTCGAAGATTCGGGCCAGCCGGCGGGGACGGTGGTTCAGGTGCTTCAGCCCGGCTACATCATCAACGGTCGCCTCTTGCGCGCCGCCATGGTCGGCGTCGCCAAGGGAGAACCCGCGGAGCAGCGCGTCGACACTTCGGCCTGACCGGTCGTTTGGTCGGCGGGCTGCAGGATGTCGCGTTCCTTGTCGTGGCGGCGATAGAGCCGCTTGGCGGTCACCGGGCTCCTGACGGCATAGCAGTAGGCGCAGCCGTGGGGACAGGTATCGTAGGCCCCTATATCGCGGCTTTCCGTGCAGAGGCAGCCGGCGCGGTTGCCCTTCGTTCTGCCGACGATTCGATAGCCGGCGAGATCGGAGAGGCGCTCCGCGTCGACGCAGCGGGCGCCCTCGATCCCCTGGGTCAGGAGCTCGGGCTGGCTGCACAAGGTGAGGCGCATGCTTCTCTCCGAGGCGATGCGCGCCAGATCCATCAGGAGGGTGCGCTTCGTACGTACGTCGGGATCGGACCAATCGAAACCCGCGCGTGCCGCGGCGGCGTCGAGATTCCTGCGCGTCTTGCGATACGGCGCCATGAACGAGACGACCGCCTCGTCAGTCGCCCCGGCGAGAGCATCCGCGATCGTCCGAAAGTTGGCGCGATGCCAATCCACGTCCGTGATCGACGTCACGACGACCGGATCGTAGCGCCAGACTACAGCCCGCGGGCCATAGCGTCGTGCGAGCTCCCTGATCTGGGCGACCGCGTTGCCGGTGTCGATCACCGATGCATCGATCGTCCGCGGATAGCCGAGCAGGGTAAACTGCACCATGAAGGGGAATTCACGCTCTGTCACTTCACGTAGCGCCGCGGCGAAGGGGCGGGTGTTCCGGGTCCAGAAGACGAAGCCATCGACGTCCTCCCGTCGGAGCGACACCTCGGAAGGGCGGCCGCCGTAGGGGTTGGCGACGCGGCACCGGCCCTCTCGCAGGCGTGCTAGGAACCAGTCGGCATAGAAGGCGGGAATGTTGGTGCGATAGCTGGCGGAAACGATCATGATGCGGAAACAGATGGGGCGCTTTTCGACGGTATGAAACCGGCCATCGGTGGCGGCGAAACCGCGGGGCATGGGGAGCGCCGGCTTCTTGCAGCCTCCGGCCGTGCTTCATATATACCAGTCGACACCATAAGGGTCGTTGCCCACCAACATAGGGGTTAACGGCAGCGCCTGTTCAGGGCTCCGAGAACCTGCTGACAAGAGGAATGGCACGTATGAGTAAGGTAATCGGCATCGACCTCGGCACGACGAATTCGTGTGTCGCGGTCATGGAAGGTAAGGACGCACGCGTCATCGAGAACGTGGAGGGCGTTCGCACCACGCCATCGATGGTCGCTTTCACGAGCGACGGCGAGCGGCTCGTCGGTCAGTCGGCGAAGCGGCAGGCCGTCACGAATCCCGAGAATACGCTCTTCGCGATCAAGCGCCTGATCGGGCGCCGCTACGACGACCCGGTCGTGGCCAAGGACAAGGATCTCGTCCCGTACAAGATCGTGAAGGCCGACAATGGCGACGCCTGGGTCGAGGCCGGCGGACAGAGATACGCGCCCAGCCAGGTCAGCGCCTTCATCCTGCAGAAGATGAAAGAGACCGCCGAGAACTATCTCGGCGAGAAGGTCACCGAGGCGGTTATCACCGTTCCCGCCTATTTCAACGACTCCCAGCGCCAGGCGACAAAGGATGCCGGCAAGATTGCCGGGCTCGAGGTGCTTCGCATCGTCAACGAGCCGACGGCCGCCGCCCTCGCCTATGGCCTGGAGAAGAAGAAGTCCGGCACCATCGCGGTCTACGACCTCGGCGGCGGCACGTTCGACGTGTCGATCCTCGAGATCGGAGACGGCGTGTTCGAGGTGAAGTCGACCAACGGCGACACGTTCCTCGGCGGTGAGGACTTCGACAAGAAGATCATCGACTACCTCGCGGACGAGTTCAAAAAGGAGCACGGCATCGATCTGCGTTCCGACCGCCTGGCTCTGCAGCGACTGAAGGAGGCGGCGGAGAAGGCGAAGATCGAGCTCTCGACCGCGACGCAGACGGAAGTGAACCTGCCGTTCATCACCGCCGACCAGACCGGTCCGAAGCACCTGAACATCAAGCTCTCGCGCTCCAAGCTCGAGGCGCTCGTGGACGATTTGGTGCAGCGCACGATTGAGCCTTGCAAGGCGGCGCAGAAGGATGCGGGACTGTCGGCGGGTGAGATCGACGAGGTCGTGCTCGTCGGCGGCATGACCCGGATGCCCAAGGTCATCGAGACGGTGAAGCAGTTCTTCGGGCGAGAGCCGCACCGGGGCGTTAACCCGGACGAGGTCGTCGCAATCGGCGCTGCGATCCAGGCCGGGGTCCTGAAGGGCGACGTCAAGGACGTCCTGTTGCTCGACGTGACACCGCTCTCGCTCGGCATCGAGACGTTGGGTGGCGTTTTCACGCGGCTGATCGAGCGCAACACGACGATCCCGACGCGCAAGAGCCAGACCTTCTCCACCGCCGAGGACAACCAGACAGCGGTGACGATCCGCGTCTTCCAGGGCGAGCGGGAGATGGCGGCCGACAACAAGCTGCTCGGGCAGTTCGACCTGGTTGGAATCCCGCCGGCGCCGCGTGGCGTGCCGCAGATCGAGGTCACCTTCGACATCGACGCCAACGGCATCGTCAACGTGTCGGCGAAGGATAAGGCCACCGGCAAGGAGCAGGCCATCCGCATCCAGGCTTCGGGCGGTCTCAGCGACGCCGACATCGAGCAGATGGTCAAGGACGCCGAGGCGCATGCCGAGGAGGATAAGAAGCGTCGCGAGCTGGCCGAGGTCCGCAACCAGGCCGAGGCGCTTATCCACTCGTCGGAGAAGAACCTCGCCGAATTCGGCGACAAGGTTTCGGCAGAGGACAGAAGCCGGATCGAGTCCGACATCCAGGCTCTGAAGGATGTCAAGGACAGCGACGACGTTGCGTCGATCAAGGCGAAGATGGATGCGCTCGCGCAGTCGTCCATGAAGCTCGGCGAGGCGATGTACCAGGCCCAGCAGGAGACCAGTGCAGACACTGGCGGTGACGCCGGAGCCTCGGCCAACACGAGCGACGACAAGGTGGTCGACGCCGACTTCGAGGAAGTGGACGACGACAAGAAGCGCTCTGCCTGATGCATCCGGTCTCATCCGGAGCTGCGTAGTTCCGTAAGTGTGCCCCGGCCAATGCAACGCGTTGGCCGGGGCTGTCTTGAGGGCATAGGACGGAAGCGACATCGACTAGCATGGCGAAGCGCGACTACTACGAGATCCTCGGCGTGCAACGCGGGGCCACGGCGGACGAGCTGAAGAAGGCTTATCGCAAGCTGGCGATGAAGCACCATCCGGACCGCAATCCGGATAACCCCGAAGCCGAGAAGATTTTCCGCGAAGTCAACGAGGCGTACGAGGTCCTGAAGGACCCCGAGAAGCGGGGCATGTACGACCGCTTCGGCCACGAAGCGTTCAACGGCGGGGCCGGAGGTGCGCGCGCCGGCGGGTTCGACTTCAATTTCGGATCCAGCTTCGCTGACATCTTCGACGAGATGTTCGGCGAGATGCGCGGCCGGCGTCCGCGCCAGTCGGCGCAACGCGGCGCCGATCTCCGGTACAACATGGAGATCACGCTCGAGGAAGCCTTCACCGGCAAGCAGGCGACGGTGCGTGTTCCCACTTCGGTCGCCTGCGACCTCTGCCACGGCACCGGTGCCGAAGGCGGCGCGGCGCCGGGAGCCTGCGGCACCTGTAACGGCATCGGCCGCGTGCGCGCGCAGCAGGGGTTCTTCACCATCGAGCGGACCTGCCCGACGTGTCAGGGCACCGGCCAGGTGATCAAGGATCCCTGCAAGGGTTGCGGCGGGGCCGGTCGCGTGCAAAAGGAGAAGACACTGTCGGTGAACATCCCGGCAGGTGTCGACGACGGCACGCGCATACGTCTCGCCGGCGAGGGAGAGGCCGGCTTCCGGGGCGGCCCGACGGGCGACCTCTACATCTTCCTGACCATCGCGCCGCACCCGATGTTCCAGCGGGACGGGGCGAACATCTATTGCAAGGTGCCGATCTCGATCGTCACCGCTGCTCTGGGCGGCGTCGTCGAGGTGCCCACGCTAGATGGGACCCGCGCCAGAGTGACCATTCCCGAAGGCACCCAGCACGGCCACCAGTTCCGGCTGCGCGGCAAGGGCATGTCGATGCTCAACAGCCGGGCCCGCGGCGACATGTACATCGAAGTGCAGATCGAGACGCCCGTAAACCTGAACAAGCGTCAGCAGGAGCTGTTGCGCGAATTCGAGGCGGCGGGCGACGGCCGCCACAGCCCGCGTTCGGAGGGCTTCTTCGCCAAGGTGAAGGAGCTCTGGGAAGACCTGACGGAATAAGGCACCGGCAGGTCCTCTGCACTGAGCTTAGCCGATCGGCCGGATCCGCCAGCTTTGGCCGCCCTCGCCTGGCGGGAGATGGCTGATGGGATGGCAGTTGGCCAGGCCGCCGGTATCGTCGATCCCGATACATCGTCTGACCGCCCGATAGATGCCCCGATGGGCCACGATGAGAACGGGTCCCCGCCGCTTCAGCGCGGCATTGATGCCCCTCAAGGCGCGCGTCAGGAACTCGCCGACAGTTTCGCCACCGGGCGGCGTTTCGGCCCCGGAGAGCCAGCGGCCATGCCACGGCCCGATCGGCCCGCCCTCGCGGACGCCGAACCTGCATTCCTTCAGATCGTCGATGGCCACGATCGGCGCGGCGACAGCTTCCGCGACGATCTTCGCGGTTTCGTAGGCGCGGGCGAGGGGGCTTGCGCAGATCGTCCCGATTTCGACCCCAGCCAAAGCGTCACGCGCGCGACGCGCCTGTTCCCGGCCGGTCGCGTTGAGCGGCACGTCGGTCTGCCCCTGACAGCGATTCGCCAGATTCCAGTCGGTCTCACCGTGGCGCAGATAGACGAATGGCCGGGTCCTCAGCATCGTGGTGACCGTGACGCAGTTGACGAACGGCGGCAACTGTAGGAGACCCCACGAACTCGGCAAACCCCGGCGGCAGGAGCTATAGTCGCCGAGTGGATCCGCGGGCACGGGAGCGCGACATGGCGGAGCTGAAGATCGGAGTGGTGGGCGCCGGCGGGCGGATGGGCCAAATGCTGGTCCGTAACGCCACGGAGAACGAAGGAACCCGCCTGGTCGCTGCGATCGAGCGACCCGGCAGTCCGGCGCTCGGCCGCGATGCGGGCGAGGTCGCCGGCATCGGCCACCTCGGTGTGCCGATCGGGGACGATGCCGCAGCGATGTTCCACGAGGCCGATGCCGTGCTGGAATTTTCGGCACCCGACGCCTCGGTTTCCCATGCGGGTCTCGCCGCCCAGAGCCGGAAGATCCACGTGATCGGCACGACCGGCCTGAGCGCGGCACAGGAGGCCGCGCTTCGCGACGCCGCCCGGACGACCCCGATCGTCTATGCCCCGAACATGAGCGTGGTCGTCACGGTATTCATGTCCGTCGTCGAGCAGGTCGCCGCGATGCTCGGGCCGGACTACGACATAGAGATCGTCGAGATGCACCATAAGCACAAGGTCGACGCCCCTTCCGGCACGGCGATCGGGCTGGGCAAGGCTGCGGCGAAGGGCCGTGGGGTGGAGCTCGACTCCGTCGCGCAGTGGAGCCGGGAGGGACACACCGGCCCGAGAAAGCAGGGCGCGATCGGCTTCGCCGCGGTGCGCGGCGGCGATGTCGTAGGGGATCACACGGTGGTTTTCGCCGGTGAGTCGGAGCGGCTGGAGCTGACCCACCGATGCACCGGGCGCGAGATCTTCGCGCGCGGCGCGGTCCGAGCCGCTCTATGGGCGCGCGACAAGCCAGCCGGCCTCTATGGCATGCGAGACGTGCTGGGGCTCGGCGGCTGAGGAGGCGTGCTCGCGTTCCTAGCCCGCCGGCAGAATCCCATCCGCCTCGGGCGGCCGCTTCACCTTTTCCAGCGCCGCCTGGATCGTGTGGGCGAGATCGAGCCGCTCCTCCGGGGAGAGGAAGCTGCCGATTACGAGGTTCTTCCCGTGGGAGGTCAGGGTCAGGCGGCTGCTGGGTTCGGGCGGATCATCAATGGCGACGTGAAGCCAGAAGGGCTGGAACGACCAGCTCCGTGTCTCGCCGTTGGGCTGAACCCTTTCCACGCGCAGTTCCGAGCGAGAGATCTGCACGGTTTCGTAGAGCCGCGCATGGCGGTAATTGAGACGAAAGCACCAGCCGAGCAACAGGAACTCGACCCCGAAAAAGCCGAAGACCGGCCAGGCCCCGATGCTCACGAACACGATGCCGGCAATGAAGGCGACGATGCACGCGCCGCTCATCAGGATCGTGAACCCGGTCGGCGAGAGGCTGCGGTGCGGATAGAGAACCACGTCCAGGAGCAGCGGCTCCTGGGCGGGCCGTGCGGGGCTGTCGATCGAGGCGCTCATGCGTTGGAAGATATAACGGCCGAAGGGCGACGGCCAAGGGCGGTCGGTGCGGGCAGGAGGACATGAAGAAAGAAGACGTGGTCGAATTCTTCGACCGGCTGGCCGAAGCGCTGCCGGAGCCGAAGGGCGAGCTCGAATATGTGAACCCGTATACACTGCTTGTCGCCGTGGTGCTGTCCGCCCAGGCGACCGACGTGGGCGTGAACAAGGCGACACGGGAGCTGTTCAAGGTTGCCGACACGCCCGAGAAGATGGTCGCGCTCGGCGAGGAGGGGCTGAAGCGCTACATCCGCACGATCGGATTGTACAATTCCAAGGCCAGAAACGTGATCAGGCTGAGCGAGATCCTGATCGCGGAGCATGGCGGGGAGGTCCCACGTAGCCGTGAAGAGCTGGAGAAGCTGCCGGGGGTCGGCCGCAAGACCGCCAACGTGGTACTGAACATCGCGTTCCAGGAACCGACGATCGCCGTCGATACGCACATCTTCCGGGTGGCGAACCGCACGGGGCTGGCTCCCGGGAAAACGCCGCGGCAAGTCGAGGAGGCCCTGGAGGCCGTAGTGCCACCCGGTCGTCGGCTCCACGCTCACCACTGGCTGATTCTGCACGGGCGCTACGTCTGCAAGGCGCGAAAGCCCGACTGCCCGGTCTGCGTCGTGAACGACCTCTGCGAATACCCGGCGAAAACGCCCCCCGCAGTCTGAGCCGGTTCAGCGCCTCGCCTGCATCGTGGCCGCGGGCTCAGGGGTGCCGGAGCGGCCGTCGGATGCGCGCTCGCCCTCGATGACGGACCAGTAGCACCATTTGCTCGCGAGCCGGCCGTCGGAGCGGGCCCGCGTGCTCACGTGTGCGGCACGGAAGTCTTCGCCATCCTCGTAGAGATAGACGTCCAGCACGCAATCTTCCGTGCGGTATTGCCAGACGCGAGCATCGCCATCCCGGCGCACGAGTTGCGGCGACCCGAGTCTCTGCCACAGGGGCAGCTGGTGCAGCCCGATCAGCTCCCTGGGGTCCGGCGCCTCCAGATGCCAATCGCCGAACGCAGCGAGGCGGGAAAAGGCGATCGGGCCCGACGCCGTCGGTGTGACGGCGAGATTGCCTGCGGCGAGCAGCACGGCCAGCGAAAGCATGCCGGCGATCGCCTTCGCCGGCCCGCGCGGCGGCGCGCCGAGGCTCGAATCCGCACCCTCGGCTGCGTCGTCCATGGCTTCTCGTGGCCGGAGACGCTCGTACAGATGCAGCATCAACGCGGTGCCGAGGACCGGTGCGGCGAGGTTGAGGAGGGGCACCGAGAACAGAAACGCGATGACCGCGCCCATCAGCCACACCTTGCCGCGGAGCGCGTGTCGCAGGCGGAGCGCCTCGCGGGGCGGCACCCTACGGGTGGCGACGATCTCGAAATATTCGCGTCCGAGCAGGAAGCCGTTGATCAGGTAGAACAGGGCCAGATTGAGCGGCGGCACGAAGCTGAGGCCGAGATAGAGCGGCAAGGCCAGCAGATTGACGATCACCACCGTCGCCGCCAGCCTCACGCCCAGGACGAGCTGTTCCGTCCAGCTTTGGGAGCGTGGTTCTGGCCGGTCGGGGTAGTACCGGCTCTCCACCGCGCTGGCAATACGTTCCAGGAAGAGCCCCTGGATCGCGATCGCGACCCCCGGAAAGAGCAGGATCGCGATCAGCAGAGCCGCGAGCCCGCCGAGCAGATCCACCAGGGTCTCTAGCCAGCCCCATTGAAAAAGCGCGAACGACGCGAGCGACCACGCCACGGCCGCCAGCAATCCCGCGAACAGCAGGGCCGCCAATACGATGCTCAGACCCAACACGCGCAGGAAACGCGGGTCCGGCAATTGACGCAGCGTTTTCAGCAGATCCCGAAGCACGCGGGTCGTCCTACCTCCCCCAGGGCCGGCCTAACGTGACTCATGCGGCCCAATCTGTCGAGTCGGAGGGGTGAGGTTGGTTCCGAAGGCGTCGCCCACTATAGTGCCGCGCGTTTCGAACGATCATTATCGACAAGGAGCAATCGTATGGCCGACGGGCCTCTGGACGTGGTTGGCGTCGGCAACGCAATCGTCGACGTGTTCTCGCACACGGACGATGCCTTCCTGACTCGGGTCGGGCTGGAGAAGGGGGTAATGACCCTGATCGATGCCGCCCGCGCGGAAGAGCTCTACGCGCAGATGGGGCCCGGGGTCGAGATGTCGGGAGGGTCCGCAGGGAACACGATGGCGGGCCTCGCTTCGCTGGGGGCTACCGGCGCCTTCATCGGACGTGTGCACGACGATCAGCTCGGCAGGATCTATCGGCACGACATTCGCGCCCTCGGCGTCGAGTTCGACACCCCTGCCGCCATCAGCGGGATGCCGACCGCGCGCTGTCTCGTCTTCGTGACGCCGGATGCCCACCGGACGATGGCCACGTTCCTCGGCGCCTCGACCGAGCTCGGAGCGGCGGACATCGACGAATCCCTGATCGCGCGGGCGCAAGTGACCTATCTCGAGGGGTATCTCTGGGATGACCCGAGAGCGAAGGAAGCGCTGCTGAAAGCGGCGACGGCTGCACGGCAGGCAGGGCGCAAGGTGGCATTCACCCTGTCGGATCCCTTCTGCGTGGACCGGCACCGGGCGGAGTTTCTCGACCTGATCGCGGGCCACATCGACATCCTGTTCGGCAACGAGGCGGAGATCACATCGCTCTACCAGGTGGACACATTCGACGACGCAATGCAGCCGCTGCGTGGTCACTGCGAGATCGCGGCACTCACGCGTAGCGAGAAAGGATCGGTCGTCCTTTCCGGCGCCGACTTTCACGTGATCGATGCAGCACCGGTGGAGCGGGTCGTCGACACGACCGGCGCCGGCGACCTCTATGCCGCGGGGTTCCTGTTCGGGCTGACCCATGGGCGTTCGCTCGCCGAATGCGGGCGCCTCGGCAGTCTCTGTGCCGCCGAGATCATCAGCCATGTCGGCGCCCGCCCCGAGGTGTCGCTCGCCGAGCTGGTGCGATCCGAAGGGCTCTGATTCGGCGCGGGAGGCCAGAGTGACCGCCGACGGGCGGGAGTGGCTGCGGGCGGTGGGCGTTTACGCCAGACCGCGCGTGATCGCGATCGGCTTTCTCGGGTTCGCGAGCGGTCTGCCGCTGCTGCTGACGCTTTCCACCCTTTCCATCTGGCTCGCCGAGGAGGGCGTGACCAAGACCGCGATCGGTCTGTTCGCTCTGGTCGGCATTCCATACAGCCTGAAGTTCCTCTGGGCGCCCCTGATCGACCGCCTGCCGGTGCCGCTCTTGACCCGAGCGCTCGGCCGCCGCCGGGGCTGGATGATCCTGACCCAGGTGCTTCTGATGGCCGCGCTGCTCGGCCTGGGTGCCACCTCGCCAGCAGAGATGCCGGAGGTCACCGCAATCTGCGCGCTCGCCGTCGCCTTCTGCTCGGCGAGTCAGGATATCGTGATCGACGCCTACCGGGTCGAGATCCTGGAGGAGCGCGAGTACGGCGCGGGGGCGGCGATGATCGTGTTCGGCTATCGCTGCGGGCTGCTCGTGGCCGGTGCCGGTGCGCTCTACATCGCCTCGATCACATCCTGGTTCTGGGTCTACGCCGCGATGGCGGCGCTGGTGCTGGTGGGCGTCGCCACCGTTCTGTTGAGCCCGGAGCCGGAAGTCTCGGTCCGGGCTGCCGCCCGTCGCGGCAGCACCGGCTCGCTTCGGGGATGGCTGTACGAGGCGGTCGTCGCGCCGTTCGCGGACTTCATGCAGAGGCGGGGCTGGGTGGCGATCCTCGCCTTCGTGCTGCTCTACAAGTTCGGAGACGCGCTCGCCGGGGTCATGGCGAATCCGTTCTATATCGAGCTTGGCTTCACCAAGGTCGAGATCGCAAACGTCAGCAAGCTGTTCGGCTTCGCCGCCACGCTGCTCGGGGGATTTGCCGGGGGGATCCTCGTCAACCGTTGGGGCATCGTGCCGAGCCTGCTCGTCTGCGGTGTCCTGCAACTGCTTTCGAACCTGCTGTTCGCCGTTCAGGCGGTCGTCGGGCACGACATCGGAATGCTCATGGTGACGATTGGGTTCGAGAACCTCAGCGGCGGAATGGGAACGGCGGCGTTCGTCGCCTATCTGTCAAGCCTCTGCAACGTCGCCTATACGGCGACCCAATACGCGCTGCTCTCGTCGCTGATGGCGGTGGCACGGACGGTGCTGGCGAGCCCCGGCGGATGGCTGGCGGAACAGTTGAGCTGGGTGACGTTCTTCGCCCTGACGGCGGTGGCTGCCGTACCGGGCTTGTTGCTGCTGATGTGGATCACACGCCGCTTTCCGCCGCCTCTGGCGACCGCGGCGGCGCGTTAACCGCCGTCGAGCGAGCGGCATGTTAGACGTAATCGGGAGATCTTGATGCGCGTCGGCGTCCCCAAAGAGATCAAGACGCACGAACACCGGGTCGGATTGACGCCGACGGGCGTTCGTGAGCTGGTCCATCACGGTCATGAGGTGCTGGTCGAGAGCCATGCCGGACACGCGATCGGTTTCGACGACGATCACTATCGCAGGGCCGGCGCCCAGGTCGTTCCCGATGCGCGTTCCGTTTATGCCAACGCCGAGCTGATCGTGAAGGTGAAGGAGCCGCAGCCCGACGAGATGCCGATGCTGCGGCCGGGGCAGGTCCTGTTCGCCTATCTCCACCTCGCCGCCGACAAGACGCTGACGCAATCCCTCGTGGACTCCGGCGCGATCGGCATCGCCTACGAGACGGTCACCGACGCGCGCGGTGCCCTGCCGCTCCTCTCGCCGATGAGCGAGGTGGCGGGACGCATGTCGATCCACGTCGGCGCCCACTGCCTGGAGAAGGAGCAGGGTGGCGCCGGCGTTCTGCTCGGCGGCGTTGCCGGCGTTCCGGGCGCGGAGGTGGTGGTGCTGGGCGGCGGCACCGTCGGCACCAATGCGGCGCGCATGGCAGTGGGGCTCGAGGCGCGGGTGACGGTGATCGACAAGTCGCTGCCTCGTCTCTATGAGCTCGACCTCCGTTTCGGGCCGATGCTGAACACGTTGTTCGCCACCGTCGACACGATCGAGGAGGCGGTCGCGAAGGCCGACCTGGTAATCGGTGCCGTTCTGGTGCCGGGCGCAGCCGCACCCAAGCTGGTGACGCGGCAGATGATCAGGAGCATGAGGCGTGGGGCCGTGGTGGTCGACGTGTCGATCGACCAGGGAGGATGCTTCGAGACGAGCCGCCCGACGACCCATTCGGACCCGACCTACGTCGTCGACGAGGTGGTCCACTATTGCGTCAGCAACATGCCGGCTGCGGTCGCCCGCACCTCGACCGTCGCGCTGAACAACGCCACTATGCCTTTCGTCCTGGCGCTCGCCGACAAGGGCTACCGCCAGGCACTCGCAGACGACCCGCATCTCCTGAACGGATTGAACATCCACCAGGGGCGGGTCACACACGCGGCGGTGGCACGCGATCTCGGCTTCGTGCATTTCCCTGCGAAGGAAGCCTTGGAGGGTTGAAGAGACCCGCGGTCGCACGCGGGCCACAAAGAGCGGAGGACGGGATGGATTTCCGCGGGATCGAGATCGTCGAGGGTGACATCACCCGTCAGCAGGTGGATGCGATCGTCAATGCCGCGAACACGAGCCTCCTCGGCGGCGGCGGCGTCGACGGGGCGATCCATCGTGCGGCCGGGCCGGAACTTCTGGAGGAGTGTCGCGCGATCGGCGGTTGCCCCACCGGTGAGGCGCGCATCACGAAAGGTTACCGCCTCCCTGCGAAGCACGTGATCCACACCGTCGGCCCGGTATGGTCGGGCGGGCGCAACGACGACGCGAAGCTGGCTGCATGCTACCGCAACTCGCTGGCGCTCGCGTGCGAGCACGGGCTCAGGTCCATCGCGTTTCCCTCGATCAGCACGGGCGCCTACCGTTTCCCGTTCGACCGTGCCACCCGCATCGCGTTGACGACGACGGCCCTGTGCCTCGAAGACTTCCGGAACGAAGGCCGAGGCACGCTCGATCGTGTCGTCTTCGTCTGCTTCGGCAGCGAGGCGGAGGAGACTTACCGCACCATCCTCGACGAGTTGAGGAAGGAGAGGTCGTAGTGACCGTCCGCAATCTGGACGCGCTGTTCCGGCCTCGCTCGATCGCCGTCGTCGGTGCCGGGACGCGTCCCGGTTCGGTGGGGGCGGTGCTGGCGCGCAATCTTCTGTCCGCCGGCTTCGGCGGGCCGATCATGCCTGTGCATCCGCGTGAGCGCGCGATCAACGGCGTCTATGCCTATCGCGATGTGGCCTCTCTGCCGGAGACGCCCGATCTCGCAGTTCTGGTGACACCGCCGCCATCCATCCCGGGTCTCGTCGCCGAGCTTGGACAGCGTGGCACGAGAGCGGCCGTGATCATCACGGCTGGGTTCGGAGAGGGTGGTAACGAAGAAGGCAGCCGACTTCGGCAGGCGACGCTCGATGCCGCACGGCCGCACCTGCTGCGGATCGTCGGCCCTAACTGTCTCGGCGTGCTGGTTCCGGGCAGCGGCCTCAACGCCAGTTTCGCCCACCTGGCGCCGCAACCGGGCGGCGTCGCCTTCGTGACGCAGTCGGGAGCGCTGGTGACGTCGGTGCTGGACTGGGCGGTCCCCCGGGGCATCGGGTTCTCGCACCTGGTCTCTCTCGGCGCCATGGCGGACGTCGATTTCGGCGATATGCTGGACTATCTGGCGAGCGACGGCCAGACACGCGCCATCCTCCTCTATATCGAGGCGGTCACCAACGCGCGCAAGTTCATGTCGGCGGCCCGCGCCGCCGCGCGCGTCAAGCCGGTGATCGCTATCAAAGCCGGCCGTTTCACGGAGGCCGCGCGCGCGGCCTCATCGCACACGGGAGCGCTGGCCGGCGTCGACGCCGTCTATGATGCGGCCTTCACGCGGGCCGGCGTGCTGCGCGTCTATGACCTGGTCGAGCTCTTCGACGCGGTCGAGACACTCTCCCGCATCCGCCGCGTCGAGGGGGATCGGCTCACGATCCTTACGAACGGCGGCGGGATCGGCGTGATTGCGATGGACGCGCTGTTGGCCGCCGGCGGGCGGCCCACCACGCTATCGCCGGAGACGATCGACCGACTCGACCGGGTGCTGCCGCCGACATGGTCGAGGGGCAACCCGGTCGACATCATAGGCGACGCCACCGGCGCTCGGTATTCCGATGCCTTGGAGGCGCTGCTCGAGGATCGCGGCAGTGATGCGATCCTCGTTCTGAACTGCCCCACGGCGGTCGCCTCGAGCGGAGAGGCGGCCGAAGCCGTGGTCTCGGTCGCGCGCCGGGCGCCTCCGCATGCGCCACCGATCTTCACGAGCTGGGTCGGGGAGCAGTCCGCCTCCGACGCCCGGCGTCTCTTCGGCGATAACGGCCTCCCCACCTATGCCACTCCCGGCGATGCCGTGCGCGCCTTCTCGCATGTGGTCCGCTATCGCCGGATGCGGACGCAGCTCATGGAGGCGCCGCCGTCGCTGCCCGAAAAGTACCGACCGGAGCAGGCGGTCGTGCGCGAGATCATCGACGATGCCCTCTCCGATGGCCGTGAATGGCTGAACGAGCAGGAATCGAAGCAGGTCCTGGCCGCCTACACGATCCCGGCGGTGCCGACGGAAATCGCCGGCTCGCCGGAGGAAGCGCGCGCCGCCGCCGAGAGGATCGAAGGGTCCGTGGCGCTCAAGATCCTGTCGCCGGATATCCTGCACAAGACGGACGTGCAGGGCGTGGCCCTGAACCTGGCGAGCCCCGAGCAGGTCGAGGCGGCGGCGCGGACGATGCTGGAGCGCATTGCTGTCGCAAGACCGGATGCCCGGATCACGGGCTTCACGGTTCAGCAGATGGTTCGCCGGGCGTCCGCGCACGAGCTCATCGTCGGAATGATCGAGGATGCGCAGTTCGGTCCGGTGATCCTGTTCGGTCGCGGCGGAACCGCGGTGGAAGTGGCTGCCGACAAGGCGCTGGCGCTGCCGCCGCTCAACCTCAAGCTCGCCCATGAGCAGATTGCCTCTACCGGGATCAGCCGCTTTCTCGAGGGTTACAGGGGCCGAGCGCCGGCAGATCGGGAAGCGATCGCGGCCACTCTCGTGAAGATCTCGCAGCTCGTCTGCGATTTCGCCGAGATCGTCGAGCTGGACGTCAACCCGCTGCTGGCCGACGAGTCGGGCGTGACCGCCCTCGATGCGCGGATCCGCGTCCAAGCCAGCGAGGCACCGCCGCATGCCCGCCTCGCCATCTGTCCCTATCCGGCCGAGCTGGAGGAGGAGGTGACGCTCGCGAACGGCCGGACCTTCCTTCTGCGCCCGGTGCGGGCCGAGGACGCGCCCGCGTTTCACCGTGGGTTCGCGCGCCTCGACCCCGGCGACATCCGGATGCGGTTCTTCGCGCCGATGGGGCGGCTCTCGCCGGAGATCACCGAGCGCCTGACCCAGATCGATTACGACCGGGAGATGGCGCTGGTGGCCGTGGCCCCGGGCGAAGGCGAGCCGGAGGAAGTGTTCGGCGTCGTCCGCATCATCGCCGACCCCGACAATCGCCGGGCCGAATACGCCATCATCGTCGACAGCTCGATCAAGGGTCAGGGACTGGGACGCATCCTGATGGACCGGATCATCGCCCATGCCCGTCGCCGCGGCATCGGCGAGATCTGGGGCGATGTCCTGCGGGAGAACCACAGGATGCTGGCGGTTTGCGACGAGTTCGGATTTCGGCGCGAGCCGCACCCGGAAGAGCGGGATGCGGTGCGGGTGGTGCTGACGTTACCGGGCGCCGAGCGAGACGATGGCGCCTCTCCTCAGGCGTCCTCCAGGTCGAGCGAATAGCCGGCGGCGCGCACGGTCCGGATCAGGTCGCGCTCGTCGGGGCCGTTGATCGCCTTGCGGAGGCGCCGGATGTGAACGTCGACCGTGCGCGGCTCGACATAGATGTCGTGGCCCCAGACGGCGTTCAGCAATTGCTCGCGCGAGAATACGCGGCCGGGGTGCTCGAGCAGGTAGCGGAGCAGCCGGAATTCCGTCGGTCCGAGATGCACTCGCCGGTCGCCGCGCGAAACCCGGTGTGCGACGAGGTCCATGGACAGGTCGGCGAACTCGAGCTTGTCCGCGGCGGTAGCCGGGCGGCTTCGCCGCATCACCGCGCGCACGCGGGCGATCAGCTCGTTCGGGCTGAACGGCTTGGTGACGTAGTCGTCGGCGCCGCTTTCGAGGCCTCTTACCCGATCCGCTTCCTCGCCGCGCGCCGTCAGCATGACGATCGGCAGATCGCGAGTCTCCGGCTGCCGGCGAATCCGCCGGCATACCTCGAGCCCCGAGGTCATGGGCAGCATCCAGTCGAGCAGAACGAGGTCCGGCCGCCTCTCGTCGATGGCGACGAGGGCCTCGTCGCCGTCGCGGGCGGTCTGCACCTCGAAGTCGGCCTTTTCGAGGTTGTAGCGGAGCAGCTCGACCAGGCTCGGTTCGTCCTCGACGATCAGGATTAGCGGCTTCATCGGATCAGCTCTCGCCTCCCTGTTCCGGCGCCGAGCCTTGGCTCGCCGGCGCGACGACCTCGAAGCTGCTGGTATCGCTCTTCGGACGCTCCTCTACCATCCGCTCACCCCGCACGAGGTAGTGAATGGTCTCGGCGATGTTGGTCGTGTGGTCGCCGATCCGCTCGATGTTCTTAGCGATGAAAAGGAGATGGGTGCACGGGCCGATGTTGCGCGGATCCTCCATCATGTAGGTGAGCAGTTCGCGAAAGAGCGAGGTGTAGACGTCGTCCACTTCACTGTCGCGGCGCCAAACGGCATGGGCTTTTTCCACGTCCCGTTCGACGAAGGCGTCGAGGACGTCCCGGATCATCGCTTCGACCATGCCGCTGATGCGGGGCACGACCTTCTCGGGCCCGATCGGCGGCGATTTGGTGAGAGCGATGGTGCGCTTGGCGACATTGGCCGCGTAGTCGGCGATGCGCTCGATGTCGCTTGCGATCCTGATCGCCGCAATGACCATGCGCAGGTCGATCGCGAACGGTTGGCGCAACGCCAGAAGGCGCACCGCGAAATCGTCGATTTCCGCCTCGAGGGCATCGATATAGTCGTCCTGCCGCACGATGGTGGCGGCGAGGGTGGCATCACGTCTGGAGAAGGCGTTGACCGCGGCCGCGAGTTGGCTCTCGGCACGACCGCCCATTTCGAGAATCATCCGGTTCAGTCGGCTGAGCTCGGCGTCGTAGGACGTGACGATGTGTTCCGACAATGGCTCCTCCTGTCCTAGCCGAAGCGGCCCGTGATGTAGCCCTGCGTCCGGTCGTCTGCGGGGTTCGTGAAGATCTTCTCCGTATCGCCGACTTCGACCAGGACTCCGAGGTGGAAGAAGGCCGTCCGCTGCGAAACGCGTGCGGCCTGCTGCATCGAATGGGTGACGATGACGATGGTGTAGTTCTCGCGGAGCTCGTCGATCAGCTCCTCGATCCTGGCGGTCGCGATCGGGTCGAGTGCCGAGCACGGCTCGTCCATCAGGATGACCTCGGGGTCGACCGCGATTGCCCGGGCGATGCAGAGGCGTTGCTGCTGACCGCCGGACAATCCGGTGCCGGGGGCGGCGAGCCGATCCTTCACCTCTTTCCAGAGCCCGGCCCGGGTGAGGCTCGTCTCGACGATCTCGTCCAGGTTAGTCCGGTCGCGCGCGAGGCCATGGATCTTCGGTCCATACGCGATGTTGTCGTAAATGGATTTCGGGAACGGGTTCGGCTTCTGGAAGACCATGCCGACCTTCTGCCGCAGGATGACCGGGTCGACTTTCGGATCGTAGATCTCTTCGCCGTCGATCCGGATCGAGCCGCCGACGCGGCAGTTGGGGATCACGTCGTTCATCCGGTTCAGGCATCGGAGGAAGGTCGACTTGCCGCACCCGGAGGGCCCGATCAGGGCCGTCACCTCGTTTCGGTTGATTTCGAGGTCGACGCCGAACAGGGCCTGCTTCTCGCCGTAGAAGACGTCCACGTGATCCGCGACGATCTTCGGGATCTCGTTGGTCCGATCCGCTCTGCCGTTGAAAGGCATCTGTTTCCCCTTACCAGCGCCGCTCGAACCGTTTGCGCAGGAAAACGGCGATAGCGTTCATCAGGACCAGGAAGACCAGCAGGACCATGATGGCGGCGCTGGTCTTGGCAACGAAGGCGCGCTCAGGACTGTCCGCCCACAGGAAGACCTGCACCGGCAGCACCGTCGCCGGATCGGTGATGCCGCCCGGAATGTCGACGATGAACGCCACCATCCCGATCATCAGCAGCGGCGCCGTCTCTCCCAGCGCCTGGGCCATGCCGATGATGGTACCGGTCAGAATCCCCGGCATGGCGAGCGGCAGGACATGATGCGTCACCACCTGCACCCGCGAGGCGCCGATCGCCAGTGCCCCTTCGCGGATCGAGGGCGGCACCGCCTTCAGCGCCGCCCGGGCGGCGATGATAATCGTCGGCAGCGTCATCAGCGCCAGCACCATGCCTCCCACCAGCGGCGCCGAGCGCGGCAACCCAAAGAAGCCGAGGAAAAC
>JAJUGE010000017.1 GCA_029268305.1 Alphaproteobacteria bacterium
CCCTTACCGAGTCGCAGTCGGAGCGGGCGTTCGAGATCATGATGTCCGGCGACGCGACGCCGTCACAGATGGGCGCCTTCCTCATGGCTCTGCGTGTCCGCGGAGAGACGGTGGAGGAGATCACAGGCGCCGCCCGCGTCATGCGCGCCAAGGCGCTCCGGGTCGCAGCACCGCCGGATGCCATCGACACCTGTGGGACCGGTGGAGACGCTTCGGGTACTTTCAACATCTCAACCGCGGCGGCGTTGGTCGTCGCCGGATGTGGAGTGCCGGTAGCCAAGCACGGCAATCGGGCGCTCTCGTCGAAGACCGGATCGGCCGAGGTTCTCTCGGCGCTTGGGGTGAACATCGACGCCGACATGACGGTGGTGGAGAAGTCGCTCCGCGATCCCGGGATCGGGTTTCTCATGGCCCCCCGTCATCATGGAGCCATGCGGCATGTGGCTGGCACGCGAGTAGAGCTCGGCACGCGCACGATCTTCAATCTGCTCGGGCCGCTGGCCAACCCAGCGGGGGCGCGGCGCCAGCTTCTCGGCGTCTTCTCGCGCCAGTGGGTTGAGGCGCAGGCGCATGTGCTCGCCAATCTCGGCTCGGAACGTGCTTGGGTCGTGCATGGCTCCGATGGGCTGGACGAGCTGACGACGACGGGAAAGTCCTACGTAGCAGAGCTGCGCGGAGGTGTGGTGCGCACTTTCGAGATCGAGCCCGAGGACGCCGGCTTGCCTCGTGCCACGCCTGAAGCTCTCAAAGGTGGCGAAGCTGCCGTCAATGCAGCCGCTATCAGGCGGTTGCTCGAGGGCGAGCCGGGCCCATTCCGGGACATAGTCCTGCTCAATAGCGCTGCCGCCTTGATCGTTGCCGACAGGGCCGATGGCCTTCGCGAGGGCGTGGAGCTCGCTGCCGAGTCGATCGATAGCGGGAAAGCACGCAACACGTTGTTCAATCTCATCGAGACCACCAACTCAGAGGGCGCTGCCAGGGAGGGTCGGTCGTGAGCGACGTCCTGCGGCAGATCTGCGACGCCAAACGGGAGGAGGTGACAGCGAGGAAGACCGAGCGCTCGCTCGACGAACTCTCCCGATCGGCGCGAACGAGCCCACCGCCCAGGGGGTTTCGATCGGCGCTTCGAAGGGCGCTCGACGACGGCCGCTTCGGACTGATCGCCGAAATCAAGAAGGCTTCGCCCAGCCGCGGGCTGATACGGGCGGATTTTGACCCGCCCTCCCTCGCCCGCGCCTACCAGGCTGGAGGTGCCTCCTGCCTCTCGGTCCTGACCGAATCTCGATGGTTTCAGGGAAGCGACGAGTATCTGATGGCCGCACGGGCCGCGGTCGATCTTCCCGTGCTCCGCAAGGATTTCATGCTGGATCCTTATCAGGTGGTCGAAGCCCGAGCGCTCGGTGCGGATTGCATTCTCCTTATCATGGCGGCACTCGAGGATGCGGCTGCCGCGGAGTTGGAGAGTGCGGCCGACGAACTTGGCATGGACGTGTTGGTGGAAGTCCACGATCGGGCGGAGCTTGATCGGGCGTTGCGGCTTCGATCAGGCCTGATTGGCATCAACAATCGAAATCTCAAGACGTTGCGGGTAGACCTTTCGACGACGGAAGAGCTGGCGCCGCACGTGCCGGACGATCGTCTCCTGGTGTGCGAGAGTGGCCTCAAGACCATCGAGGACCTCAGGCGGATGCAGCGTTGTGGCGCCGGATGCTTTCTCGTTGGAGAGCACCTCATGAGCCAGCCGGATGTGGAGTCGGCGACCAGATCGCTGCTCGGCACCCGGGTTTCCACGGCAGTCTGACCGATGACCGACGACCTCACCCATTTCGACGATCGCGGACGCGCCGTGATGGTCGATGTAACGGGCAAGGAGGTAACGGAACGCGTTGCGATTGCCACCGGGCGCGTAGTCATGCGCCCCGAAACGTTGCAGCGGGTGCAGGCTGGCGCCATGCACAAGGGCGACGTGCTCGCCACCGCCCGGTTAGCCGGGATCATGGCCTCGAAGAAGACGTCCGACCTGATCCCGCTCTGCCATCCACTGCCGCTGACGTCGGTGCAGCTGGATTTGCAGTGTGACGAAGCGTCGAGCTCGGTCGAGATCACGGCCACCTGCAAGATTGCTGCGCGAACCGGTGTCGAAATGGAGGCTCTGACGGCGGTCTCGGTGGCAGCGTTGACGATCTACGACATGTGCAAAGCCATAGACCGGGGAATGACGGTTACCGACGTCCGCCTGAAGCTCAAGTCAGGGGGCAAATCGGGCCTTTATGAGGCGGAGCCATGATCTCGGTCGAAGAGGCGACAAGGCGGATTCTCGCCGCGGTCTCTCCGCTGCCGGGAGAGCGGGTGATGCTCTCCGATGCATTCGGACGAGTGCTGGCGGAAGACGTCATATCGCGTCGCACGCAGCCCCCTCACGACGTGTCGGCGATGGATGGCTATGCCGTGCGTGCCGCAGACGTCGCTGAGGTGCCTTGCACGCTGAAGATCGTCGGCCGGATCCAGGCGGGCGGACTTCCCGATCGAGCCGTAGGGCCTGGTGAGGCGGTCCGCCTGTTCACGGGAGCGCCAATGCCTCCGGGCGCCGATGCGGTGGTGATCCAGGAGGACGCCGATACGGAGGGTACGAACCTTCGCGTGCGGGAAAGTGTCCACAGTGCGAGGCATGTGCGGAAGGCCGGCCTCGACTTCCGCGCGGGTGCCGTTGGCCTGAAAGCGGGCCGCGTGCTTACGTCGCGCGATATCGGCCTGGCAGCAGCCATGAACGTGCCGTGGCTATCGGTGCGGCAACGGCCACGAATCGCGTTGTTGGCTACCGGCGACGAGATCGCCCTCCCCGGAGATCCTGTCGGCCCGGGCCAGATCGTCAGTTCGAGCGGACCTGCCCTCGCCGCTTTCGTCCAGTCCTGTGGCGGTATCCCGGTCAACCTGGGCGTGGCCGGCGACACGATCGAGGCACTCTCGAGCCTCGCCAGCGCGGGCCGCGACGCGGATGTGCTGGTGACCATGGGAGGCGCTTCGGTCGGCGAGCACGATCTCGTGCAGGAGGCGTTTCTCGCCGAAGGCATGGAGCTCGACTTCTGGAAGATCGCGATGCGACCGGGCAAGCCACTCATGTTCGGCCGCCTCGGCAAGACCCTCGTTCTCGGCCTGCCGGGGAATCCGGTTTCCTCTCTGGTGTGTGCGCTGCTGTTCCTGCGTCCTGCGATCGCCGGCCTGCTCGGCATTGCAGCCCCGGACACCCTGCGGGCCAAGGCCCGGCTGGGTGTGGCGCTGCCGCCGAACGGGGAGCGCGAAGACTACATGCGTGCGGAACTTCGCCGGAATGAAGGGCACCTCCCGCAGGCGATGCCGTTCTCGGTTCAGGACAGCTCGATGTTGTCGAGCCTGTGCCGGTCAGATTGCCTCATTGTGCGGCGACCGCACGCGCCCGCCGCAAAGGAGGGTGAAGTCGTCGACGTGATGCTGTTCGGCGGAGGTTCTCTCCCGATCTGATCTTCGAGCGGACCCTGGTCGCTCTTGACAGTCCAGGAGAACCAAAATAGAACGTCTTATTCGTTTCTGATTTGTTCCTCGGAACTTCCGGACGGGGGAAGGAAAATGCTGACGAGGAAGCAAACCGAACTGCTTCTCTTCATAAACCAGCGCCTGATCGAGGATGGGGTCTCCCCCTCGTTCGAGGAGATGAAGGAAGCGCTCGATTTGCGGTCCAAATCCGGCATCCACCGTCTGATCACCGCTCTGGAAGAGCGAGGATTCATCCGTCGCCTGCCTCACCGCGCACGAGCTCTCGAAGTCCTGCGTCTTCCCGAAACTGCAGCCTTTGCCGGCGAGAAACCCGCGCCGATAGAGGCTGCAAACGACGACGTCGCCGCACAAGCCAGTGATCGTAGCCCGGCCCGCCAGGCCGACAACGCGGCGAATGAGCGGAGAGAGTCGATCGTGAACCTGCCACTTTACGGAAGGATCGCTGCTGGCACCCCGATCGAAGCGTTGCGTGATCCGGGCTCTACGGTCGAAGTGCCCGCGGCCATGCTCGGCCGTCGCTCGAGCTTCGCACTCGAAGTGGCCGGGGACTCGATGGTCGAGGCAGGGATCATCGACGGCGACACGATCATCGTGGAGGAGTGCGACGCCGCCGACTCGGGCGAGATTGTGGTGGCGCTGATCGATGGCGAGGAGGCGACACTGAAGCGGCTTCGCCGCTCGAAGGGCGCCGTGGCGCTCGAGGCGGCCAACCCCGCTTACGAGACGCGCGTCTACAGTCCGGATCGCGTGCGGATTCAGGGCCGCCTTCGAGGACTGCTGCGTCGATACTGAGGCAAGGCCTATCGTTCAGCGCGGCCAGACGCTCCAGGGGCGCTCGCCCTGCCCGTCCCGGACGGCTTTTTTGTAAGCGACCGCCCCGTCCTCCCTCAGCCAGATCGCGTGCGCTCCCCGCCGCCAGAGATCGAACCGGTCGATCACCAGGGGGGCGCCGCGGCAGGAGAGCTTGTCGACCGGTACTACGGCAGCTATGGCGTCGGCCGCGGCGCAATCGTCGTGAACGGCACGCGGATCGTGTGGCAGTGCCACGACAGCGTCCCCCTTCCGCAACACGCAACCGAGTGCGTCGCAGGTGAACATGCCGTCGTCGGCGGCGCCCGCGGCCGACTGCCAGTCTACCGCTCGCGACAACCCCAGACGCTGCATCCAGACACCTCGCTCGAACTTTGCGCGGGCAAGGGATGAGACCCAAAGCTCGTCCGATGTCGGCCGCACCGCCACCAGTCGGCCGTCGCCGGACAGCAGCACGTCAGGCGGCTCGTGCTGCATCCCGGCAATCAGGCCTGCCAGCATCACCGGTATTCCGAAAAGTCGCCAACGGCGCCGCCAGAGGGTCAGCCACAGACCGCCGAAGACGACGATTACGAGCGACCAGATCGGAACTGCCGGAACGAGCCACACGGCTCCTGGCCAGGCAGCGACTTCGCGCGCCACCCATACCATCAGGTCCAGTCCCTGCGCCATTGCAGCGAGCGCCGGCGCCTCCAGGCCGAACGGCATCAGCGCCAGAGAGACGATGCCCCAGGGCATGATCCAGAACGCGGTGATCGGCACTGCCGCCAGATTGGCGGCCAGGCCATAGATCGCCACCCTGTTGAAGTTGATCAACGACAGCGGCGCGGTCGCCATGCCCGCCACAGCCGAGGTAAACGCAACCGCCAGAAAGTAGAGACCAATCACCGACGTTCGAGCACGCACGGGATCGCGCGAAAATCCGGCTCCGATCCCGATGCCTCGCCACCGCGCCCGCACGGCTTCATAGGCAGCGACGAGCGCGATCACTGCGGCGAACGACAATTGGAAGCTGGCGCCGACGAGGCTCTCAGGCATGAACAGCAGGATGGCGAGCGCGGCCCACGCGACCGGACGCATATTGATCTGGAACCGATCCGCGAGAATCGCGGCGAGGCCGATCGCAAGCATGAGAAAGGCGCGCTGCGTCGGCACGGTCGCGCCTGCGAGGAGGAGGTAGCCGAATGTTCCGCCGAGCGCCGCCCCTGCCGCCCACTTGCGGATCGGTTGTCGAAGCGCGAGCGGCGGAACGAGTGCGAGCCCCGCTCTCACGATGAAGAAGACGAAGCCGGCGACCAGTCCGATGTGCAGGCCTGAGATTGCCAGGATGTGGGCGAGCCCGGAGTCCCGCATCGCCGCAGCGACCTCTTCCGGGATGGCGCCTCGCTGCCCGATGAGCAGTGCGTCAGCGAGAGAGCGTCGAACGAGGCCACTCTCGCTACCGTCGTCCAATGCGGCAACGATACGCTTCCCCACCGCTCGCCGCGCAGAGGCGACGGAGCTCCCCAACGAGCCAGCCGGAGAATCACCCTCCTCGATCTTCACCCGCGAGATCGCATAGCCGACGCCGCCGATACCTTGAAAGAACCCATGTCGTGCAAAGTCGAAGGCGTCGGGCATCGCTGGGCGAGGCAGTGGCATCAGTACGGCGGTCAACGAAACCGATGCTCCAGGATCGGGGGGTACGTCGTCGTGGCGCAGCACAATCCGCACCCGCATCGGAGTGGAACGGCTCTCCAGCCCTTCCGCCACGAGATCCTCCAGGACGATCCGCCAACGCCGGCCGCTCGGTTCGACCTCGACGACGGTTCCGGTTACGAGACCGGGCCGTGTGCGCTTCTCGATAAGCGGCCCCTCGAGCGATACCGTCCGAAGTTGTGCAGCTCCGAATCCGGTGACGACGGCGAGCGTCGGAATCCCGACCATGAGCAGCACCGGCCGACGCCGTGCCAACCAGGATCCGAGACAGAGCACGATCCAGATGCACAAGGTGGGGCCGGACGGCGGCTCCCGTTCGAGCGAGAAATAGACGCCGATGCCGAGGGCGACTGCGACGGGCAGCCAAAGAAACCAACGGTCGCGCTCCTCGAAGATATTCTCCCGAAGCGCATCGAACCATCGAGACCCCGGAGAGCTGGTACGGCTTTCCTCCTCCTCGCCCGGCGAGTCGCGGTCGCTTCTATTGACGGCGAGATTGGTCATGTCGATAAAGGCGCCCCATCTCCAGACCTCGAGCTTACGGTCGGCGCGCGGAGGCGCAACCATGGCGGTCGTTACACGCTTCGCACCATCACCGACGGGTTTCCTCCACATCGGCGGCGCACGAACCGCACTCTTCAACTGGCTGTTCACACGTCATCACGGCGGGGTGTTTCGACTGCGGATCGAGGACACCGATCGGGTCAGATCGACGCAGCCGGCGATAGAGGCGATCATCGACGGCCTCTCCTGGCTGGGCGTCGACTGGGACGACGAGATCGTTTACCAGTCCCAGCGGGCCGAAAGACATGCGGAAGTAGCACGGCAGCTCCTGGCTGCGGGGCACGCCTATCACTGCTTCGCCACACAGGAAGAGTTGGCGGAGATGCGGGAGGCGGCGCGTCGCGAGGGCCGGCCGATCCGCTATGACGGCCGCTGGCGGGACAGAGACCCGTCCGAAGCTCCGCCTGGCGTGCCGCCGGTGATTCGGCTACGGGCGCCACAAGAGGGCGAGACCGTGATTCAGGATCTCGTGCAGGGTGAGGTCCGGGTTGGCAACGAGCACCTAGATGACATGGTCCTGCTGCGTGCGGACGGCACACCGACCTACATGCTATCGGTCGTCGTCGACGATCATGACATGGGCATCACCCACGTGATCCGCGGCGACGATCACCTGAACAATGCGTTTCGCCAGGCCCATGTGTTCCTCGGCATGGGCTGGGAGCTACCTGCTTTCGCTCACATCCCGCTCATCCACGGGCCCGACGGCAGCAAGCTTTCGAAGCGGCACGGTGCTCTCGGCGTCGACGCCTACCGCGATATGGGCTACCTGCCCGAGGCCATGCGCAATTATCTGCTTCGCCTCGGTTGGGGCCACGGGGATGAAGAGATCATCGACACGGAGCGCGCGATAGAACTGTTCGACCTGGATGGCGTCGGCCGGTCGCCGGCTCGTTTCGACATGGTGAAGCTGACGAACCTCAACGGCCACTATATGCGGGAGGCGGAGGACGGCAGGCTCGTCGACCTCATCTGGCCGCACCTTCAGGCGCTCGTCGCACCGCACCCGCTGTCCGAGGCTGCGCGCGATCTCCTGGTCCGCGCCATGCCGGGCCTAAAGGTGCGCGCGAAGACTCTGGTAGAATTGGCTTCCAGCGCCGCTTTCTATGTTCGCCCTCGTCCGCTTCCGATGGACGAGAAAGCAGCCAAACTACTGGATCCGGAAGCGAAGCAGCTGCTACGTGACCTCGCGCCGCGTCTCGAAGGTATCGACGATTGGACGGAGACGGAAGCCGAGGCGCGCGTGCGCAGCTTCGCGGAAGACCAGGGAAAGAAGCTGGGAAAGGTGGCGCAGCCGCTGCGCGCGGCTCTCACCGGGTCGACGACCTCACCCGGCATCTTCGAGGTGATGGCGCTTCTGGGAAGGGAAGAAACACTCGCTCGCCTTCGGGATGCGGCGGCATGACCCCGGCTGGGTGGTGCCCGCGACGAATTGCCAACCCCGAGCGGTAGCTCTATTCTCCTGACACGATTTCGGGCCGCCGAGCGGTCCGCTCCAATCCATAGGGAACGGCTGGCATGACGGAGCACGCGTCGAACGAAACGGTCACGATCATCGACAACACGAACGACAGGCAAGCCGTCATGCCGCTCTTGAGCGGCACGGCGGGTGCGAAGGTGATCGACATCCGCAACCTGTATAAGGAGCTTGGCTACTTCACCTACGACCCCGGTTACACCGCGACGGGGAGTTGCCAGTCGAAGGTCACGTACATCGACGGTGACGAGGGCGTACTGCTCTATCGGGGTTATCCGATCGAGCAGTTGGCGGAGAAGAGCGACTTCATGGAGGTGTGCTACCTCCTGCTGTTCGGCGAGCTCCCGACCAAGGAGCAAAAGGACAAGTTCGTCTACGACGTGTCGCACCACACGATGCTGCACGACCAGCTGAACTACTTCTACCGGGGCTTCCGACGCGACGCGCACCCGATGGCGGTGATGTGCGGCGTCGTGGGCGCGCTCTCGGCCTTCTATCACGACAGCACGGACATCAACGACCCGTGGCATCGCACCGTCGCCTCATACCGGCTGATCGCGAAGATGCCCACGATCGCCGCGATGGCGTTCAAATACTCGGTTGGCCAGCCGTTCACTTATCCGCGTAACGACCTGTCCTACGCCGAAAACTTCCTTCACATGTGCTTCGCCGTCCCGGCCGAGCCGTACCAGATCAACCCGGTGGTCGCGAAGGCGCTGGACCTCATCTTCATCCTCCATGCCGACCACGAGCAGAACGCCTCCGCGTCGACCGTGCGGCTTGCCGGTTCCACCGGGGCGAACCCCTTCGCATGCATAGCCGCGGGCTGTGCCGCCCTGTGGGGGCCGGCGCATGGCGGGGCGAACGAAGAAGTCCTCAAGATGCTCAGCCAGATCGGCGACAAGAAGAACGTCGGCGACTGGGTGAAGCGCGCGAAAGATCCCGACGATCCGTTCCGCTTGTTCGGCTTCGGACACCGCGTCTACAAGAACTTCGACCCTCGCGCGAAGGTGATTCGCAAGGCCGCGCACGACGTGCTGGGCGAACTCGGCATCACCGATCCGCTGCTCGAGGTAGCGGTCGAGCTGGAGAAGATCGCGCTCGAGGACGAGTACTTCGTCAAGCGCAAGCTCTATCCGAACGTCGACTTCTATTCGGGCATCATCCTGAAAGCGATCGGCTTCCCCACGAGCATGTTCACGGCCCTTTTCGCAGTCGGTCGCACGGTGGGCTGGATCGCCCAGTGGAACGAGTTGATCGAGGATTCGTCGCAGAAGATCAACCGGCCGCGCCAGCTCTACATGGGGCCGACCAACCGCGATTACGTCCCGATCGAGAAGCGCTCCTGAGCGCTGTATCGTTCCGAAGTCGGAGGGGCGGCCGGTTGGCCGCCCTTCTTCGTTCAACGGGTCGGAATCACCCCTTCTGGACCAGCTCGATCTTGTATCCGTCAGGATCTTCGATGAAGGCGATCACGCTACCGCCGTGCTTCATCGGGCCGGGCGGCCGCGGGATGCTCACGCCCTCACTCGCCAGCCGCTCGCACGTCTTGTAGACGTCGGGCACGCCGATCGCGAGGTGCCCGAACGCGTTTCCATGATCATACGGCTCCTTCTGGCCCCAATTGTGCGTGAGCTCCACGACGGTGTTCGACGCCTCGTCGCCATAGCCCACGAACGCGAGCGTGAACTCACCTGTCGGATAATCCTTCCTGCGAAGGAGCTTCATGCCGAGCAGACGTGTGTAAAAGTCAATCGACTTCTCGAGGTCCAGAACGCGGATCATCGTGTGGAGAAACCGGAAGTTTCCGGTTCCTTCATCGGACGTTGCACTGCCGGCCGGGGCGGTTTGGTCATTCATCTCGTCACCTCTCCATGTAGGCTCGCCGGAGTCTGTGGTGCGGTATCCGCGAAGGCAAGGCCAAGCACCACATCGGCCGCTCGCTGACTGGGGGTGAGTTCACCGACCGGGGCCAAACCGGAGCAGATCTCGCGGAATGCCGCTCGCTGCCGATCGCGCGCTCCCCTATCCATCAGCAGCCTGGAGAGCTCCGTAGCGAGAAGGTCCGGCGTGCAGTCCCCTTGCAGTAGCTCCGGCACAACCGCTTCCCCGGCGAGAATATTGACCAACGAGATGTGCGGCAGTTTGACGAGGCGCCGTGCGAGGAAGGCCGTAAGCCCGCTCGTCTTATAGGCGACCACCATCGGCACCTCGGCGCGCGCAAGCTCGAGCGTCACACTGCCCGACGCAGCCAATGCGACATCGCTGGCGGTGAATGCCGCAGCCTTCTCGATGCCCCCTCTTATAAGCGTCGTGTCCGTGGGCCACGCGTGCAACGCTGCCTCTACCGCGGTTCCAACGGTCTCCACCGTGGGCACGACCGTGTGAACAGGGCCTACCGCCTTCTCCACTCGCGCAACGGCCTCCCGGAACGCTGGGAGCAGTCGCTGCACCTCGGTCATCCGGCTGCCAGGAAGCAAACAGACGACGCGAGCACCCGGATCAATGCCATACCGCCGCCGGAACGAAGCCGCCTCTCCGGGCTGGGTCTCGACGAGGGGGTGACCCGTCCAAGTGGTCGGGAGCCCCGCCGCCCGGAAGATCTCGACCTCGAACGGGAACAGCGCGAGGAGATGATCGAAACAAGCTGCCATTTTCGTGGCGCGTCGCGGCCGCCAAGCCCAAACCATCGGCGCGACATAGTGGATGCGCAATGCCGGCAGCCCGCTGCTTTGCAAGCGGCGGGCGAGGCGTTTGTTGAAACTCGACGAATCGATCGTGATCACCGCCGCTGGGCGCAGCTTCACAGCGGCCGTCGTAGCCTCCTCCAACCGCGCGAGGATCCTCGGTAGGCGAGGCAGGACCTCCCCAATCCCCATGACCGAAAGATCGGACATCGGAAAGATGACCTTGAGCCCTTCCGCCTGCATCGCCTCTCCGCCGACGCCGACAAACCGCAACGGCTCCGGCGCCCGCTCACGCAGTGCGCGCATGAGGCGGGCACCGATGGCGTCGCCGGATGGCTCTCCGGCAACGATGAAAAGCGATACCGCCTCGGCTGACGAAGCGCTCACGTCTCTCGGGCGCTTTCCACCCCAACCAGGAACAGGCCGGCCGCGTCGGCTTCTTCGACAACCAGCTTGCGGTCCAGCACCAGCACCCCTCCACTTTCCACAGCGATGCCGCGAAGTCCGGCAGATGCGACGTTCCGCACGGTGGTCGGCCCGATAACCGGCGGGTCGAGTCTGCGATCCTGTTGCGGCTTCGCCATCTTCACCAGGACCCCGCCACCCCCTTCTCGCTGAATGGCGCCCGCGCGACCGATCAGGGCGTCCGTTCCTTCAGCGGCCTCGATCGCGAGGACCACGCCCTGTTGCACCACGACGGCCTGACCTGCGTCCGCCCTGCCGAGCGCGGCTGCTACCTCGATCCCTCGAGCAATGTCGGCGCAGGCCTCCCGATCCGGCAGATACTCCCCACATGGTCCGACCGGACTGGTGGCATCCTGGAGGATGCTCGCCGGCGAGATTATTCGGAAGCCCTCGGCCTCGAGTTCCCGAGCGACGGCGCGCAACAACCCATCATCCCCCAAAGATCGCAGGGCGAGTTTGCCGAGGAAGACGGAAGCGCGCCGGTCCGGATGTATAGAATGAAGTGGCGGTCGGCTGACATTGCCCGCGAAGGTGAGCTCGGACACCCGCGAGCGGCGGAGAAGGTCCAGCGCGCGCCCGGCCGCGCCGATGCGAACGGTCGCCGTCGCAAAGCCGGCGAAATCGATGGGATCGGCTTGGCCCTCGAGCGCCAGCACGAAAGGTTCGCGTCCGGTCGAGCGGCAAGCGTGCGCCAGGCGCAGGGGAAAGTCGCCGCTCCCAGCAACGATGCCCAGCTTAGGCGCCATCGGTCACCTGGCCCGGACGACAGAGCGGCCGGCTCGCGTCCTCTCGGACAAATCGGACCAGTTCCTTCACCGTCGTCGCTTCGGGATAGGAGCGCTCCAGACGGTCCAGTCGCTGCGCCAACGTTCCGATCCCAGGGTCGAAGAGAATCCGGTAGGCTCCGCGAACTGCCTCGATCTCATCGCGCGAGAAGCCCCGTCGCCGCAGACCTATGAAATTGGGGCCGGTCAATCGAGCGCGGTCACCGACGACGACGGCGTAGGGCACCACATCGTGCTCGACTCCGCTCATCCCGCCGACCATGGCGTGTACGCCGATCCGCACAAACTGGTGAACCGCCGAAAGCCCGCCCAGAATGGCATGATCACCGACGACGACGTGGCCGCCGATCGTTGCGTTGTTCGCCATGACGACGTTGTTGCCGACCTTGCAATCATGAGCGACGTGGGCGCTCGCCATGAACAGGCAATCGTCGCCCACGGCCGTCTCCATCCCGCCTCCGACGGTGCCCGGCTGCATCGTCACGTACTCTCGGATGATATTGCGCTCGCCGATTACCAAGGTGGATTCTTCACCCCGATACTTCAGGTCCTGGGGCCTGTGGCCGATGGACGCGAATGGAAATAGCTGGCACCCCTCACCGATCCGGGTGCGCCCCGTGACCACGACATGGGATAGCAGCCTCACCCCCGCCTCGAGCACCACCCCCGACCCGACGATGCAGTAGGGACCGATCACGACGTCTGCTGCGATCTCGGTCCCCCGCTCGACGATGGCGGTCGGGTGGATGTCGGGCATCAGGTATCGAGGATCATCGCACTGTAAGTAGCTTCGGCAACGAGTGTGCCATCCACCTTGGCTTCGCCTCGAAACTTCCAGACGGATGCACGGCGCCGATGCTTCATCACATGAATATGAAGCTGATCGCCGGGTACGACGGGCCGCCGAAAGCGCGCGTCGTCGATCGTCATGAAATAGACGAGCTTGCCCTCGGCAGCAGGCCCGAGCGTATGCACCACCAGCGCAGCCGCAGTCTGCGCCATCGCTTCTATGATGAGCACACCCGGCATCACCGCTCGCTCTGGGAAATGACCCAGGAAGTGCGGCTCGTTGATCGTGACGTTCTTAATGCCCTTCGCGCTTTCGCCGACGACGACATCTTCGATGCGGTCGACCATCAGCATCGGATAACGATGCGGGATCATCTCCATCAGGCGGCTGATGTCGATCGTATTCCCGGCCGCGGAAGGCTTGGTGGAATCCATTTCAGTACCGACCTGTCTATTCATCGACTGTCATAAGCAAGCGGGCCCACCAACAATCCGGCAGACGCCCGGCTTCGCGACTTTTACCCCCTCGGCGTCTCTACTGTAACCGTCGATAGCTCCGCATTCAGTTGGGCAAGGACCTCGTCGGTGAACTCCATCCGATCATCGGCATAGACGAGGTCGGACTTCTGTACCACGACGTTGGCACCATGACGCTGTGCGACCGTTTCGACGATCTTAAGCAAGCGGTTCCTCACCACCTGCACCGCATCTCTCAGTGCCTGATCCAGTTGCGTGCGTCGGGTACGCGCTTTCACCTGCAGCGCCGATGCTCGCTGCTGCAGTTCCTGTCGCCGTTGGTTGAAGGCCTCCGGCGAGAGCACCTGGCGTTGTTGGGCCATCTCCTGATCCGCACGCCGAAGCTCGTCCTCTTCCCGCTTGATCTCGGCCTGATAGCTGCTGCGGATCTGGTCGATCTGATCGCGGATCGAATTCATCGCCCGGGCCTCCGCCATGATCTTGGCGGTGTCGATCACCATCACCACCGGCTGCGGGATCGATTGCGCGATCGAGAGGCTGGGCGTGGCAAGCAGCAGAAGCGCCGCCATCCACGCCGCAGCACGGCAGGATCGCAGGCACCAATCCATCTAGAAGCGCGTCCCGAAGCTGAAGAGCACATTGTCGACTTCGTCGACATCTTCCTTGACGACGGGATGTCCGAAATCGACCCGGAGCGGCCCGAACGGCGAGCGCCAGGTCACGCCGACACCCACGGATACTCGCAGGCCGCCGGCCTTGTCGATCTCCGGTCCGGAATCGTCGATGCCGCTCAGGGTGCCGAAATCGGAGAAGACCCGCCCCTTGAACCCGTATTCCTCCGGGAGACCAAGGGGGAAGGATAGTTCAACCGTTCCGATGGCATACTGATTGCCGCCGAGGGCGTCGTCCGTAGTCACGTCGCGGGGGCCGATACCGCTGATCGAGAAGCCCCGGAAGGAATCGCCGCCCTTCTGGAATCTATCGTTCAGTCCCACATCCTGGCCGAGCCCGACGATATAGCCAGCCCGACCGCTTACGCCGAGCACGGTCTCTTCCCACAGCGGAAGATAGTGCCCTCCCCCGATCTCGGTTCGCGCGTAATACACGTCGCCGCCGAGACCGGCGATCTCGTTGGAGAGGCTGAGGAAGTATCCCTCGGTGGGATCGAAGCGGCTGTCGCGCTTGTCGTAAACCAGCTCATGCCCAATGGCGGAGGTCAGGTCCACGCCTTCCTCCGCGCGGACGAACCGTGATGCGTCAGAGCCGGGGTCGATATCGTCTCGCCGCAGCGTATACCGCCAACGCTGCGAAAGGGATTCTGTGATCCGGTACCCCGCCCGCAACGAGAAGCCCGAGGTCGTGAGGTCGAACGAGCTTTCGTCCGAGTTGTCTCGCACGACGTGGAACAGGTCGAAGCCGGCGAGCAGGTTGCGCTCGAGGAAGTAGGGCTCGGTGAAGCTGAGATCGACCTGCTGCTGGCGTCCCGAGGCCTGTATTCCCACCCGCAGATCCTGACCACGCCCGAGGAGGTTGCGCTCTCGTATGCCGATGTCCGCGAGCGGTCCCTGGGTTGAGGAATATCCCGCGCCCAGCGAGATTTCGCCTGTCGCCTGCTCCTGCACCTCGACCTTGATCGTTGTCCGATCCGGCTGGTCGCTCGGCACGTTCGTGACTTCGACGCGCTCGAAGAAACCCAGATTGCGGAGCCGTTGCCGCGAGCGCTGCAGCTTAGCCGTGTTGAATGCGTCTCCTTCCGCAAGCCTGAATTCGCGGCGAATGACCCGGTCGAGGGTCCGCACATTTCCTTCGATCTCGATCCGATCGACATAGACTCGCGGTCCCTCGCCGATCTCGAAGGTGACGTCGACCATGCGCTCGTCGCGGCGCCGGGTCACCCGCGGCCGAACGTCGACGAATGCGTAGCCGTACCGGCCGATCTCCTCGGTGAGGGCTTGGACAGTCTCTTCCACGAGATCGGAGTTGTACCATTCGCCGGTGACGGGACGCACGAAGGGCCGCAGCTGATCCGTCTGTAAATCCGGCAGCTTGCTGACGAGGTCGATCTCGCCGAACCGGTACCGTTCGCCCTCCTCGACCGTGAACGTGAGAATGAAGGCGGACCCGTCTGGTGACAATTCAGCGACCGAGGAGACGACCCGAAAGTCGGCGTATCCTTCGCGCAGGTAGAATTTTCTCAACAGTTCGCGGTCGAGTGCGATCCGATCCGGGTCGTAGATGTCGTCCGAGCTTAAAAACCGCCACCAGCGGCTTTCCGTGGTCCGGATCTCCGAGCGAAGGTCGCCGTCATCGAACTTCTCGTTGCCGATGAAGACGATCCGGTCGATTTCCGTCTGCTCCCCCTCGCTGATCTCGAAGACGAGGTCAACCCGGTTCTGCTCGAGGGGAATGATCTTCGGCACGACGTTGGCACCGAAGCGCCCGCTGCGCCTGTAGACGTCCAGAATCCGTTTGACGTCGTTCTGTACCCGCGTTCGGGTGTAGACGACCCGCGGCTTGGACTGCACTTCCTGAGAGAGGGTTTCGTCCTCGATCCGTCGATTGCCCTCGAACGCCACCCGATTGATGATCGGATTCTCCGTCACTCGCACGATTAGGGTATTCCCTTCCCGCCCGAACGTGACGTCGGAGAAATAGCCGGTGCCGAACAGGGATTTCAGCGACTCGTTCAGCTCTGACGGATCGAAGGGATCGCCCGGACGCACAGTCAGATACGAACGGACCGTCTCGGCATCGACCCGTTGGGCGCCCTCGACACGGATATCCTGGATCGCGCCTGGTCCGGCCTGGGCGATGTCCGCCGAGAAGAACTGCGCCGCCGCATCGGGCGCCGCAACGCTGGCTACAAGCCAGAACAGCAGCAGGTAACCCGAAATTCGGCCTGCTCGACGCCAATCTCTGAAGAATTGCATATGGCTAGCTGACTATCTGCTTGACGAAATCCACGACGCGAAAGTGCACGAGGTCATTCCAGGTCGCAAACAGCATCAGCGCAATCACGAGTGCGAAACCGATTCGAAACCCGTACTCCTGCGCCCGCTCCCCCAATGGCTTACCCCGGACGGCCTCGATCCCATAGAACAGCAAGTGCCCCCCGTCGAGCATTGGAATCGGGAAAAGATTGATGAGCCCCAGATTGATGGAGAGCATAACCATAAAGTTGACGATTGCCACAACGCCGACTTGCGACACCTCGCCGGAAATGTGAGCAATCCGGACGATGCCGCCCAACTCGTCGGTCGGACGAGAGCCGCCGATCATTTGGCCGACCACCTCCAGGATCATGCCGCAGGTGATCCAAGTCTGCTCGATAGCCGCTGCTGCCGCTTCGATCGGGCCGAGCTTTACGGCTTCGACACCGGACCGTGAGATTCCAATCCTGCCGATCGTTTGAACGTTTCCGAAGCGGTCAGTCAACTCGTGCCGATGTGGGACGATCGTGAGTGTGATCTGCTCGCCGTCCCGGTCGATCACGGCTTGCATCTCGACGCCGGGGTTGAGCTGGACGATGCGTTGAATGTCTTCGAACCGCTCGACTGTACGCCCGTTGAGCGCGACGAACCGATCGCCGGGTCGTAGTCCCGCCTCTGCCGCAGCGCTCTCCCCCAGCACTGCGCCCACCTCCGGCGGCGTGAATGGCCGGCCTACCGCCATGAACATGATTGCCAAGAGCACGATGGCGAACAGGAAGTTGGCGGCCGGACCCGCGGCGACGATCGCCGCGCGCTGGCCCAGGCGTTTGCAATGAAACGCCTGGGCTCTCTCTTCCGGCGCCATTTCCCGCAGTCTGCCGTCCGGTGTGCTGGCGGCCCCCGCATCGCCGAACATCTTCACATAGCCGCCGAGCGGGATCGCGCTGAATTTCCACCGCGTTCCCCGGCTGTCCGTGTACCCGAACAACTCCGGCCCAAAGCCGACGGAGAAGACCTCCACGCGCACGCCGTTCCAGCGTGCGACCAGGAAGTGACCCAACTCGTGCACGAAGACGAGGATCGTCAGGATCACTAGGAACGGGATGATGTATTCAAGGACTAGTGACATGCTCGACATCCTGTCTGCGCGGGCTCAGCCCACGGCAGCGGTGCTGCGCAAAAGTCGGGAAGCCGAAGCGCGAGCTTCGATGTCTACCTCGATGACGTCTTCGATCTTTTCGATCGGACGGTGGGGAACGCGGGCGAGCGTCTCCCCGACGATATCGGCTATCTCCAGGAAACGCGCACTTCCGGTAAGGAATGCCGCAACCGCAACCTCGTTCGCGGCATTCAGGACGATCGGGTGCGATCCGCCCCTTTGAAGAGCTTCGCGCGCAAGCGCCAGCGCGGGGAATCGCTCCGTATCCGGCGGCTCGAAGGTGAGCCGGCCGATCGACGCCAGGTCGAGACGGACGTCGGGGACGGCCATCCGCTCCGGCCAGGCCAGGGCCAGCGAGATCGGCGTGCGCATATCGGGGGCGCCGAGTTGGGCGAGCACCGATCCATCGCGGTATGCGACCAGGCTATGCACGACCGATTGCGGATGGACGAGGATCTCTACGCGCTCTTCCGGGACGGGGAAGAGATGGCAGGCTTCGATCAGCTCGAGCCCCTTGTTCATCATTGTCGCCGAATCGATCGTGATCTTCGCACCCATTTCCCAATTGGGGTGCATGAGTGCCTGCTCCCGCGTAACGCTGCGCATCTCCTCGCGGGTCAGCTCCCGGAAAGGACCGCCAGACGCGGTGAGAATTATGCGATCGACCGACTCTGGACGGTTGAAATCGAAGACCTGGAAAATGGCGTTATGCTCCGAGTCGACGGGAAGCAGAACGGCACCGTTGTTTCTCACCGCTGCGGTCACGAGCTCGCCGGCGCAGACGAGACACTCCTTGTTGGCGAGTGCGACGGTCGCCCCTCGGGCGATCGCAGTCAGAGTCGGCTCCAATCCGGCAGCGCCGACGATCGCCGCCATCACCCAGTCTGCAGGGCGCTGCGCGGCGTCCACCAGTGCCTGCTTGCCGGCCGCGACCTCGATCCCGGTTCCGTTCAGCGCATCGCGCAGTCCGGCGTAGGCCCCTTCGTCCGCAACCACAGCGAGGGCCGGACGAAGCCGCAATGCCTGTTCGGCAAGCTGCCGGTAATTGCTCCCCGCGGTCAGCGCCTCAACCTCGAACGCCGACCGATCCCGCTCGATCAATTCGATCGTGTTGCGTCCGATCGAGCCGGTAGAGCCGAGAATGGTGACCCGGCGTTTCGCACCTTCAGGGAAACTCAACCCCATCTCCAGCTCTCCGACAGCAATAACGCCGTTGCAGGGGCCGCCAGCAGCAAACCATCCACCCGATCCAGCAGCCCACCATGCCCGGGGATCAGCGCACTGCTGTCCTTCAGTCCGAACCGCCGCTTCGCCGCCGACTCGAAAAGGTCACCGATCACCGCCGCGCCGCCGACGAGTACGGCGGCGGTCGCCGCCGAGATCGCGGTCGCCGCGACACCGTACGGATATGCCACCCCGACCGCAATCGCGGCGAGCAGCCCGCCCGCCAATCCCGACCAGGTCTTCTTCGGGCTGATGCGGGGCGCAAGTTTCGGCCCGCCGCTGACCCGCCCGACGAGGTAGCCTCCAGTGTCAACGGCCCAGGTCACCAGAAACACCCAGATCGTGGCGTGAAGCCCTTGGCCGCCGCTGCGGATCGTAAGCAGCGCGATCCCGCCCAGCGCGATCAGAAGCAGCCCGGCAGATCTCCACCCGGAGGCTTCGGCACTTGCAGCCAAGCCGCCGAACAGCCACGCGCCGGCGAGCGCGAATGCCAGCAACAACGCAAGCAAGACCGGCACCCCCAGGGCAGGCAGCAGAACTACTCCTGCGACGGCAGAGACGAACGGCCAGTCGCGCCCCTCGAAGCGCCCGTATCGGCAGAGCTTCGCCCACTCCCATGCCAAAGCTGCGGACGCGGCGATAACCATCAGGTCGAACCAGGGAGATCCCAGCCAGATCGCGCCGATCGCGATCGGCGCCAGAACGGCGGCGGATGCAATCCTCGTCCAGAAGTTTCGGGCACCCCCGTTAGGTGCCCGTGGCGCCATACCGCCGTTCCCGCCGGTGGTACTCGTGAATTGCGGCCTCGAAATCTTCGCGGGAAAAGTCCGGCCACAGCGTGTCCACGAAGACCAACTCGGCATAGGCCGCCTGCCACATCAGGAAGTTGCTGAGGCGCTGTTCTCCACTCGTTCGAATCACCAGATCGGGATCCGGGATTCCGGCAGTCTGCATCGAGTGCGCCATCAGGTTCTCGTCGATATCGTCTAGTGAGATCTCGCCCCGGACGGCCCGCTCCGCGATGCTGCGTGCCGCGGCGACGATCTCGGCGCGACTGCCGTAGCTCAGAGCCATCGTGAGCTGGATACGGGTATTGTCGCGTGTGAGCCGCTCCGCATGCTTGGCGAGGCCGACGATATCGTCAGGCAGTCGGCTTCTGTCGCCGATGAACGTGATCTTCACGCCCGTCCTGTGCAACTCCGCTACTTCGCTGCGAAGATAGTGCCGGAGGAGCCCCATCAGGGCTTCGATCTCGTAAGTCGGCCGGTTCCAGTTCTCGGATGAAAAGCTGTACAGCGTCAGATAGGAGACGCCGAGGTCGATCGCATCCTTGATGACCGCGCGCGCGGTCTGCGCACCCCTGCGATGGCCGAGCGCGCGCGGAAGGCCTCTGCGAATTGCCCAGCGCCCGTTCCCATCCATGATGATCGCGACGTGAACAGGCGGTGTCAGAGTGTTCTTTGTCGAAGCAGCAGGCTCCATTTGTTCAGACCTGCATGATCTCCTGCTCCTTTGTGGCGAGCAGCTCGTCCACGGCGGAGATATGCTTGTCGGTGATGGCCTGGATCTCGTCGTGCCAGACGCGTTGCTCGTCCTGGGATAGCTCGCCGTCCTTCTCCATCCGCTTCAGCATCTCCATGCCGTCACGGCGGACGTTGCGGATCGCCACTCTCGCCTGCTCCGCATACCGCCCGGCTACCTTGGTCAGCTCCCGCCTGCGCTCTTCGCTCAGCTCGGGAATCGGCACCCGGATCAGCTGCCCATCCCGCGAGGGGTTGAGGCCGAGGTTCGACTCTCGAATCGCCTTTTCGACCGCGGACACGATCGCCTTATCCCAGACCTGAACGGTTATCATGCGCGGCTCCGGCACTCCCAGCGTACCGACCTGATTGATCGGCATGCGGCTGCCGTATGCATCCACCACAAGGGGCTCGAGCAGGCTGATGGAAGCGCGGCCTGTTCTGAGGCCCTGAAACTCTTTCCTCAGTGCCTCCAGGGCACCGTCCATCCGTCGTTCAATGTCGCTTATGTCCGGCTCGGCCAAGGCTTCACCCTATACTTTGTGGCATATCGTCGTGTAGGTGCCCCTGCCGCAAATGACCTCGGCAAAGGCGCCGGCATTGTGAATTGAAAATACCAGAATCGGAATGCTGTTCTCCTTGGCCAAAGAGATGGCCGATGCGTCCATCACCCCCAGCTCGTTGGCGAGAACATCCATGTACTCGAGACGATCGTATCGGACCGCGCTCTCGTCCTTCTTGGGATCCGCACTGTAGACCCCGTCCACCTGCGTTCCTTTCAGAAGCGCGTCGCAGTTCATCTCCGAGGCGCGAAGCGCGGCGGCGCTGTCCGTCGTGAAAAAGGGGTTGCCGGTGCCGGCCGCGAATATGACGATCCGACCCTTCTCCATGTGCCGCTGAGCACGACGTCTGATGTATGGCTCGCAGATGCTGGACATGGGGATGGCCGACTGAACACGGGTCGGATGGCCGAGCTTCTCCAGCGCGCTCTGGAGTGCCAGAGCATTTATCACCGTGGACAGCATGCCCATGTAATCGCCGGAGGCACGATCCATCCCCCATCCGGCGGCGGAGACGCCGCGGAAGATGTTGCCGCCGCCGACCACCAGGCAAACTTCCACACCCATCGCGTGGACCTGCGCGATATCCCGCGCGATCCGCGTCATCGTCTCCACCTCGATGCCGAACTCCTGCGCCCCCATCAGCGCCTCGCCCGACACCTTCAGTAACACGCGACGGTAGAGCGGCGCCGGGTTCATCGAGATGTCCTCCTCACGCCCGCCCACCGCGACGGGATCAATGCTTCAGGGTGGCGGCCACCTCCGAGGCGAAGTCGCTCTCCTCCTTCTCTACGCCTTCCCCGAGGCCGTAGCGCAGGAAGCCGACGCACTTCACCGGCGCGCCCACCGTCTTCGCCGCCTCCTGGAGCACCGTCTTCACCTTCTTATCGGGATCGATGACCCAGGCCTGCTCGACCAGGGCCACCTCCTCGTAAAACTTCCGAAGGCGGCCCTCCACCATCTTCTCGATGATGTTCTCCGGCTTGCCAGAGGCACGCGCCTGCTCCGCGAGAATCGCACGCTCACGGTCGACTTCGGACGCATCCACGTCCGCCGGTTCGACCCAGCGCGGATTGGCCGCCGCGACATGCATCGCGAGCTGCCGTCCGAGTTCCACCAACTTCTCCGCGTCGCCGGTAGACTCCAGTGCCACCAACACGCCGATCTTGCCGAGATTCGGCGCGACGCTGGAGTGCACATAGCTGGCCACCGCACCCTGCCCCACCGAGAGCATGCCGTAGCGGCGGAGCGACATGTTCTCGCCGATCGTGGCGATCGCCCGCGTGATCTCCTCCTCGACGGTGCTCCCACTCGGCGCCTTCGTCGCTTTCAGCTTATCCATGTCGCCTTCCGCGGTGAGCCCGAGCTCTGTGACCCGTCGGACCAGCTCCTGGAACTCTTCGTTGCGTGCGACGAAGTCGGTTTCGGCGTTCAGCTCGACGAGAACACCCTTCGTCCCCTCGACCGCGGCACCGATCAGACCTTCGGCGGCGACACGCCCGGCCTTCTTGGCTGCCGCGGCAAGCCCCTTTTTCCTCAGCCAGTCGACCGCTTCCTCGATGTTGCCGCCCGTCTCATTCAGGGCGTTCTTGCAGTCCATCATGCCGGCGCCGGTCTTCTCCCGCAGTTCCTTGACCAGCGATGCGCTGACAGCAGCCATTCTATCTCATCCCTTGACTTGTCGCGGGCATCAGCCCGGCAATCGCATTCGCGCCTGTCTTCAGACGGACGCGACTTTCTCCTCGACGGTCGCCGTTGCATTGTCGCCATCGCCAGCCGTCTCTACGGAAGCGTCCGCACCTTCCGCCGGCAACGCGTCCTCGCCCGGCAGCTCCTCGCGCTCGCCGAGATCAGCGCCGGATGCCACCATCTCCTGCTCGAGCCCATCCAGAACCGCGGAGGAGACTAGATCGGTGTACAGCGAGATCGCACGGATAGCGTCGTCGTTTCCGGGGATCGGAAACGCAATGCCGTCCGGATTGGAGTTGCTGTCCACGATGGCCACCACCGGAATCGACAGCGTCCGCGCCTCGTCGACCGCGATGTGCTCTTTGTTGGTGTCGATGATGAAGAGCATGTCGGGAAGCCCCGCCATGTCCTTGATTCCGCCGAGCGTCTGCTCGAGCCGGTCACGCTCTCGCGTAAGGCTGAGCAGCTCCCGCTTGGTGAGGCCGATATTCTCCTGCGCCAGCTGCTCTTCCAGATCGCGGAGCCTGCGAATCGAGTGAGAGATCGTCTTCCAGTTCGTCAGCATGCCGCCGAGCCAGCGGTGGTTCACGTAATACTGACCACACGCCTTGGCCTTTTCCGCGACCGCTTCCTGCGCCTGACGTTTCGTGCCTACGAAAAGCACGCGACCGCCCCCGGCGACCACGTCGCGCACAGCGCCCAAGGCGCGGTACAGCATCGGCACGGTCTGCTGCAGGTCGATGATGTGGACGCCATTGCGCTCGCCGAAGATGTAAGGCTTCATCTTCGGGTTCCAGCGGCGCGTGTGATGCCCGAAGTGCACGCCGGCCTCGAGAAGCTGGCGCATGGTGAAAGTGGGCATAGCCATTGTATGCGATTCCCTAGTTTTCCGGTTGAGCCTCCGCAAGGTCCTACCGACAGCCCACGAGCCTACGGCACCGGAGCGACGACAGCGGTATCCCGCCGGCCGCTTCCTTGCGTGTGAAATAGGCGTGCTAGATAACCTCCCGGGGCCAGCTTGGCAAGTTATAAGCTCCCGCGCCCCGGCCTGCGCTCATCTCACATCCTGGCGGCGGAGCATGCCGCTGATGCACCGATGAAGGTCGGATCGGACCCTCTCCCTCAGATCTCGCTCACCTCGATCACACCGTTGATGGTCTTGAGCATCGAGGCGACGGCCGGTGAGATCGCGTAGCCGCCGGGCAGCGTCATTTCCACCTCCCGGCGGCGGTCCAGATCGAGGATCAGCGTGACCTTGCCTTTTCCGCGACTCTCCCGCGCCAGGGCTTCCCGCACCCGCTCGAGCGGTCGCGGGTCTTCGACGAAGATTCGCAAGCCCGCCGAGGTCGAAGCCGCTACACCGTCCAGGTCCTCGATCCTTTGTGCCGTGAGCCGAAGGCTATCGCCATCCAGGCGTGCTTCGACGGTCATCAGGATCGGCCGCCCGCTCTCGAGCAACTCGCGGGATACCGCCAGGACCTCTGAAAATACGGTGACTTCCGCCATGCCGCTGCTGTCGGAGATCTGCACGAAGGCGTAGCGCGAACCGCGGGTCGACGTCCGCTCCTGCTTTCCGACGACCGTCGCTCCGACGATTACGCTGGCAACCCCGACGCGGCCGACGCGGGCGGAGATCTCGGCGATAGGCGTCGCCCGCTTCCGCTGCAACACCTGCGCATAGCTATCGACCGGGTGAGCCGACAGGTAGAGTCCGACCGCTTCCAGCTCCTGCTTCAGCTTGTCCCCCTCGCTCCATGGATCGACCATCGGCAGCTCGATCCGTTCGTCCGCGGCCGCGGTGTCGCCGAACAGATTGACCTGGGCGCTCTCGCGCTCCGAGGCGGATGCCGCCGCATGGCGCATCAGCAGCTCTGCACCCGCGAACAGTCTCGCCCTGTCCGGGTGGAGATCGTCGAGCGCTCCGGCCCTGATCAGGTTCTCGAGCTGCCGCTTGTTCAGCAAGCGCGTGTCGAGCCGCCGAACGAAGTCCAAGAGGCTGGCGAATGGCCCATTGCTCTCCCGTTCCTCCACCAGTGCTGCCATCGCCTGACGGCCGACGTTCTTGATCGCGGCCAAGGCATATCGGATCGCCTTGGCACCGTTCTCGTCCTCGTCGACCGTGAACGTGACTCCGGAACGGTTTACATCCGGCGGAAGCAGCTTCACACGCAGCCTCGTCAGCTCCTGCCGGAGGGCGTTCAGCTTGTCCGTATTGCCCATGTCGTAGGTCATGAGCGCAGCCATGAACTCGACCGGGTAGTTTGCCTTCACGTAGGCCGTCTGGTAGGCAACCAGCGCGTAGGCTGCCGCGTGCGACTTGTTGAAGCCGTAGCCCGCGAACTTGTCGACCAGGTCGAAGATGTCGGAAGCGCGCTGCGCCTCGACGCCACGTTGGACAGCGCCTTCCACGAAGCGCTCTCTCTGGGCGGCCATCTCCGCCTTGATCTTCTTGCCCATCGCCCGGCGCAGAAGGTCTGCATTACCGAGGCTGTACCCGGACAGCTCTTGCGCGATCTGCATCACCTGCTCCTGGTAGATGATGATGCCGTAGGTCTCGCGCAGGATCGGCTCTAGCGTCGGGTAGAGGTAATCCGGCTCTTCCTGGCCGTGTTTGCGGTTGATGTAACTGGGGATGTTCTCCATCGGGCCCGGGCGATAGAGCGCCACGACCGCGATGATGTCCTCGAAGCGGTTGGGCCGCAGCCGCTTCAGCATGTCGCGCATGCCCGAACCTTCGAGCTGAAACACGCCGGCGGTCGCGCCGCTGGCGAGGAGATCGAACGTCGCCTTGTCGTCCAGCGGGAGCTGGAGCAGATCGATCTCGACCCCGCGCGCGCGAAGCAGATCCTGGGCATGCTTCAGCACCGTCAGCGTCTTCAGACCGAGGAAATCGAACTTCACCAGCCCAGCAGTCTCGACGTACTTCATGTTGAACTGGGTGACCGGCATGTCGGAGCGCGGATCTCGGTAGAGCGGGACAAGCTCGTCCAGCGGCCGATCACCGATCACGACCCCTGCCGCGTGGGTCGAGGCGTGCCGGTAGAGCCCTTCCAGCTTCAGCGCGATGTCGATCAGCCGCGCGACGCTTTCGTCCTCGCGCCGCATCGCCTGGAGCTGCGGCTCTCCGTCGATCGCCTGCTGCAGGCTGACCGGGTTTGCGGGATTGTTCGGCACGAGCTTGCAGATGCGGTCCACCTGACCGTAGGGCATGCCGAGCACGCGTCCCACGTCGCGCAGAACGGCACGGGCCTGAAGCTTTCCGAAGGTTATGATCTGGGCGACGCGGTCATGTCCGTACTTTTCCTGGACGTAGCGGATCACCTCGTCGCGACGGTCCTGGCAGAAGTCGATGTCGAAGTCCGGCATCGACACGCGTTCCGGATTGAGGAACCGCTCGAACAGCAGGTTGAAGCGCAATGGATCGAGGTCGGTGATTTCGAGCGCCCAGGCGACGACGGACCCGGCGCCGGAGCCGCGCCCCGGCCCGACCGGGATATCTCGCGCCTTCGCCCAGCGGATGAAATCGGAGACGATCAGAAAGTATCCCGGAAAGCCCATCTCCACGATGACCCTGAGCTCGTAATCGAGCCGCTCGCGATAGGGCCTCGCCAGTTCTTCGGCGTCCGCCACGCCTGCCGGAATCACGTGCTTCCTGAGGCGCTTTTCCAGCCCGGCTTCCGCCTGTGCGCGGAGCTCCTCGGGCTCGCTCCTTCCGCTTTCGCCGGAGAATGCCGGCAAAATCGGCGACCGCGGCGTCGGCATGTAGGCGCACCGCCTCGCAACCACCATCGTGTTCGCGACCGCCTCGGGCAAATCGGAGAACACCTCGGCCATCTCCGCGGCGGACTTGAAGCGATGGTCCGGGGTGAGACGTTCCCGATTCTCGTCCTCGAGCCGACGGCCCTGCGCGATGCACATAAGAGCGTCGTGCGCTTCGAACATCTCGGCGTCGGCGAAATGCACATCGTTGGTCGCCACGAGCGGCAGGTCACGCTCATAAGCCAGCTCGACCAGCCGCTCCTCTACAGAGTGCTCGATCGGCAGCCCGTGACGCTGAACCTCGATGTAGAGACGTCCGGGAAACAGCCGCTCCAGGATCGTGAGTACTTGCCCGGCTTCGGCATCCAGGTGGTCGAGCAGGCGTCGGTCCACGACTCCGCCCGGCCCCCCGCTGAGCGCGAGCAACCCTTCGGTCGCGCCGTCGAGTGCCTCCAGCGCGATCTGCGGCTGCTCGTGGCCTTCGGTCTCGAGGAACGCCCGGCTGACAAGCCGCAGGAGGTTCCGATAGCCGGCCTCGCTCTGGACGAGCAGGACAAGCGAATCCGGTCGAGGCGCGCTTTGCTGGCCGTTGCTGGCCGCTGGCCGCCGTATCGGCAGAATGGCCCCGATGATCGGCTGGATTCCGGCCTTGGCGGCGGCCATGGCGAATTCGAGAGCGCCGAAGAGGTTGCCGTTGTCTGTGACCGCAACCGCCGGCATCCGATGCTTCTTGCAGAGCTCGACCAGCTGCGGAATGCGTACCGCACCTTCCGAAAGCGAATAGGCGGATCGGACGCGCAGGTGGATGAAGTCGGACGGGCTCATGGCCTCACGATGCTGGAGCGAAGTATGCATTCCAGAATGGCACAGCGCCCGGGCGCCGGGCTACTTCATCTGGCCACCCGGCGCGCCGATTATCCACAAGATCTGGATCAGACGGTGGCGGCCGAGACCAGCTTTCCATCTTCCATGCGAACGACCCGGTCCATGGTGCGCGCGAGCTCCATGTTGTGAGTCGCGACGAGCGCGGCCACGCCCGTGCGATGGATGAGGTTCACCAGCTGGTTCATCACGCGCTCGCCCGTGTGGTTGTCCAGATTCCCAGTAGGCTCATCCGCCAGCACCACTTTCGGCGCGTTGGCCATCGCTCGGGCGATCGCCACCCGCTGCTGCTCCCCGCCGGATAACTGCGCCGGGCGATGTGTTTCCCGCTCCCCGAGGCCCATCATGTCGAGCAGCTCGAGAGCGCGCATGCGCGCCTCGCCGTATGGGAGCCCGGCGATCAGTTGCGGAAGAATGATGTTCTCGACGGCGGTGAACTCCGGCAGGAGATGATGAAACTGGAACACGAAGCCCAGATTGTGACGCCGCATCGCGCTGAGCGCGTCGTCCCGTAGGCCGGAGCTCGGCTCGCCGCCGACGAGCACTTCACCGGCATCCGGTCGCTCCAGCAGGCCGGCTATCTGAAGCAGCGTCGACTTGCCTGCGCCGGAAGGCCCTACCAGAGCCACAATTTCGCCCGGCGCGATGCTCAAGTCCACGCCGCGCAGGATGTCGAGTTGCTCGCCGGCTTGCCTGAAGCTCCGCCGCACGTTGCGCAACTCCAGACCCGGGCCGGCGCCGGCGGGCCGCTCGAGTGTCGTCGCTGCACTCATTCGTAGCGGAGCGCTTCGGCGGGATCGAGGCGCGAGGCGCGCCAGGACGGATAGACTGTCGCCAGCAGAGAGAGAGCGAGTGCCATCAGGACGACGGTGGCGACCTGCCCCGCATCCACTTCCGACGGCATCTGGGAGAGAAAGTAGATTTCCGGGGAGAACAACTCGGTTCCGGTCAGGGTTTGCAGCCACCCCCGGATCGTCTCGATATTACTGGTGAACACGATGCCGAGAACGAAGCCGGCGATCGTGCCGGCGATGCCGACGCTGGCTCCGCTCAGCAGAAAGATCCGCATGATCATTCCCTTGGTCGCCCCCATCGCGCGGAGAACGGCGATATCCCTGCCCTTGTCCTTCACCAGCATGATGAGGCTGGAGATGATGTTGAACGCCGCCACGATGATGATCAGCGTCAGGATGAGGAACATCACGTTGCGTTCGACATCGAGCGCGTTCACGAACGAAGCGTTGGACTGGCGCCAGTCGTACAGCCGGACGCCGCCACCCAACTCTTCGTGGATCGCTCGCCCGACCGAACGAACCTGGTCGGGATCCTCAATCATGACCTCAAGGTTGCTTACTGCATCCGGGAGTCGGAAAAAGCGCTGCGCGGCCTCTAGTGGCATGAAGATGAAGCCGTTGTCGTATTCGTACATCCCCACTTCGAACAGCGCCGCGATACGATAGCCTCGAAGCCGGGGCACGCTGCCGAACGGGCTCATCCCGGTCTCGGGGGCCACGAGAGAGATCGTGTCGCCGGGGAAAACGCCCAGGCGCCGGGCGAGTCGCGTGCCGACGATGACGGAGTTCTCGTCCATCCGGGCAATATCGCCGCTCTTGATATTATCGGTGATGATCTCCCGCTGAGCCAGGTCCTCGGGTCTGACGCCCCGGACCAGCGCACCCGCGGCGGAGCCCTGGACCGTGATCATCACCTGCCCTTCGATGGTGGGGGTCGCCCGGACGACACCCGGCACGCCGCGCACCTTTTCCGCGACTGCGTCAAAATCCGTCAGGGGCCCCCTCTCACCAGAAACGGCAATATGCCCGTTCAGGCCGAGGACTCGGTCCAGCAACTCCGACCGGAAGCCGTTCATCACCGACATGACGATGATCAGCGTGGCGACGCCGAGGGCTATTCCCAGGAGCGAGAAGCCGGCAATTACCGAGATGAATCCCTCCGCGCGACGTGCGCGAAGGTATCGGAACGCCACCATCCGCTCGAAAGCGGAGAACATCAGGGCTGCCCCGTGAGCCGCGAGAGGGCCGAGTCGATCGACACCTCTTCGCGCGTCCCGTCCGAACGGCGCTTCAGTTCCACCTGCCCGGATTTCAGACCGCGTGGCCCGACCACCAGCTGCCACGGAAGGCCGATAAGGTCCATGTCCGCGAACTTCGCCCCTGCCCGCTCGTCGCGGTCATCGAGAAGCACCTCGACGCCGGCGGCTTCTAGCCTGGAATAGATATCGTCGCAGGCGGCGTCGCAGGCCGCGTCCCCGGTGCGGAGGTTTATCAGCCCTACCTTGAACGGCGCGACCGCCTCCGGCCAGATGATGCCGGCATCGTCGTGGCTGGCCTCGATCACCGCGCCCACCAGTCGCGAGACGCCGATCCCGTACGATCCCATCTGGCAATGGACCGGCTCGCCGTCCGGACCGGCGACGGCGGCGTTCATCGGCGCGGAGTACTTCGTGCCGAAGTGGAAGATGTGTCCGACCTCGATGCCGCGTGCCGTCACGAGCTCGTCGGCCGACAACGGACACGTGGCTGGATTATGCTTTTCGTCCGTCGCGGCATAGAGGCTTGTGAACGATTCGATAACCGGCTCCAGGTCCCCATCGTAATCGACGTCATCCCGCCTGAGGTCCAGCGACAGCCAGTCGCGGTGGCAGAAGACCTCGCTTTCACCCGTCTCGGCGAGAATGATGAACTCATGGCTGAGGTCGCCACCGATCGGCCCGGTATCCGCTCGCATCGGAATTGCACGCAGCCCCATCCGGTCGAAGGTCCTGAGATAAGCCAGGAACATCTTGTTGTAGGAGTGCTTTGATCCCGCATAATCGAAATCGAAAGAATACGCGTCCTTCATCAGGAACTCGCGCCCACGCATCACGCCGAAGCGCGGCCGGATCTCGTCCCGGAACTTCCACTGAATGTGATAGAGGATCTGCGGCAGCTCGCGGTAGCTCTTCACGTAGAAGCGGAAGATGTCGGTGATGAGCTCCTCGTTGGTCGGTCCATACAGCAGATCCCGGTCGTGCCGATCACGGATCCGCAGCATCTCCTTGCCGTAGTCCTCATAGCGGCCGCTCTCCCGCCAGAGATCCGCCGACTGGATCGTCGGCATCAGCATCTCATGGCAGCCGGCGCGGTCCTGTTCCTCCCGCACGATCTGCTCGATCCTCTTCAGCACGCGAAAACCGAGCGGAAGCCACGAATAGATACCGGCTGCAGCCTGGCGGATCATCCCGGCCCGCAACATTAGCCGGTGCGAGACGATCTGGGCCTCGGCGGGTGTCTCTTTCAGGGTCGGCAGAAAATAGCGGGAAAGGCGCATCGCTTACTCGCGGTTCAAGGACACGCCGGACTGTATGGAAAGCCCCCGCAGAGTGCAACGCAGCGATACGCCTTCGCTCAAGTGCTAAGGACTTCCTGCCTCAGCCCCCCGACGGCTGCGGAACAGCTTGGGCACGTGCTCGGTGATCAGCGGCCAGAAGAGAGAGATGACCGTGAGGCCGAGGAACAGAAGCACGATCGGGCTTTCGAGGAAGCCCCACCAGTTCCCGTCCATGATCACCATCGACTGCGACCATGTCTCCTCCACCAGGCGCCCGAGGATGAGGCCCATCACGAAAGGTGCCGGGCCGAAGCCGTGGCGCAGCATCACGAAGCCGACGATGCCGGAGATCAGCATGACCCAGACGTCGAACGGCGTCTGCGCGTAGGCGTAGGCACCGACCATCGAAAACACGAACACCGACGGCCAGAGGAACGTCCGCGGGATCAGCGTGATGCGGGAGAAGATCTTCGCGCCGGCGAGGCCGATACCGAGGAACAAGAAATTGGCGACAAGCATCGCCGTGAAGATCGCGTAGATGAACTCGGGCGTCTCGCGTACCAGATAAGGTCCCGGGCGAAAGCCGTGCATGATGAGCGCTGCAAGAATGATGGCCGTCGTGCCACTGCCCGGGATGCCGAGTGCCAGCGTCGGAACCATCGCGCCGCCTGTGGCCGCATTGTTCGCCGCCTCCGGGCCGGCAATGCCCTCGATCGAGCCCTTGCCGAATTCCTCCTTGTTGCGGGACCAGCGCTTCGCCTCGTTGTAGCCGATGATGGCGGCGACGGTGGAGCCTTCGGCCGGCAGAATGCCGATGAACGTGCCGATGCCCGATGAACGCAGGATCGTTCCGCGGACGCGGCGGAAATCCTCCCGGCTGGGCAACCGCACCGCAACCGACTTTATCCGCTCGACGGTCTTGTCCAGGGTTTGCGACTGGTTCAGCAACTCACCGATCGCGAACAAGCCGATCAGCACCGGCACGAAGCTGATGCCCTCGTAGAGGCCGGAAAGCCCGAACGTGAACCGCTCGACGCCCGTAGACATGTGGACGCCGATGGTGCTGACCAGAACCCCGAGCGCGCCCGCGATCAGGTTCCGGAGACTCGACTTTCCGCTGATGGTCGCCAGCATCGAAAGCCCGAACAGCGTCAGCGCAAAGTATTCCTGCGGCCGAAACTGCAGCGCAATCGCCGCCAGAGCCGGCGCCGCGAGAATGAAGACGACGAGGCTGAAGAGCCCCCCCATGACGCTGGCGACTGCGGCGATGCCCAGTGCCCTGCCCGCTTCGCCCCGCTGCGCCAGCGGATAGCCGTCGAGCGCCGTCGCGATGGCCGGCGGTGCACCGGGCGTGTTGATCAGGATGGCGGTGATTGAGCCGCCGAAGGTGCCGGCGCAATACAGAGCCGCCATCATCGCGATCGCGGGCACCGGCTCCAGCCCGATCGTGAACGGCAAGAGCAGCGCCACCGCCATTGCGGAGCTGAGACCCGGCAACACGCCGACCAGCACGCCGATCAGCACGCCGACGAAGATCAATGCCAGATTGAACGGCTCGAGGATGAGGGCGATCCCGGAGAAGACAGCTTCCACGCTACAACCTCAACCTAGCAGATCGCCGAACACCCCCGGCGGGAGGTTCACCTTCAATCCCTGCTCGAACAGCAGCAGAACCACCAGCGGGAACAGGAGAACGTAAAGTGCGAGGCGTCCAAATCTTCGCTCGCCCCACAACAACGGCATTACCGCGGCAGCGAGGACCATGGTCGGATACATCCCGAACGGGATCATGATCGCGACCAGCCCGATCAGCACCAGAGCGGTCACCATCGAGATCGGCTTGACCTTGACGCTGCGCTCTTCGTCGATGTTGCTGCCGCGGCGAGCGTGCGCGATGTGCTCAAACGGGAGCAACAGGGCGAGCACGGCGATCACCGCGATCACCAGCCGCGGGAAATCCGTCGGCAGCACGCCCTGCTGAAGCACCGCCGGCACTTCGTCGAACTGTGCGGTCGCGTACCACAGCGCGCCGCACAGCGCGAGCACAATGAGGGCGAGGCCGAGATCCGTCTTGTGGATCAGCCGGCCGTGCCCGGATCGAGCAGTCTCCATGTTCATACTCTGAAAGGTACTCAGATCTCCTGGAGCTTGCCCGCGCCTACTGCTTCACCATGTCCATCTTCTGAAGGATCTCGGCTGCCTGGGCGTATTCTTCCTTCAGTTGCGCGTCCCATTCCTCGGCACCCGCGACGCTCGTGCGAGGACTCAGTCCGAGGGAACTGAGATACTTCTTGAACTCCTCGGTGTTCATGCCCTCCAGCATCGCCTCCTCGAGGATCTTGATCTGCTCGGGCGGGGTGCCCTTCCGGACAGCGTACCCGCGGGTCGTCGTGACTTTGACTTCGTAACCTTTCTCGAAGCTCGTCGGGACGTCCGGGAAGTCTTCCAGACGCTTATCATCCAACACGACCAGCGGAATGAACGTGCCGTCCTCGATCTGCGACTTCGCTTCGCTCACGTTGGGGATGGTCCCGTCGATCGAGCCCGACATGAGCGCATTCACCATCGGGCCGCCACTGCCGAACGGGATTACCTTGTACTGAATCCCGGCCGCCTCAGCGAAACGAGCAAGACCTATGTGCTCCGTGCTCCCGATCTGGCCGACGCCCCAGTTCAGCGCCTTTTCCTTGGAAGCTTCGACCAGTTCCTCGATCGTCTTGTAGGGGCTGTCCTTGCGCACGACGAGGAAGGTGGGATCATCCATTGCGCGGGCGACGCCGACGATGTCGTCGATCTCGATTGGCGAATCGTTCTGCGCGATCTGGTAGAGGTGCGTCTGGGTCAGAGCCATGATGGTATGGCCATCCGCCGGACGGCTCTTGAAATACTCATGCGCGGCCTTGGCGCCACCACCACGCTTATACACCGGCACCATATCCTGGCCGAGGATCTTGGCCGTTCCCGCCATCATCATGCGAGCGGTGATGTCGGTGCCGCCGCCTGGTGAAGCGTGCAGAATCACTTCGATGTTCTTCGAAGGAAATTTCTCCTGCGCCGCCGCCGCGCCCGCAACGGCGAGCGAAAGCGTAATCGCCGCAGACGCAAGCAGTGCCCTGCCGAACTTCATGTCGCACTTCCTCCCAAGTCTCAAATCAGGCCATTTGAAGCATCACTTCGCAGCCTGCCCACCGTGTGCCCACACGGAGCGTAGCGCCGCCCCTGCCCCACTCCTAACCATTTTTTCCCTGGTGCACTAGACGGTGAGTGCCATCCCGTCGCGACCCGGGTCGGCCGCACCCGTTCGACAGCCATCCTTGATGAGGATCGCGTGGACGCCTGCGAAGTGGTAGCTCAGATGGCTGCGAGCGATCGTATATCCCATCGCTTCCAGATCTTGTGTCACGTAGCGCGGAATCCGGTTCACGACGTCGATCACGTCGCTCGTTGCGCAGAATCGGGGCGCATGGACTGCATCCAGGATCGGCATGCCGAAGTCGAGCACGTTCAGCATTACCTGCAGGATTCCCATAGCAATGTACGTCCCACCCGGCGCGCCGATCACCAGCATCGGCTCGTCGCGTTCGAAGACGATCGAAGGTGCCATCGAGGAGAAGCGAGACTTGCCCGGTGCGAGCGAGCCGGCACGTCCCGGGCGTGGATCGAAGACACCCATGCAGCCGTTGTACATGAAGCCGAGACCATCGGTGATGACGCCGGAGGGCGAGCCGAGCGAATGCGTCATCGTCACGGCGTTACCGTGCTCGTCGAGAACACACACCTGCGTCGTGTCGCGCGGCTCTTCAGCGCCGAAGCGGGCCACCCTCACCTTTTCGCCGCGGCGAATCGCTTCTGCACATTCACGCGCATAGTCCTTGTCCAGCAATTGCCGGACGGGCACCTCGACGAACTTCGGATCGCCCACGTGCATGTCCTTGTCGACCGTCGCCAGTTTCATGGCTTCCGACACGACGCGGATATATTCGGGCGAGTTATGGCCGAGCGCCTGGAGGTCGAAGTTCTCGAGAATGTTCAGCATCTCCAGCACCATAATGCCGCCTCCCGGTGGCTGATTGGTGCTGATGCGCCGTCCGCGGTATTCACCCCAGAGAGGCTCGTTCTCCTGTGCGCGGTAGTCCCTGAGATCCTTCAAGGTCAGGAGACCGCCATGGCGCTCCATGTCAGCGGCGATCTCGTGTGCAATCTCGCCTTCGTAGAAATCCGAAGCACCTTTACGCGCGATCCGGCGAAGCGTGCGCCCCATGTCCGGGTTCCGAAGGGTCGAGCCGAGACACAGCAGCTCCCCCTTGTCGTCGAAATAGATCCGTCTGCCCGACGGCGTGTGCCGAAGCCGGTCGATCTTCGAAGCACGGCCCAGATCCTCGGGCTGGGTCCATTGGGCATGCACATGCGGCCTGATGCGGAAGCCGTTCTCGGCATATTCGATGGCCGGTCCCAGCAGATCGCCCAGAGACATGGTGCCGAATCGCGAGAGCGCCTCGTCGAACGCCCGGAGGCTCCCGGGCGTGGTTATCGACTGATAGCCGACTTCGTTCACCCTGCCCTTGAGGATGAAGCCGAAGCCGTCACGCGTTTCGCGCTCGATCAGATGCTCCCACATGTCGGGTCGCGCAGCCGACGGCGCCCGCCCGTGAAAGTCGATGCAGGCGTGCACGCTTCGTTCGGGCATGTAGACCTGCATCGAGCCGAAACCGGCGATGCCGCACATCTGCGGGTCCACCACCGTCTGCACGAGAGCGCAGGCGATAGCGGCATCGACCGCGTTGCCGCCCCTCATCAGCGCGAGCGCTCCCGCCTCTACCGCTTCGGGTTGAGCCGCCGTCACGACTGCGTGAGTCATCGTCCGCTCCTCGGTGCCAGCGATGAGGACCATTCTGGCGGCTCGCCCGCACATCCGCCATCCCAATCGGGCGTCAGCACACTCGCGGCGAACGCTTGATGGTACCTCTGACCGTGTTCAAGACTTGAGGATCGAGCGCGCGAAGCTGCAGCCGTGCCGGATCTTCGCCGGGCATGTCGAACCCCGCCGGCGCGGCAGGGGAGAATCCGAAGCGGCTGTAGTAGGCCGGATCGCCGACAAGAAGGACGAGGCGGTGGCCGAGTGCGGCTGCCCGATCGAGCGTCTTGAACACGAGCGCTCTTCCGATGCCTTCGTTCTTACGCAGCGGATTGACGGCCAGCGGCCCGAGGAGCAGTGCCGGGAAATCGCTCTCGCCGATCAGGATCGGCCAGTACGAGACAGAGCCGATGATGCGCCCATGCTCGCGAATGACGTAGCTGAGATCGGCGACCTGATCGACACCTTCGCGGAACCGGTAAGACGTCTTGGATTTCCGATCGGGTCCGAAGGCGGCATCAAGCAAAGCTTCGATGGCGGGCGCATCGGCCGATAGAGCGGGCGTGATCTCGTACATGGCTTCCTGGCGCAGGCGATTCGATCGACGATTGCGCGCCCGCCCCGGGAATATACCGTCGGTTTACCAGTCATGGGGTCAGACTGCAGGGCGCGCTCTAGGGAAAGTGCGATGCCCTTCGTCGTCGCTCCAGACGCTCCGTCGCCGCCATACCACCCTCTTCACGCAACGTCGCGGGTCTCTAGCAGATCCACCTTCACTGTCAAGGATGAGTCACATCACATAGCGAGCCAGCGCGCACGGTCAACCGCTTGAAAGTCGCCCCGCACATGCCATCTCCGTTACATGGGTAGTTCATGGCGATGATGAGGGCATCGATGTCAGCGCTTTTCGCATATTCGCGCGGGGGCTTCGGAATTGATGCTGATAATAGGCCTGTGGTGATTCGGCTAATACTACCTGCGGTAAAGCGAAAGACTTTCGAGAATAAGTAATTGTTTCCGCTTGATGTTTCCGGGGGTTTTGACATTATGACCTGCATGGCTGAGACGAACGCGAGGCCGAACGGGGGTCGGATGCGAAACGAAGAGGCCCTGGCGATCGAAGCCCAGATCCCGGCGCTGCGACGCTACGCCCGAGCGCTCATGCGTGACCCAGAGCGCGCTGACGATCTGGTGCAAGACTGCCTGGAGCGAAGCGTCTCCCGCTTTGAGCAGTTCACTCCGGGAACCAACTTGCGCACGTGGCTGTTCACCATCATGCACAATCTCTACTGTGACGAGATGAGGCGTGTGCGTCGCCGCGGGCCCCATGTCCCGGTGAGCGAGTGGGAGAGTTCGGCCCAGACCCCGCCGACACAATCCTCGGCCGTGGAGATGCGTGAATTCGAAGAGGCCTTCAAACGCCTACCGGAGCGCGATCAACAATTGCTCATGCTCGTGGCGGTGGAGGGCTTCAGTTACGAAGAGGTCTCCGAGGTCCTTGATGTCGCCGTTGGAACCGTCAAGTCCAGGCTATTCCGCGCCCGTGGTCGTCTCCGCGCGCTTCAGGAGGAGCGCCGCGCCCGTCGGGACCAGCACGACATGGCTGAACTGCGGGTCGCCGCTCAAGCGTAGCGCAACACCCCCTCCCGCTGAGCGGCCACGGGTAGTCCCGCAACCACATGCCTGCCGGCCGACCTGATGTGCGGATTGTTCGGAGAGATCCGTTTCGACGGCGCATCGGGGAATGTCGATGCGCTCGATCACATGGGACAGGTCATAGCACCGCGGGGTCCGGATGGATCCGGGCTCTACGCACAGGCGAACATCCGGCTCGGCCACCGCCGCCTCAGCATCATAGATCTCAGCGACAGCTCGCAACAGCCGATGGTCGACCCCGAACTCGGTCTCGCCATCGTCTTCAACGGTGCGATCTACAATTACCGGGAGCTTCGCGGCGAGCTGGAAGGGAAAGGCTACAGGTTCTTCTCGGAAGGTGATACCGAAGTTATCGGTAAGGCATTCCACGCTTGGGGGGAAAACTTCGTCCGCCGCCTCAACGGCATGTTCGCCGTGGCGATCTGGGAACGGTCCACCCGGAGCCTCACCCTCGTGCGGGACCGCCTGGGCATCAAACCGCTCTACGTGGCAGAGGCGAAAGGCGCGATCCGCTTTGCGTCCACGCTTCCGGCCTTGCTCGCCGCTGGTGTCGACGACACCTCGATCGACCCCGTGGCCCTCCACCATTACATGAGCTTCCATTCCGTCGTGCCGGCGCCGCGCACGATCATCAACGGCGTGCGAAAGGTCCCGCCCGCGACGGTGATGCGGATCGACGCGGACGGCACGACCCGGTCGAGCCGCTACTGGGCACCGACATACGGGCCTCGCGACGGTGAAGAGAAGTTCGAGGCTCCTGAGTGGGAGGAGCTGACGCTCGAAACCCTGAGGACGGCCGTCAGACGACGCCTCGTTGCCGACGTTCCGGTGGGCGTCCTACTTTCCGGCGGGCTGGATTCGAGCCTGATCGTGGGTCTGCTCGCCGAACAGGGAGCGCACGACCTCCAGACTTTCTCGATCGGCTTCGAGAGCGTTGGCGAGGAGAAAGGCGACGAATTTCACTACTCGGACATCGTCGTGCAACGGTTCGGCACGAGGCATCACAAGCTCTTTGTCGATACCGAGCGTGTCCTGCCGGAGCTGCCCGGGTGCATCGCCGCCATGTCGGAGCCGATGGTCAGTCATGACAACATTGGCTTCTATCTGCTTTCCCAGAAAGTCTCCCAGCATGTGAAGGTGGTTCAGAGCGGCCAGGGCGCGGACGAGGTGTTCGGCGGCTATCACTGGTACCCGCCATTGATGGAAAGCCGGGATCCGGTCACCGATTACGCGCGGGTCTTCTGCGACCGCGACCAAGCAGAGATGCAATCGGCGGTGACTATGGCTGGCCTTGAGCGAGACCACAGCCGCGCCTTCATCGCGGAGTATTTCGCGGAGCCGGGGGCCGATCACGCCGTGGACAAGGCACTGCGGCTGGACACCACCGTCATGCTCGTCGAGGATCCGGTGAAGCGGGTAGACAACATGACCATGGCGTGGGGCCTCGAAGCCAGGGTCCCGTTTCTCGACCATGAGCTGGTCGAGCTCGCAGCGAGAATCCCGCCGCGCTTCAAGCTCGCCTCGGGCGGTAAGGGCGTGCTGAAGGACGCTGCTCGCAAGGTCGTGCCCGCCGAGGTCATCGATCGGCCCAAAGGCTACTTCCCCGTACCTGCTCTGAAATATCTGCGTGGGCCGTACCTGCAGATGGTCCGGGATGCACTCGATTCCGAAGCGGCTCGTTCTCGCGGCCTCTTCGATCGGTGGTACGTCGAGCAGCTTCTGGCGGAGCCGGAAGCCCATATCACGCCTCTCGGCGGATCGAAGCTCTGGCAAATCGGGCTTCTGGAGCTCTGGCTGCAACAGAACGGCCTCTGAGCCGGCCCGGAGGGTTGATGACACGTAGCTCGAAGGGCGGAGCACACCGCGTCGACCGTCGGTCCGGTCCTACGGTGCGAAACTGGGGAGATCCGACCAGCTCTTTCGAAGGCGAGCCTTTGCAGGCGAACAGCCTGGTCGAATGCGGATGGGGACGCCTCCTTTTCGGTCACACATTCGAAAGTCCCGAACGTCTGGTCGAGGAGCTGCTGCGGGAGACGCCCGGCCGTCGGGATATCGCCTTCTATCTGCGCGACCCGCACGTGGTGTTGTCGATCGCTCCCCAATCCCTGTTCCTCGACCCCTCGCACACTTACCGGCTTTGGCTCTCGGACTACCGTCCTGGTCGGCGGCCCTCCGGGGGGTTCGTGATCACGCCGGTGCGTACCCGCGACGATATGGATCAGCTCAACCGCATTTATGCGGCCCGCGACATGGTGACCGTCGCCCCCGACTTTCTCGAGAGCCACCGGGGCTCGCGTGCGATCAGCTACCTGGTTGCGCGCGACGAGGAGGACGACAGCGTGATCGGGGTGGTGATGGGGGTCGACCACACCAAGGCTTTCGCTGACCCGGAGAACGGCAGCAGCCTGTGGAGCCTCGCCGTCGACCCCCAGACCTCCCGCCCAGGCGTCGGCGAGGGCCTCACGCGTCGGCTGGCCGAGCGCTTCCTCGGCCGGGGGCGCAGCTTCATGGACCTGTCAGTCGTTCACGACAACCACGAAGCGATCGCGCTTTACGAGAAACTCGGTTTCAGACGCATTCCGGTATTCGCCGTAAAGACCCGGAACGCCATCAATCAGGCCCTCTATACGGTGGCCGCCATCGAGGAAGGGCTGAACCTTTATGCGCGGGTGATTGTAGAAGAGGCCCGGCGCCGTGGCATAGCCGTCGAGGTGCTGGATGCCGAAGCAGGGTTCTTCAGATTGTCTCTCGGTAGCCAATCGATCGTCTGCCGCGAGTCTCTCTCCGAACTGACCAGCGCCGTCGCGATGAGCCTGTGCGACGACAAAGCCGTCACCCGTCGCGTCTTCGAAAGGGCCGGGTTGGCCGTGCCTGCGCAGCGCGAGGCACGCGGCGGCGAACAGGACCATGCTTTTCTGCGCGAGCATCGACGCGTCGTCGTCAAGCCGGCCCGCGGAGAACAGGGCAAGGGCATCACCGTCGACTGCAGAACCCCGGACGAGCTCGACAAAGCGATAGCTCTGGCACAAAGGTTCTGTGACACCGTCCTGTTGGAGCAGTTCGTCGAAGGAGACGATCTTCGGGTCATCGTGATCGGCGGCGAGGTAGTGGCGGCGGCGGTGCGACGCCCGGCGCAAGTGACCGGGACCGGCAAGCACACGATTGCGCAGTTGATCGAAAGTCAGTCGAGGAGGCGCGAAGCGGCGACGGCAGGCGAGAGCCGCATTCCGCTCGATGAGGAGACGCGCCGGGCGGTGGCGGCGGAAGGCTTCAGCCTCGACGACACCTTGCCAGCGGGTCGCACCCTCACGGTCAGACGCACGGCCAATTTGCATACCGGCGGAACGATTCACGACGTCACGCCGAGGCTCAATCCTCTACTCGCTGAGGTCTCGATCGCTGCCGCCAAGGCATTGGAGATGCCCGTCGTCGGTCTCGACCTGCTGGTGCCGCGGGTGGAGGGGGCGGAGTACGTCCTCATAGAGGCGAACGAGCGCCCCGGCCTGGCGAACCACGAGCCCCAGCCGACGGTCGAGCGCTTCATCGACCTGCTATTCCCGCAAACGGCCGGGGGGATTTCGGCAGCAGCACCACCTCGGACCGAGGCGGTGTAATGATCCCACGCATCGACACCGACTATCTGCTCGAGATCTTGATCCGCCTGCTGGGGACACCCAGCCCAACGGGGTACACGGACCAGATCGTGCACCTGGTCGGTGAGGAGCTCTCGCGCCTGGGGATCTCGTTCGAGCTGACCCGCCGCGGAGCCATACGCGCGAACTTGCAGGGGCGGATCTCGTCGCCGGACCGGGCAGTGGTCGCCCACCTCGACACGCTGGGCGCGCAGGTGAAGTTCCTCAAGGACAACGGCCGCCTCTCGTTGAAGCCGATCGGCACCTGGTCGAGCCGGTTCGCCGAAGGCGCGCGCTGCAGCATCTTCACGGATCATGCCAGCTACCGGGGCACCATTCTCCCGTTGAAGGCGTCGGGGCACACGTACAATGAAGAAGTGGATACCCAACCAGCCAGTTGGGACAACGTCGAGATCCGGGTGGATGAACATGTGGAGAGTCGGGACGACCTCGTTCGCCGGGGCTTCAACGTCGGGGACTTCGTTTCGATCGACCCCTGTGTCGAGATCACTTCGAACGGCTTCATCAACTCCCGTCATCTCGATGACAAGGCGGGCGTAGCCGCCATGCTGGCGGCAGCCAAGGCAGTGATCGAGAGCGGCGCCGAGCTGCCGCTCGACTGTCATCTGCTATTTACCATCTCCGAGGAAGTGGGTTCCGGCGCTTCCGCGGTCCTTCATGGCGACGTGGCCGAAATGGTGACCGTTGACAACGGAACCGTAGCGCCGGGGCAGTGCTCGCGGGAATTCGGGGTGACCGTCGCCATGGCGGACATGACCGGTCCATTCGACTACCACCTGACCCGGCGCATGCTGGCCCTCTGCGAGAAGAACAACATCCCGCACCAGCGCGACCTGTTCCGCTATTACCGAAGCGACAGCGCGTCCGCAGTCGAATCGGGCAACGATATCCGAACCGCGCTCGTCTGCTTCGGTCTCGATGCTTCGCACGGCTGGGAGCGCACGCACCGCCATTCAATCGAGTCCGTGGCCGCCCTGCTCTGCGCATACATTACAAGCGAACCCGTGTTCGAGCGCGATCGCAAGGCGCTCGGCTCGCTGACGGACTTTCCGACGCAGCCGGTGCGGCCGGAGGATTTCGGCGACGATTGAAGCGTCAGTTCCCTCTAATAGTCGAGCCTCAGGGTTGCCGATCCGCTTCCGAGCGGTCGCCCAAGGTTTCCTCGATCACGGCACGCAGCTCTCGGTCGGAATAGGGCTTGCCGAGGAACTTTGCTCCCCAGTCACGGCCTGAGGCGTAAGCTTCGGCCGGAAATGCGGTTATAAAAATGACTTTCGCACCGGTCCGGCGGTTGACCTCTTCCGCCACCGTGACGCCATCGAGGGCGTCGCTGAGGCGGATGTCCGAGATGAGGACGTCTGGACGCGCCTCCAAGGCCAATTGCAACGCGTCGCCCCCTCGCCCGGTTACGCCGACGATCTCGTACCCCCACTCGCCGATCGTCGATCGCAACTCCTCCGCGAGGAGGTAATCGTCCTCGACGATCAGAATTCTGACCCGCCTGCCCGCATTCACGGACCGGCTCCCGGTCTCCAGAACAAGTTCGCGTCCATACCTGTGACGCCACCTCTCACTGCGGCTTGTCGGAACCGAACGCTCCGGCGCGCGTTGGGTTCCCGCGATCATATGCAATTCAGCCGGAGGCCAGGGCGGGGCCAACGGCGCGCCACTACCCGGCCGGTCGTTGAAAGCGTCACGAACGCGGTGCTCATATCCGGCCCGCCGAAGCAGATGTTGGTCGTTCCCGGATCGGGAAACGCCACATGCTCGATGGCGCCCCCGTCCGGCGGCACGATTGTTATGCCACCGTTCACCAGCGTCGCGACACAGACGTTGCCGCAGTCTTCGACGGCGAGCGAATCGAAGAGCTGATAGCCAGGCAGCCCGACCAGGAGCCGGCCGCGCTCGCCACGCGTGACCGTCTTGCCGCTCGCGAGCTCCCCCGGCCCCACCAGGTCGAAGGCCCAGAGGCGCCCCGTCACGGTTTCGGCGACATAGAGGCAGCTTTCATCGGGGGCCAGGCCGATGCCATTCGGAGAAACCATGGGAAAGATCACTTCGCGGACGCTGGAACCATCCGGTGTCGCATAGAACACGCCGGTCACGTCCCGCTGGCGACCTGCGGTTCGACCGTTGTCGGTGAACCAGAAGCCTCCCGCCCGGTCGAAAACGATGTCGTTGGGGGCGCTGAAAGGGCGTCCGTCGCACTCCGTGTAGAGCGTGCTCACCTCTCCCGAGCGGATGTCGATCTTCTGGATAGAACCACCCCGATAATCCTGGGCGGCCCCCACCGGAAGGAGACGTCCGTCCCGCTCTAGCCACGCCATGCCACCGTTGTTGCAGACGTAACAGGCTCCGTCCGGCCCAATGGCAGCCCCATTCGGTCCCCCACCGGTTTCCGCGACCACCGATGTGGTGCCGTCGGGACGAATGGAGGTAAGGCGACCGGCGGCGATCTCGACGACGAGGACGCTACCATCCGGCATCGCGACCGGTCCCTCCGGAAAGCGAAGACCTTCGGCTAACACCCTCGTCTCAATGTCCATTCATCTCTCCATCCGAAAGGTGAAGCTGCCATCGGCCCCTTCGCATTTGGTGTCACCGCCCCATATTTCAGAACATGACCGGCCGATTGTCCCTGATAGTGCTCCTGGTTGCCGCCCTCTCGGCATGCACCTCGCAGCCGGAGCCCGTGTCGGACGCCGCTTCCGGCGCAGCCACCCTTCCCGCGCTGGACTGGCGCACGCGCACCGACGGCCGCGAGATTCATGTCGAGCTTGAAGACCCTTCCGGTCACTACGAAAGCGTCGAGATGGAACTGCTCGCGCCGGGCGGGCAGCGCATTCCCGCCAGCACGATTACGAACGAGGAACGAGTATACAACGACACCTACGGCTACGGGCGTCCCACCTTCGGTGTGGGTGGAGCGGCGGGTAGCCGCGGCGGCGGTGTAGGGGTCGGCATGTCGTTCCCCCTCGGGGGAACCCGATCGGCAGGGGTGAAGCGGGAACGCCTGATCGTCGGCCGCTTCGTCCTGCCCGACCCGGACGAGTATCGCCGGACCGCGGCACAGTGGATCATAGAGCTCACTCTCACGTCCTATTCCGGCGAGACGAGTCGCGCGACCATTCCAGCGCCCAAGCCCTGATCGGGAGCCTTCCATGATCGACAGGAGGCGGCGGCTGCCAAACGTGCTCGCGTTCGTCGGGATGCTCTGCCTGGCAGCGGCGTGTACCACCCCCCAGCCGCGGCCGCTGTATACCTCGTTGCAGGCAGCCGGAACCTACGGCCATTTCGAGCAGCAGCTCGCTGACGACCAGTTCCTGGTCGGCTATGAAGCACCGGTCGAAACCCGCTACCGAGGCAGTCGCGCAGAGCGGCAGCGTGAGGTGGATCGGAAGATCGCCCTCGCCTACGACATGGCATTGTTGCGCGCCGCCGAGATCGCACAGGCTCGCGGCCACGAGACCTTCCGGATATCCCAGCGCGAAAACGATGTGCGGATAGAGGAGCGGGACGAGTACTACTACGATCCTCCGTATCTGTTCCCTCATCCTTACTGGTCCCACCGGTACTTCGCGATGCCGTACTATGCTTATCCACGTTCGATGGATCGCGTTACGGAAATCGCGGTGGCGGTGCGCTTCGTCGCGCATCTAGGGGCGCAATCCGGGGACGAAGACGTCTTCGACGCGCGCGACGTGATCGAAAGGATCTCTGCGAAGTATTCGATCCCACGTTATCCGAATACCTGAGCGAGGCTCATCACTTCGGCCGCAGCCGGGCCGGCTCTAATCTGTTCGAGGAATGCATGGCATCGGATGAAATCATTCAGGAACAAGCTGCGGAGCGGGACGCGCCGCGAAGGCCCAGGAGGCCGGTGCAGGCCTATCGAAACGAGAGCTTCCTGAACAGCCGCGAAGCCCGAGCGCTCCGAATCCTTGCCGAGTATCTCGAGCCGAAGAGTCGCTTCGAGCGCTACCGCGTCGATGACACCATCGTCTTCATGGGCTCGGCGAGGTTTCCCTCGCGCGAGACGGCGGAGGCGGCGCTCGCCGCCGCCGAAGCGGGCGACGGCGATCTGGAACGCGCGCGCCGAGACATGGAAATGTCAACCTATTATGAGGCGGCGCGCGAACTGGCCTCCCGGCTCACACACTGGTCGAAGAAGCTCGACCATAAGGAACGGCGCTTCGTCGTCTGCACCGGCGGCGGTCCCGGCATCATGGAGGCGGCGAACCGGGGCGCCGCCGAAGCCAAGGGCGTCAATGTCGGTCTCACCATCTCCATCCCTGTGGAGGAGTTCGATAACAAGTACGTCACACGGGAGTTGAGCTTCCACTTCCACTACTTCTTCATGCGGAAGTTCTGGTTCTACTATCTCGCCAAGGCGGTCATCATCTTCCCGGGCGGGTTCGGCACCCTCGACGAACTGTTCGAGCTGCTCACCCTCGTCCAGACCCACAAGATCAAGAAGCGGCTGCCGATCGTCCTCTTTGGAACGGAGTACTGGAACGAGGTGCTCAACCTCGATGCCCTGGTGAAGTTCGGTGCAATCAGCCCGCCGGACGTGGATCTGGTCTTCCGGACCAACTCGGTTACCGAGGCTTACGAGTGGATCACCCGCGAGCTCACCGAATACGCACTCGGAGCACCCGGCGCCACCCTCTGATCAGGCGCCGGCCTGTTGCGGCCCGACCAAGGCGTCGCAACTCGCCTTATTCTGGTAATGCGCGTTGGCCATCTCTTCCAGCCGCCCCTGCACCTCGTCGTCCCGTATCCTGGGGAGAACTTCGCAGATGCGGTCGACGGCCCAGCCCTGCCCGCGGCTCAGCAAGGCGATCCGGTCGCCCAATGATTCCATCGCAAGTGCGCGCTTGTAGAAATGACCGGTCGAAGAACTGGGTGATCCGTCAAGACGCGTGATCAGATCCGCGAGCGCCAGACAGAACCGGGCTCCATCCTCCTCGATCTTCTCCATCAGCTCGGAGACCGTAGCGTCCCCCGCATTCGCCCGATAGGCGGCAGAGGCTTCCACTCCCGCCCGTTCCGCCTCGAGCAGCTCGTTGAGGAATGCCAGGAGCTCGTCGCCCTTCATGACATCAGTACCGGCTTCTTCCCGCTCTTCGGCGCAACCAGGCAAGCCCCCTGCGGCATTGTCCTTGGAGTGAGAACCGAATTCCTTCCCCGTCACTGATCCCTCCTCAGCTGCATTCAGCATGAAATGTCCACGCAGCAAGGTCGCCTACTGACACAACAGGAGCGGCGGGAATTCGCTCCCTCCCATTGGAATGACGGACTGGGAATCGTCGTGCTAGTTGCGCTACCATCCGCCCAATAAGAACGAAGATGGAGGAAGCGTACCGTGGAGACCATCCGCATCGGCCGCGTCGAAGACTTCGGCGAGCGCGACCGGAAGGTTATCGCCCACGGCGATGTCGAGATCGGCGTCTTCCGCGTCGATGGTGA
>JAJUGE010000018.1 GCA_029268305.1 Alphaproteobacteria bacterium
CGGAGCTTCCCGCGGCGCAGGGATTCCTGCTTGCGCTGTTCGAATCCGGCCCAGTCGGCGGCCTTCATCGCATCTTCCATGTTCCGGGCGAACTCGCCGCTGTCGTACTCCGAACCCAGCACCGTCTTGAACGGCATCGCCTCGGGCGGGATGAAGTTGCGTCGTCGGATCTCGTCCGGCGGCAAGCCCAGATCGCGCGCCGCAGCGTCGACCAGCCGCTCGACGCAGTACGCTGCCTCGGGGCGCCCGGCGCCGCGGTAGGCGTCGACCGGGACCGTGTTGGTGAATACTCCCTTCACTGCATAGAGCACGGCGGGGAAGGTGTAGACGGCGGCATAGAGCTTCGACCCCGCCATCGTCGGGATGTACGGACCGAAGTTCGAGAGATAGGCGCCGAGATTCGCCGTGGTCTGGACGCGAAGGGCGAGGAACTTTCCGTTCTGGTCGAGCGCCAGCTCGGCGGTGGTGACGTGGTCGCGGCCCTGGGTGTCGGTTGTGAAAGCCTCGGAGCGCCCTTCGGTCCACTTGACCGGGCGCCCCACCTTCTTCGCCGCCCACACCACGAGCGCATATTCGGGATACATGAAGATCTTCATGCCGAAGCCCCCACCCACATCACGTGTGACGACGCGGACCCGCTGCGTCGGCACCTTGAGGATGGCCTGCGCCAGCTGACGCTGCAGATTGTGGACGCCCTGGCTCGACGTATAGAGGGTGTACTTGCCGTCGCTGTCGTCGTAATCGCCGATTGCAACGCGCGGCTCCATCGAATTCACGACGACCCGGTTGTTGACGAGATCTACACGGGTGACGTGGTGCGCCTTCTCGAAGGCGGCATCTACCGCCTTGCGGTCGCCGGCCTCCCAATCGAAGCAGAGGTTGCCGTTGGCTTCCGGCCATACCTGCGGTGCATCCGGCGACAGGGCGCCCGAGGTCGAGGTGATCGAGGGCAGCATCTCGTAGTCCACCGCCACCAGCTCGGCCGCCTCCTCGCCCGCGGCGAGGGTCTCGGCGACGACCAGGGCGACACCGTCGCCGACATGCCGCACAACATCCTGCGTCAGCAGCGGCCGCGGCGGGGCATACATCCGCGAGCCGTCCTTGTTCTTGAGCGGAACGAGACACGGGACCGTGCCGAGCCCGTCGGCGGCCACGTCGGCACCGGTGAACACCCCGAGCACTCCTGGGGCGGCTGCCGCTTCTGTCGTGTCGATCGACGCGATGCGGGCGTGTGCATAGGGAGATCGCACCACGACGGCGTGAGCCTGACGGCCGAGCGTGATGTCGTCCGTGTAGCGACCGTGGCCGGTGATCAGACGGTAATCCTCGACGCGGCGAACAGACTGCCCAAATCCGAACTGTCCCATACGGTGCCGTTTCCTCTGGAAGGGGATGAACCAGGCGCGCCGAACGCGTTCACGCCGATAATAGGCGAGGCACCGCCGCTGACAAACCCGATTGCCCGCCTTCATCGGGCGGAAGGAGAACGGAATGAGCTACACTCTGCTGTACGTCACGGTCGGATCGCTGGATGAGGCCAAGAACATCGCTCGGAAACTGGTGCAGGAACGGATCGTCGCCTGCGCCAATCTCCTGCCAGGCATGACCTCCATCTTCTATTGGGAAGGAAAGGCGCAGGAAGAGGCCGAGGTCTCACTGCTGCTCAAGACCCGAACCGAGCTGGTGGCGACGGTCACCGAGCGCGTGCGCGCGCTGCACAGCTATTCCTGCCCTTGTGTGGTGGCACTGCCGATCACGGGCGGGAACCCGGCCTTTCTCGAATGGATCGGCGACGAGACCCGATCGTCGGCCGACAGCTAAGGCCTTTGACCCGGCCCGATGGCACGCTAGCATCCTGGGCGTCGGTTCGGGCCCTGTAGCCCGGCAGATGGAGAGAGGCCGATGTCCCTACCCGGCATGCCGCGGCACCCGCTGCCCTACCTGTGCGTCGGCCACAGCATCGACCACATGTTCATGCTGCTCTACCCGACGGTCGTGGTGCTGGCGCTCGAGAGCGAGATGGGCCGCTCCTACGGCGAATTGCTGGCGCTCTCGACCGGTGGCTTCGTGATGTTCGGGCTGGGCGCGCCACTGGCCGGTTGGCTGGCCGATCGCTGGAGCGCCACGGGCATGATCACGCTCTTCTTCGTCGGAATCGGCGCCTCGACCATCCTCACGGGCTTTGCCGATTCTCCCGTCATGCTCTTCGTGAGCCTGACGCTGATGGGGCTGTTCGCAGCGATCTATCATCCCGTCGGCATCTCTATGATCCTGCAGACGGCTGGTGACAAGCGCGGGCGGTATCTCGGCATCAACGGTGTTTTCGGCAGCGCCGGCATGGGCATTGCGGCTCTGGTCGCCGGCGGCCTTACCGCCTGGCTCGGCTGGCGTTCCGCTTTCATCATCCCGGGCATCGTCTCCATTCTGCTCGGCGTGCTCTTCGCGCTGCAGTTCCGCGGTGGGATCGAAGTCACCGTCCGCAAGAAGGACGTCGAAGAGGCCGAGGGCGGGCTGCCTGGCTTCGTGCGGGTCATGATCATTCTGTCGGTGATCACGGTCGCGGCCGGCATGGTGTTCCAGGCGCTGACGGTGGGGCTGCCGAAGATCCTCGACCATAGGGTCGGCTTTCTCGAGGGAGGCGGGGCATTCGGCGTCGGGGCCGCCGTGACGGCGATCATGTTGATCGGCGGCGCAGCGCAACTCCTCGGCGGCTATCTCGCCGATCGCTTCCCGCTCAAGACGCTCTTCCTCGCCGTCTACGGCATGATGGCGCCGGCCCTGCTGCTCGCCTCCCTGGCGGCCGACGGCGCGCTGATCGTCCTGCTGATTCTGGCGGTCGCGATCACAGTCGGCAACCAGCCGGTCTCGGACAGCCTGTTCGCGCGCTACGTTCCGCCGAAATGGCTCAGCACGGCTTTCGGCTTCCGCTTCGCGCTGTCTCTCACGGTGAGTGCAGTGGCCATTCCGACCGTTGGCCTCGTTTTCGACTGGAGCGGCGACTTCTTCTGGCTGTTCATGCTGCTGGCGTCGTTCGCGGGCGCGGTCATGGCGGCCATCGCGATGCTGCCGTCGCGCACGCCCGGCGATGCGGTGCGTCCGGCGAAACCGATCGCGGTGCCGGCCGAGTAAGGAAGGGTGGCAACGAAAAACGCCCCGCCGGAGCGGCGGGGCGTCTCGTCGATCGAGTAGCTGTCGAGGTCAGATGACCGATTCGACCCACTGGAAGAGCTGGCTCTTCTGCATGCTCCCGACCTTGGTCGCAGCGACTTCGCCGTTCTTGAAGACCATCAGGGTCGGAATGCCGCGCACACCGTAGTTGTGCGGCGTCTTCGGATTCTCGTCTATGTTGAGCTTCAGAACCTCGATCTTGTCGCCCATCTCTTTCGAGAGCTCCTCGACAAAGGGGCTGATCTGCTTGCAGGGGCCGCACCATTCGGCCCAGAAGTCGACGAGCACCGGCTTGTCGGACTTCAGGACGTCCTGTTCGAAGCTCTTGTCGGTGACGGGCTTGCTCATTTCTCGCGTCTCGCTCGGTTACGGCCGTTCGCAGCCGACGGCGCTGGCCGTCATCCGCGTGCGCTAAAGCTAGGGAGGGTGCCGGGGGTCGTCAAGAAACCGCGCTGGGCGCGTGGTGGTCGAGAACGACCGGATCGAGGCGCATGAGGCTTGGCGTCTCCGTCCACAGCAGGCCGCAAACAACCTCCTTCTCCGGGTAGATTCCGTGCAGAAGTGCCCGATAAGCGGCCATCTGGCGCAGATACACGGCGGGAACGGCAGCCGGGTTTCGAGGCGGCGGGCGGTTGCTCTTGTAGTCGACGATCAAGACAGAATTGCCAGTGACGCAAAGCCGGTCGATCTGGCCGGAGAAGGGTTGTCCGTCGAGGGTGCCGTTCACCGCTACCTCCGCCCGCGAGCCGGACGAGAACACCGGCGCGAATTCCGGATGCTCGATCACCCCGAGCGAGACTCGAACGATGTCGGCGATCTCCTCGCCGCCCAGTGCCGGCTGCGAGCGTGCCAGGAACAGCCTGGCAGCCGTCTCCCGCCTGGCGGGGTCGACCTCCGGCAAGGTCTGCAGAAGGCGGTGGATCAAAAGCCCGCGCCGGAAGCGCTGGCCCGAGTCGCGCCCGAGCGGGGAGATGACGGGAGGCTCGTCTTCGCCCAGTCTGGAGGGAGCGAGCGCCGGGCGGGGCGGCGCGAAGCCGGCGACAGGCTCCGTGGCCCATTTCGGCAGGTCCGGGGCTGGCCCTCGCACCTGCGGCTCGCGAGTGTCCGAGGCCGGAGACGTCGTTTGGGGGTTCGTAAGCCGCAGCCCCGGCCCCTGCCAGCCAAGGGGGTGGAGCAGCGTGAAATCGAGCTCTATCGGCTCGGCGATACCGCTCAATGCCTCATGGGCCAGATCGTACCAGTTGCCGCGAGGTGGGGTTTTCGCGGTTTTCCAGCCACAGATGTAGAGCCGGTCTTCGGCCCGGGTGAGAGCCACGTACAGCAGGCGCCGATACTCCTCGTCACGAAGCCGCTCCGCCTCGCGCTGCGCTGCCGCGCTGACCGAATCCCGCATGCCCGCACGCGGGCACCAGATCATGACCTCGTCCTCCTCGCCGCAATGCCAGAGCGGCGACGGAACACGCGTCGGGGTCTGCATCGTGTCGGGCACGAACACGATCGGCGCCTGCAAGCCTTTCGCCCCGTGAACCGTGATGATTCGGACTTCGTCGCGCCCGGTCTGCTCCAGGTCACGCTTCAGCTCGCCTTCGCCGGCGGAGATCCAGTGCAGGAATCCCTGCATCGACGGGATATTGGCGCGCCCGTACGCGAGCGCCTGGGCGAGGAACTCGTCGATGGGGTCGTTCGCCTCGTGTCCGAGCCGTGCGACCAGCGCCTTCCGGCCGCCGAGGGCCCCGAGCACGTGGGCGAAAAGTGCGTGCGGCGGTCCGAAATCGACCCGCGCCATAAGGTCCGAAAGGGTCGCGTGCGCTTTTGCATGCCGGGCGTTGCCGGCCGCCGCTGAATCGGCGAGCCGGCGCCAGAGGGTACTGGCGCCCCGATCGTAGGCGAGGTCGAACAGGTCGCCCTCGTCGAGGCCGATCAGCGGGCTTTTCAGGACGACGGCCAGTGTCAGGTCGTCCTCGGGCATCAGCAGGAACTGACCAAGAGAGATCAGATCCTGAACCGCGAGTTGCTCCGTGAGCTTGATGCGGTCGACGCCCGCCACTGGCACGTTCCGCACCTTGAGCGCGCGAACCAGATCCTCGACGAACGCGGTGCGCCGCCGCACCAGGATCATGATGTCGCCGGGGCGGACCGGGCGGCCGCGCGACTCGAGGATCTCGCCCGTTCGCAGCCATTCCGCGATCTTCGACGCGATTATTGTCGCCAGCCGGGCCTCGGCGGAGGCTGACGAGCGATATTCCGTTGGCGCGGTCCACGGGTCGATCGCCCCGCGCTCGGCCGGCTCGGCCGGTGGCCACATCTCCACCAATCCCGCGTGACCGTGGCGGAACGGCTGGTGCAGCAGCGTCAGCCCCTCGGGTACGACCCCTTCGCGAGCCGCCGTGGCGAACACCGCATCGACCGTCCGAAGTACTGCCGGCGCCGACCGGAACGAGATTTCCAGGCCGATCTCTTCCCAGGCCGAGCCCACCGCCTGGCAACGGTCGCCGAAGAAGCGCCGCATCTGGTCGAACCAGGCGGGATCGGCGCGCTGGAAGCTGAAGATCGACTGCTTCGGATCCCCGACCGCGAAGATCGTCCGATCGATGTCCCGCGCACTGGTGCCTGCGAAGAACTCCTCCGCCAGGGCGCGCACCACCTCCCACTGATCGGGGTTCGTATCCTGCGCCTCGTCGATCAGGATGTGATCGATGCCGCCATCGAGCTTGTAGAGGGCCCAGCCCGCACCGACCGAGTGGACGAGTTCACGGGTCCGGAGCACGAGATCGTCATAATCGAGCAGCCCGCGCGCCGCCTTTGCGGCCTGGTAGCGATCGATCATCTCTCTGCCGAAACGCATCAGGGCTGCGGTCGCTTCGTAGACCGCCACTGCGCGGCAGCGGTCATCGAGGGCGGCCAGCCGCTCCGCTTCCGCGGCGAGAACTTCTTCCGCGTCCGGGCAGCGCACGAGCGTCGACTTGTTGACGAGCCGCTTTCTCAGTTCGCCCTTCGTCGTCAGGAATTCCGCGCGATAGGTCGGCAGGGCTTGTTGCCGCCTCTCCTTGTCGGCGAGCCAGGCGGCGATGGCCGCACCGCGCATCTTTTCGGCGTCGGAGCCTTCCGCGAGAGCGGCGCAGACCCGGCGCAGCCGCTGATGGTCGAATGCTTCGTCGCTGCAGGCTTCGCCGATCAGGGAGGCGAGGGAAGCATCGCGCGGCAATCCGAGCGTCTTTCTGAGTGCGAGAAGCGCGCCTTCCAGGCCGCCGTGTCGATCGATCAGCCGCCGCAGGCGCCCGCGATCGCTCGCGATCTGCGCCATCAGCCCGGCGAAAGCGCCTTCCTGAACCAGCCCGGCGATGTGCGAGATCGCCTCGCTCAGAGGGCTCCCAGCCTCTTCCCGGGCGCTGGCGATCAGCGCGTTCTGGACGGACTGAAGCATCTCGGCCGCGGTGCGTTCGTCGGTGACCTCGAAGTGAGGGGCGAGGCCGGCCTCGATTGGAAAGCGTTGGAGGACAGACTGGCAGAAGGCGTGGATCGTTTCGATAGTAAGGCCGCCGGGAACGTCCAGAACGTGTGCGAAGAGTTGTCGAGCGCGCGTCAACGTTTCCTCGCCGGGAGCTTCTCCGGTGAGGTCGACGATCTCTTCCGTGAGCTGGTCATCGCTCGCCGCCGCCCACCTGCCGAGACGGGCGTGGAGCCGGTTCGACATCTCGGCGGCGGCCGCGCGGGTGAAGGTAAGGCACAGAATCCGGTCGGGCCGGGTGCCGGTCAGCAGGAGGCTGAGGACCCGATCGGTCAGCACTTTCGTCTTGCCCGTGCCGGCGGAAGCCGACACCCAGACGGACCGCTTGGGATGCGCAGCGCGGCGCTGCTGTTCGCCCGGATCGGGAGTGCCTGCCCCAACCGTCATAGCTCGTCTCCGACCCGCGCCCATTCCTGAATGCGCGCCAGGTGGACATAGTCACCAAAACGGGGGACGAGCTCGGGTCGAGGTTGAGCGAGGTAGGGCGTCGCCGGGTCGTCGAATTTCGCCACGTAGCGTTGGAGGCCCAGTCGCGCAGCGTCCGCGAGGCCTTCGATACTGTTGCCGGCGGCGGCGTGAACCTGGCCGGGCGGATCTCCCCCCGAGAGCCGCCAATACTGCAGCGAGGCCGCCGAATGTTTTCCAACGTTTGGAAAGCCGCCGTCCTCCAAAATCGCCGCCTCGAGCGGCATCTGTGGCGAGGCGCCGCTGCGCACGTCGTCGACGCTGGGGCGTGAGCCGGTCTTGTAGTCGACGATCGCGGCGCCGCCATCGCGGAGGCGGTCGATCCTGTCCGCCTTGGCCGTCAGGATGAACTCGCCGGCGGGAGCGGAGAGCGTGATCTCCCCCGTCGTCTCAGTCACCGACCCGACCACGCGGTTCCGGTATTCACGTTCGTGCTCGACGAACCACCGGGCGACAGCCTCGAACCGCGGCCACCAGAAGGCCCAGACGCCAGGCCTCTCCAGGGTGGCGCCGAATGCTTCGCGGCCGAGCGTCAGCAGCCGCTCTGCCGCATGAGGCGGAAGGTCCGCCGGAAACTCTCGCAGGAACGCGTCGAGTGCGGCGTGCAGCACCGACCCGCGCTCGGCGGCACCTGGGTCGGCATCGATCGGATCCAGTGCCGCAAGCCTCAGGATCCGCCGGGCATAAAGCGCGTAGGGGTCGCGCAACCACGTCTCGATCTGCGTCACCGACAGGCGCCGCGGCCGCGCTGGGACAGGGGGGGTAGGCCACGGCGGGTCAACGGGGCGGAACCTCTCCGGCGCGTCCAGACGCTCCTGCCAGTGCGTCCAGCGCGCCGCTTCCTCATTGTCGGGACGATAGCCCGCCGCCTGCAGGACGGCGTCGAGCCGCAGCAGCCAGCGTGCGGGCACCGTCGGTGCGCCTTCGGACCGGGTGGCTCGGGTCAGGGTTACGCGCCGGGCGCCGAATGCCTGTGCGAAGTCGTGTGCGGAAAGGCCGATGCGCCGCTCGGGGGAGGGGAGTCCGAAGGCCGCGCGCATCGGTCGGCTCATCCACGGATCGGCCCTCGTCTCCGGCGGCCACACCCCCTCGTTCAGACCGCCGAGGATCAGATGGTCCGCGTGCTGCAGGCGTGCTTCGAGAGCGCCCCAGATCGCGACGCCGGGATGCGTTCCGTACCGGGCGCGGACGACGCGGCCTTCGAGCAGGGTATCGAAGAGTCCGGCCCACTCGCGGCCGGGAATGGGGGCGAAGCCCTCGCTCGCTTCCGCCAACTCCGAGATGAATCGGGCGGCCGCCTCGCCCGCGTCGCCTTGCCAGAGACGCTGCGGTCCGGGAACGGCATCGGTCGCGGCGAGCGCTTCAGCAAGAGCGACATGCTCTGTGAGCAGCTCCCGCGGCCGGGCCTGCCGGGAGCGCATCAGCTCGAAGAACGACCTGGAGATCTCACCGAGGCGCTCGACCCATCGCTTCAGCTCCCTTGCCTCGTCGGCTCGTTTCGGGTGATCGGCCTCGTTCTCCCGGGCACGCGCGGCCAATGCGGCCGCGAAGCCGCCGAAGCCGCCGCGAGGGCGGGGGCCGCGAAGGATCGCGAGCTCGAGCCGCCGCACCCGGCGCCGGAACCGCTCCGGCGACAGGCCCCCTGCCGCCATCGGATGCTTCAGCATGGCGAGAAGAGGGACTGGCGCCGCATCCTCCGCCGCGCAGGCGGCGATCAGTCGCAGGAAAATCACCGGCGCCGTCTCGTCCAGCGGCTCGCCGCCGGAATCGTCGATCTCGACGTTCCAGCGGTGCATCTCGGCCGCGACCCGCCTGGCTAGCGCGCGATCCGGCGTCACCAGCGAGGCGGTTTCCCCGTGCTCGATCGCCTGGCGCAGAAGCAGCGCGACCGTTCGTGCTTCTTCTTCCGGGCCGGCGCAGTCGATGCGGGTCACTCCCTGCAACGCGCTCTGCAGATCGAGGTCGAGACGTCGCCAGGCATCGGTGGCGGCGGCCGGGCGCATCACTTCGGAGATGAGGCGCATTCTCGCTGACGGCGCGGCATCGGTTCCTGGCCAGGGCCGGACCTGTGTGCGATCGATGCCCAGCGACGCGAGCAGTCGTGCAAGGCCGAACTGCGGGTGACTCGGCTCGAGCTGGGTCCAGCTCCGCTCGTCGAGAGCTGTGTCGAGCCCCGGCAGAACGATGCTGCCGAGGGGGAGGCGCGCCACGACCCCGAGAAGTTCGGCCGTCGCGGGCATGCTCCCGGTGGAGCCTGCGGCGATCACGGGGCCTGCCGGGGGATGCCGGTGCCACGCTTCCGCCTGCGCCTCGATGATCCGGTTCCGACGCTCGGCCTGGTCGATGCGGCCTTCCTCGGAGAGGATCGTGGGCCAGTGATGGGTCAGGATCTCGAGGAAGCGAAGCGTCTTCTGCCAATGCCCCGCGAAATTTTCGGGGGCGAGGTCCTGGAGCCGGTCGAAGCTGAGCCGCTCGATCTGGATCTGATCCAGGAGCCGCCCGAGCTCGGCGGCCAGCCGCGCACCCTGGTCGGCCGTCATCGCGGGATCGGCGCCCATGATCAGCCTGGTCAGGAGCAGTTGCCGCCGCAGCGGGTCGATAGCGGGCGGCAGGTCGAGCGATGCGGCTCCCGAGGGCTCGTCTTCCGCCCGCAGCACCAACTCGTCTTCGTCCAAGTCGCCGATCGGCCGCATTATGGGCAGCAGCAGCGGTCTGCCGCGATTGGCACGAAGAAACGCGCTGGCGAGGGCCAGTGCCGCCCGCCGCGTCGGCAACAGCACCGTCATGGCGCCGAGCGAGAGTGGATCGTCGCCCGCTTCTGCCAACAAGCCCCGGGCGAGAGCGTCGACGAAGGAGGTGCCGAAAGGAATGTTGAAGACCCGCGGCTCGCCCGCAGTCAAAGCAGCACACCTTGTCTGCTGTCACCGAGCGCGGAGCGGGCATGGGCCAGCCGCTCCGGCGTCCCGGCGTCGAGCCACTCGCCGTCGTGGACGATTCCGAACAGACGCCCGTCGGTCTCCGCCTTCCGCCAGAGATCGTTGAACGGGAACGCGCCTTCTTCCATTCCTTCGAACAATCTCGGATGCACCAGTTGCGCGCCCGTGTACATGAACGGCGCCACGTGCCGCTCCGGCCGTGCGTTCAGACGACCGATCGGATCGCAGAGGAAATCGCCGAGACCGTCGTATCCGAATACGCGCGCCGTCGGATAGAGCAGGAGCAGCGCGTCCATCGCGTCATCTTCCCAACGGGCCGCGAGGCGCGCGAGCGCATGGCTGCCGCATTCGCCCCACACGAGGTCGGCGTTCAGCACGAAGAACGGCTCGCCACCCAGGAGGGGCAGGGCTTTCGCGGTTCCGCCGCCGGTATTCAGGAGGCGATCTTCACGCGAGATCATGATTTCCGGCCGCGTCCGGCCGGCGAGGTGGCGTTCGATCTGCTCCGCCATGTGGTGCGTATTCACAACGGCACGCTCCACACCCGCATCGACGAGGGTGTCGAGTGCGTGGTCGATCAACGGCCGGCCGGCCACTTCCACGAGCGGCTTGGGAAGGCCGTTGCTCGCCTGGGCGAGACGCGTCCCCTTTCCGGCAGCCAGGACCATAGCGGCACTCGGCATTCGTGCCTGGATGCGAGGCTTCGAGGTAGAAGGCATCAATCTGGCTCCGGAACTCGCCGTCGGTCTGGTGGCAGATTGCGATCCAGCCACGATCGCACCGGACCGAGCAGCGGGTCGACAAGGCTTCGCTCCAGCAGTCGCCAGAGACGCGGGAGGTGCCGGAGATATGCCGGCTTTCTGTCTCGATGGGCCAATCGGGTGAAGATGCCGATCACCTTGGCATGGCGCTGCGCGCCGAGCACTCGGTAGGAGCGCATGAAGGTCTCGCGATCGACGAAGGGCAGCTGCGCGAGATATCGCTCCAGCATCCGTGTCGCCAGGTGCAGCGGCACGTCGCGTCGGGCGTCCTCGAGCAGCGAGACCAGGTCGTAACTTGCCGGCCCTCTGACAGCATCCTGGAAGTCGAGCAGTCCGCACGCGGCGACGCCGCTGCGGGCGGGGAGGCGGACGAGATTGTCGACGTGATAGTCCCGGAGGACGAGGGTGCAGGGGGCTCCGCGCGCTTCCGGAAGGACCTCCCGCCAGGCGGCGGCATAGCTTTCGGCCTCGTCGGCCGTGGCGGGGCGTTGCAGGATAGCCGGCAGGTACCAGTCGACGAGGAGCCGCGCCTCGGCCAGCAGCCGCTCTTCGTCATAGGGAGGCAGGTCGAGAGCGACTGCTTCGGGCGAACGGTGGAGCGTCGCCAGCGTGTCCACGCCGAGTGCATACAGCTCGTGCTCGTCCGCGCCTGCGGCCAACAGTCGTGTGAAAGTATCGTCGCCGAGATCCTCTAGCAGCAGCAGGCCCTTTTCCGCGTCTTCGGCGAGGATCTCGGGCGCCGACAGCCCGAGGCGGCGCAGATGCCGCCCGACGGCGATGAACGGGCGCACATCCTCCAGCGGCGGGGGCGCGTCCATCAGGACCGCCCGGCGATCGCCGTCGACCAGCCGCTCGTACCGCCGAAAGGACGCGTCCTGCGCCAGCATTCGGCGCTCGGCGTCATCCCAGCCGGCCGAGCGGAGGAAACCGCGGATGAGCGCTTCGCGCGATTCCCTCACGGCGCCTCCAGAGCGGCGAGCCGCTCTGCCCAGTCCGTCGATCCTTCCAGGGTCACGAGCCGCATATCTTCGCTATTGCCGAACGCGAGACGAAGGTCGAGCCTCGCCGCCGGCAGAAGCGGGCCCAGTCGGTCCGGCCATTCGATCAGCGCGACGCCCTGCGCGGCCTCCTCGAGGCCGAGCTCCACCGCCTCCTCGGGGGCGGAAAGGCGATAGAGGTCGAAGTGCCAGATCACGAATTCCGTCAGCTCGTATGTCTGCACGAGCGTAAAGGTCGGGCTCGGCACCTCCTCGACCGGAAGCCCCTCCGCCGATTGACGGGCCTGCACGAGAGCGCGCGCCAGAGCGGTCTTGCCGGCGCCGAGATCCCCGTGCAGTGCTATCGTATCGCCCGGCCGCAGGAACGCCGCAAGCGCCTGCGCCAGCCGCTGGGTCGCCTCGATGTCGGCGAGCTCGAACCGGCGCGCGCCGCGGCGCCCGGCCTCGGCCTTGTCTGGCGAGCGGGGGATCGTCATCTTAGCGAACTGCATCTCCCGACCGTGTTTCGAACGCCGGAGTCTTCATGTCAAGCGATGCTCTCAAGACCGATATCGTCATCGTCGGCGCCGGGCCGGTCGGGCTGTTCGCGGTGTTCGAATTCGGCATGCTGAAGATGCGCTGCCATGTCGTCGATTCGCTCGACGTGGTCGGCGGTCAGTGTGCGGCACTCTATCCCGAGAAACCGATCTACGACATTCCCGGCTACCCGAAGATCGATGCGACGGACCTGGTGGAGCGGCTGCAGGAGCAGGCGGCGCCCTTCGATCCGGTCTACCATCTCGGCCAGCGGGTGGAGAGCCTATCCCGCACGGCCGACGCTGGCTGGGAGGTCGTGACCTCGGCGGGGACCCGCATCGCGGCGCGCGCGGTGGTCGTGGCGGCCGGTGTCGGCGCGTTCGGGCCGAACCGCCCGCCGCTAGCGGGCATCGAAACGTACGAGGGCAAGTCGGTCCACTACCTCGTGACCCGGCGCGAAGACTTTCGCGGCAAGCGGGTGGTCGTCGCCGGCGGCGGCGACTCGGCCGTCGATTGGGCGCTGTCGCTCGCCGAGGTCGCGGCGCGGATCATGGTCGTTCACCGGCGGCCCAAGTTCCGGGCCGCACCCGAGAGCGTAGCCCGGCTGGAACGGCTCGCCGCCGAAGGCGCCGTCGAGATGGTAATCCCGTACCAGCTCGGGGGACTGGAGGGGAGCGGCGGCCAACTCACCGCGGTCCTCGTCAAGACGCTCAAGGGCGAGGAGCGTCGACTGGAAGCGGACGCACTGTTGCCGTTCTACGGCCTCTCGATGAACCTCGGGCCTATCGCCGAATGGGGACTGAACCTCGAACAGAACCACGTCATCGTCGACCCCGCCACCTGCGAGACCAGCACGCCGGGCATCTTCGCGATCGGCGACATTGCCACCTACAGGAACAAGCTGAAGCTGATTCTGACTGGCTTCGCCGAAGCGGCGACCGCGGCGCATGCCGCCTATCCGCTGGTTCACCCCGACGAGATCCTCCACTTCGAGTACTCGACCACCAAGGGCGTGCCGGGAAGCTGAGGGTCACCCGGGGCGACGGCCGGTCAGCAGCATGAAGCAGTTCGAGAGAGCGACCGCGACGACCGCTGCGAAGGCGAGGGTATAGCCGCCGGTCTGCGCTACCACGAGCCCGACGATCGGCGGTGCGGCGACCGAGCCGCCGAACATCACGAACTGGACGCCGCCGGTGGCTTCCGCGACGCGCCCTTCGGGCGCCAGGGCGGCCCATTCCGCCAGCATCACACCGTTCCAGCCGTACACGCTGGCGCCGAGCATGGCCGCGAAGACGAGGAAGACCCAGAGTGGGGTCGTCGGAGACAGGAGCGGCAGAATCACGAAGCTCGCGGCGATGACGAGCGCGAGGAGCGCCAGGATCTGCTGCGCCGAGAACCGACGCTCGGCGAAATAGCCCCAGGCGATACGGCCGACGATGCCGCTGGCCTGTACCACGGAAAAGATGAGCCCGGCGCGCGCCAACGGCAGGTCGAGCTCGCTGACGAGATAGACGACGAAGAAGGCGCTGAGGACGCTCTGGCTGATTGCGAAGCCGACACTGTTCCAGGTGATGCGGCGCAGGGACGGTCCGAACGCCAAACCGAGGGAGGCGAGCAGATCTCGGCGCGACACGCGGCGCCCGGTCTCCCGGTCGGCGTCCGCTCCCGCCCGAAGGGGTTGCACGGCGAAGGCGGCGACCAGGCCGATGGCGCCCAGCAGCAGGAGCGCTGTCTGCCAGCCGTAGAGAAGGGCGGCCGGTGGCAGCAGGACGCCCGCGAGCAAGCCCCCCGCGGTCACCCCCGTCTGCTTGATCGAAAAGACCAGGGGTCGCCAGCGCGGCGGCGTAACTCGGGCGAGGAGGTGCGAGCCCGCCGGTCCGACCGGGCCGTAGCATGCGCCGATCAGCACCGCTGCGAGTCCGAGGGCGAGTGGCGTCGAAAGAGTTGCGACGAGCAGACCGGCGACCGCGGAAAGCAATGCCAGCTGCGCCGTGCGAACCGCGCCCTGTCCGGCAATGAACGAGCCGGCGATCAGGCCGGCGATCATCGTCGCCGTGTACACGAGCGCCGAGTAGTAGCCGACATAGGTCGCCGCCACCCCGATGTCCGACGACATCTCCGTCGCGAGCACCGGCACCGCGAAGTTGGCGAGCGAAGCCACCACCTGCACGGCGAACATCGCCACGAGCGGGTAAGCGAGACCGACAGGCATCATGAGTGACCGACGAGCAGCATGGGCGCGACCTTGTTCAATCTGGGCTCTGCCTGGATGGCTTACAGAACTGGCAGACCATACCGGGTGTCGGCCGAGGGCGCACCGGCACTGCGGGCCGTAGTGCCGCGTAGCGAAGCAGGAACGGAATCGTTTCGTGGCGGTGTCCCGTTGCGGCATCCTGCTCCCAAACGACACAAGGGAGGAATGGCATGTTCGAAGCGCTCGGGGATCGTGGCGACGCGAACGCGCTTGTCCGACTGCACCGCTCGTTCGGACCGTTGGCGATCGAGGTTCGCATCCGCGACACGCCGGCGGGGGAAGTGCGCGAGCTGGTGCGGATCGACGAGGCCGGTGTCCTGGTCGGGCAGGCAACCGGCGGCGCGGAGCCCGACATCGTCCTTGCGGCGACGGAGAGCGCGTGGGCGGAGATGATGAAGCCGGTTCCGGCGCCGGGTTATCAGACGCTCTCGGCGATGCGCCGCACGCGCGCGCTCTCTGTCGAGCGTGGCATTCTCAAGTATGCGCAGCATCTCCTCCTGCTGGAGATGCTGTTCGTGCTCCTGAAGGAGCCGGTAACCGCCCGGGATGCCGCGCCCCGGCCGGTCGGCGATCCATATGTGGAAGAAGTGAACGGCCGCTATCTGCACTTCGACTTCGAGGGCCGCCCGCATCGCGTCTATTTCGAGACGGCGGGAGAGGGCATTTCCCTGATCTGCCTGCATACCGCCGGCTCCGACAGCCGGCAGTTCCGCGGGATCCTGAACGATCGTGAGATCACCAGTCGCTTCCGGGTCATCGCGTTCGACCTGCCCTGGCACGGCAAATCGTCGCCGCCGCCCGGTTGGGAGTCGGACGTCTACGAGCTGACGACGGATCGCTACATCGGCACGGTCATGGCGTTCAAGCGGGCGCTGAAGCTCGATCGCCCCGTCGTGATGGGATGCTCGATCGGCGGACGTGCGGTCCTGCACCTGGCGCTCCGCCATGCCGACGAGTTCCGCGCGGCGATCGGGCTGCAGTCCGCCCTCTACGCCGAGAACCGCCCGATCGGCGAGCCAGACCCCCGGATGCTCCTGAACCGCCCGGACATCCACGGCGGGCAGCTCGCCGGCGCGATGATGACGGGACTGACCTCACCAACCTCGCCGCCGCACGAGCGGTGGGAAACGGTGTGGCACTACATGCAGGGCGGACCCGGCGTCTTTCACGGGGATTTGGTCTACTACTTCGAAGACGGCGATCTCAGGAATGGCGGTGCGGCCGCCATCGACCAGAGCAAGTGCCCGATCTACCTGTTGAGCGGCGAGTACGACTTCTCCGCCACGCCGGAGATGGGGAGGCAACTGGCGGAGCAGATCGGCGCCCGCCATTTTCAGGTGATGATGGGGCTCGGGCACTTCCCGATGTCGGAAGCGCCGGAACAATTTCGACGTTATCTCTTGCCCGTGCTCGAAGCGATCGAGCGGCTTTGACGCGAAACGGCCGCGGACTCTTCGGAGACCGCGGCCGGCACGTCGCTGTCGAAGATCAGACCGGCGGCGGCGGTCCCCGCCCCCGGACCAGGTGCACAAACAGAGTCGCCACGAACAGAGCGATGAAGACCACGAAGAGAATGACGGCGATGTCCGTCGCTACTGCCGCGATTCCGCCGAAGCCGAACAGGGCGGCGACCAGCGCAAGGATAAGAAAGAAAACTGCCCAACCCAACATTTTCCGTCTCTCATGTCGTTAACCCGAGCCGAGAACCATCATCTGGCACAAACAGTTCCGCACACTTTCTAAAGTGTCTTCGGCAACGGTTTCGAAGAGACTTCCGTGACGGTATGGTGTGCGGCCTCCAGCACCCCCTCTCTCGCAGCCGGCTCGATCCCTGAATGAACTCGGTCCTTTCCATTTCGAACCTGTCGAAGACCTACGCGTCCGGCTTCCAGGCCCTGCGCAACGTCGATTTGGAGATCAGGCGCGGGGAGATCTTCGCCCTGCTCGGGCCGAACGGGGCGGGCAAGACGACGCTGATCAGCATCGTCTGCGGCCTCGTCAATGCCAGCACGGGGCGGGTCCTCGTCGACGGGCACGATATCGTTACCGATTATCGTGCGGCGCGCTCGATGATCGGGCTCGTGCCCCAGGAACTGACGACCGACGCCTTCGAGACGGTATGGGCGACGGTCAGCTTCACCCGCGCCTTGTTCGGGAAAAAGCCGGACCCGGAGCATATCCGGAACGTCCTCGAGGGGCTGTCGCTGTGGGACAAGCGCGACAGTCGGCTGATAACGCTCTCCGGCGGCATGAAGCGGCGGGTGATGATCGCCAAGGCGCTCTCGCACGAGCCGCAGATCCTGTTTCTGGACGAGCCGACCGCAGGCGTGGATGTGGAGCTCAGGCGGGACATGTGGGATCTGGTCGAAGGCCTACGCAAGACGGGTGTGACCATCATCCTGACGACCCACTACATCGAGGAAGCCGAGCAGATGGCCGACCGCGTCGGCGTGATCGCACGCGGCGAGATCATTCTGGTCGAGGAGAAGATCGAGCTGATGCGTAAGCTCGGGCGCAAGCAGCTGAGCCTGCATCTGCAGAAGCCGCTCGAACGCATCCCGCAATCGCTCGAGCACCATCATCTGGAGCTGTCCGCCGACGGCATGTACCTGATCTACACGTACGACACGCGGGCGGAGCGCACGGGCATCACCCGGCTGCTCGGCGATCTGAACGAAGCCGGGATCCGGTTCAGGGATCTCCACACGAGCCAGAAATCGCTCGAGGAGATTTTCGTCGATCTGGTGAGGGACAGGCGATGAACCTGCGGGCGGTCGCCGCCATATACGGCTTCGAGATGGCGCGCGCGAGACGCACGCTGCTGCAGAGCATCGTTTCCCCGGTCGTCTCGACTTCGCTCTATTTCGTCGTGTTCGGGGCGGCGATCGGCTCGCGCATCACGGAGATCGACGGCATCAGCTACGGCGCCTTCATCGTGCCGGGCCTGATCATGCTGATGCTGCTGACGCAGAGCATCTCGAACGCCGCCTTCGGAATCTATTTCCCCAAGTTCACCGGCACGATCTACGAGGTGCTATCCGCTCCGGTCTCCTATCTGGAGATCGTGCTGGGTTACGTCGGTGCCGCCGCCAGCAAGTCGATCATTCTCGGTCTCATCATTCTGGCGACTGCATCTCTGTTCGTGCCGCTTCGCATCGAGCACCCGTTGTGGATGGTATTCTTTCTGATGCTGACGGCCGCGACGTTCAGCCTGTTCGGCTTCATCATCGGCATCTGGGCCGACGGCTTCGAGAAGCTGCAACTCGTGCCGTTGCTGATTGTGACGCCACTGACTTTCCTCGGCGGCAGCTTCTATTCGATCGACATGCTGCCGCCGGTCTGGCGAACGGTGAGCCTTTTCAACCCCGTAGTGTATCTGATCAGCGGCTTCCGCTGGAGCTTCTACGGCGTCTCCGATGTGAATGTCGTCTGGAGCTTGGCGGCGACGGGTGGCTTCCTCGTAGCCTGTCTCGTCATCGTCGCCCGGATCTTCCGGACGGGATACCGGCTGAAGACCTGAACCGACCCTGCTTCCGAACAAGTGTCGGCGCGGGGCTGTTGGCACGGGACTTGTACGTTATGCTGTCTCCGGAACGAGAGGCGGTATTCGCGCAGATGGGGAGGCTCCGATGACTTTCGCAAGACAGATTGCGGCCGTGGCGACCGTTGGCCTGATGTCCTGGTCCGCGGCAGCGCAGACGACGTGGGAGATGCCCACGCCGTATCCCGAGGCCGAGTTCCACACGAAGAACATCCACATGTTCGTGGAGGAGGTGGAGCAGCTCACCGGATCGGAGCTCAAGATCAATGTCCACAGCGGCCAGTCCCTCTTCAAGCACCCCGAGATCAAGCGGGCGGTGCAGACCGGGCAAGTCCCGATCGCCGAGATGATGATCGCGAACCTGCTGAACGAGGACCCGATCTTCGGCGTGGACGCTGTGCCGTTCCTCGCGACCAGCTATGACGAGGCGAAGAAGCTGTGGGAAGCACAGCGGCCATATGTCGAGCAACGCATGGAGAAGCAGGGCCTGCGGTTACTCTACGCCGTGCCATGGCCGGGCCAGGGCTTCTACTCGAAGAAGCCGATCGAGTCGCTCGACGACCTGAAGGGGCTCAAGTTCCGCACGTACAATGCCGTGACGGCCTCGATGGCGGAGCGGATGGGCGCGGTGCCGACCATCGTCGAGGCGGTGGAGATTCCGCAGGCCTTTTCCGCCGGCATCGTCGACGCGATGGTGACCTCCGCCGCTACCGGTGCACGCACCAAGGCGTGGGACTTCGCGAAGTACTTCTACGACATCAATGCCTGGATGCCGAAGAACATGGTGTTCGTGAGCGAGCGCGCCTGGCGGCAGCTCTCAGACGCCGAGCGGGAGGCGCTGGAGAAAGCCGCCGTGGCCGCCGAGGAACGTGGCTGGCAGATGAGCGAAGAGGTCACCGCGAGCAGCCTTCAGGAGCTGACCGACGGCGGCATCACGGTCGAGGAGGGCTCGGCCGAGCTGCGCGAACAGCTCCGCGAGATCGGCATGGCCATGGCCGCCGACTGGGAGAAGAGTGCGGGCGAAGACGGGGCGGCGCTGCTGCAGGAATACCGCAAGTAGGGCATAGAGCAGGGCGGGCGTCTGCCAGTGGAACGAGCGCTCGACCGCCTGTTCAGCGCCTGCGGCGCCCTCGCCGCGGCGTTTCTGGTCGGCATCTGCGTGCTCGTTCTGGCGCAGATCGTGGCGCGTTTGCTCGGCACCGTCGTTCCGTCCGCTGACGAGTTCGCCGGCTATTGTCTGTCGGCGTCCTCGTTTCTGGCGCTCGGCTACGCGCTCCGGCACAGCAGCCACATCCGCGTCACACTGATCCTGGATCGACTGCCGCCGGTCAGGCGTCGGGTTGCGGAGATCGTCTGCGTCGCGATCGGGCTCGGACTCAGCCTCTACCTGACCTACTACGTCGCGGAGATGGTCTATTTCTCGATGACGTTCGGCGACGTGACCCAGGGCCTGGTCCCGATCCCGCTCTGGATTCCGCAAACGGGCATGCTGGTAGGCATCGCTCTCTTGAGCCTGGCGTTCATGGTCGATGCCGTACGGCTCCTCCAGGGCAGGGATCCGTCCTACATGGTCGCGGCTGCGTCCGACGACCGACCGTTCTCCGACTCACGGGACATCTGACATGGACGCCGGCTTCCTCGGGGCTCTGCTCGGTCTTTCCTTGCTGGTGCTGCTCGCGATGGGAGTCTGGGTCGGGATCTCGCTGTTCGTGGTCGGGCTCCTCGCGATCATGGCGTTCTCCTCTTCCCCCGCAGGCTCGATCATGGCGACGACGAGCTGGGGACAGTCCTGGTCCTGGGCCCTGACCGCGCTGCCCCTGTTCATCTGGATGGGAGAGATCCTGTTCCGGACCCGCCTCGCGGAGGACATGTTCGAGGGGCTGGCACCCTGGATGAGACGAATCCCCGGCCGGCTCATGCATGTGAACGTGCTCGGGTGCGGCATTTTTGCCGCCGTCTCCGGATCTTCGGCCGCCACGACGGCCACGATTGGCCGGATCACAATCCCCGAGCTAGCGAAGCGCGGCTACGACGAGCGGATGACGCTCGGCACGCTGGCCGGATCGGCGACGCTGGGGCTTCTGATCCCGCCCTCGATCATTCTGATCGTCTACGGGGTCGCCGCGGATGTTTCGATCAGCCGCCTCTTCATCGCCGGCGTGATACCCGGCCTGTTGCTCATCGTCCTGTTCATGGGGACCATCGTAGTCTGGTCGCTGGCAAACCCATCGAAGGTGCCGCCGCCGGAACCGCGCATGACTCTGGCGGAGAGGGTTCGCGCGGCTGGCAGGCTCATCCCGATCGTCCTGCTGATCGTCTGCGTGATCGGATCGATCTATGTGGGCATCGCGACCGCCACGGAAGCGGCGGCCGTGGGCGTGGCGGGAGCCTTGATCCTGTCGGCGGTGACCGGTTCGCTAACTTGGGAAAGTTTCCGGGAAAGCTTGCTCGGCGCCACCCGCACTTCCTGCATGGTCGCCTTCATTCTCGCCGGAGCGGCTTTTCTTTCGGTGGCGATGGGGTTCACCGGCATCCCGCGCAACCTCGCGCAATGGATCGGCGCGATGGAATTGTCGCCGGCGATGCTGCTGGTGGCGCTGACCCTCTTCTTCATTGTGCTCGGCTGCTTTCTCGACGGCATTTCCATCGTGGTTCTCACGGCTGCCGTCATCATGCCGATGGTCGAACAAGCGGGGATCGACCTGATCTGGTTCGGGATCTACATCGTCGTCGTGGTCGAAATGTCGCAGATCACGCCGCCGGTGGGCCTGAACTTGTTCGTACTGCAATCGCTGACCGACCGTGACCTGCTGTACCTGGCAAGGGCAGCGGTGCCGTTCTTCCTGGTGATGGTGCTGATGGTCGGGTTGCTGGTCCTCGTGCCGGAGCTCGCCACCTATCTCCCACGGCAGATGACCCAGCGCTGAGGATCAGCTTTCCCCGAGCAGGGCGCCGTCCGTCCCATCCTCCGCGACGAACCAGTCCGCGATCTCGCTTCCGGTGACGAAGACGGTGTCTTCGCGCGCGAGCAGCAGGTCCAGACACCGCGCGAGGATGTCGGCGCGGTGCGGCACGCCCATGATATGCGGGTGGAGCGCGATCGTGAGCACCCTCGGCTGGCTCGCCAGCTCGCCTTCGAGCACCCGGAGCGTCATTTCGAGCCGCCGGAGCATCTCCTCGGAGGTCTGCTGCTGAATGGCATAGAGCGGCACATCGTTCAGCTCGAGCGTGTACGGCATCGCGATCATCGGGCCGTGCTTCGTCCGCATCCAGCAGGGCAGGTCGTCGACGAACCAGTCGGCCAGCCATTCGATCCCCGCGGCCTTGAGTATGTCCGGGGTATCGAAACTCTCGCCAGCGCCGGGGCCGAACCAGCCACGCGTCTTCCGGCCGGTAAGGCGCTCGAGGCGCTCGAGACTGCGGTGAATGACGGCCGCCTCATCCTCTTCGAACTGCAAGGAGCGCTGCACCCAGCCGTGTCCGACGAATTCCCAGTCCGCGGCCAGCATCGCCTCGGCGCAGCTCGGATAGACGTCGGCACAGGCGGCGTTCATGAAAGTGGTCGCCCTGAAGCCGCGTTCGCCGATGATCTGCAGGAGCCGAGGCATGCCGGCGCGCATGCCATATTCCACCCACGAGAAGTTGCCTACGTCGGGAATCGGCGACTTGCCGTGCGGAGCGGGCAGGGCGGCCCGGGGCATCGCCTGGTCGAACGGCCAGTATTCGACATTGACCACGACGTGCACCATCAGGGGCTTGCCCCGGAGCGGCGCCAGCGGCCGGCGCTCGGTGGACATCGCGTATGGGATGCGGGGGTTCGACATGGTCCCTCCGGGAAAACCGGGCCGGGCGTCGTTGCGCGGAGCACGCCCGTCCTCAGATTAGCGCCGACGGCGGAGCCGGGAAAGGCAGGCAGCCGCTCGCGAATATCGCCCGCGATCGACACTCGCCATGGAGCGCTGATTCACCGATCGCCGCGCTTCAGCTCCCCATACAGCCTCATGCCATCGTCCCTGAACGCCCGTCGGGAACCATCCCGACTGTAGAACATGTGCCCTCCCTCGTAGCGGCGGACCGCGATCCGCTCCCGCAGCGCCGGGGGCAGGTCGAGCTGGTTCAGGAGATAGGTCGAGGCGTAGTAGGGCGTCACCAGATCGTAGAGGCCGTGGACCAGCAGGGCCCGCAGGTCGTCGTTCTGCTTGAAGGCGTTTTCCAGATTGTCGGTTGCCCCCGGAGGTCCGCTGCGGCTCGAACCGTCGCGCCACTGCCAACCCTGGTTCACCCGGCGGTTCAGGATCTCGTACGGCAGGTCCGTCTCGATGCCGAGGTCGGCACGGACATAGTGATTGAAGCCGGCCACGATGGCCGCGCTGATGCGGGACAGGCGCGGGTCCCGGTAGCGGTCGCCGTGGGGCGCCGGATAGCTGATCGACGCGTCGTACAGGCTCACGATCCGGCTTTCGTCCCTCAGCAAGCGACCGGCGAACGTTTCCAACGACAACTTGCCTTCGTGTCGCACGACGAGCTCGGGCGGCAGACCGACGAAGCCGGCGAGGCGGCCGAGGAGGGCCGACCGCTCCGACTCGGCCAGCGAGCGGCCTTCCGCCAGCCCGGGCAGCAGGTCACGGATCGTGAAGCGCTCGACCTCTTCCAGGAAGGGTTGGCGATCCGCCTCGCCCCCATGCTTCGGTCCCGCCCGGCCATGGTGATGTGCGGCGGCCGCGAAGGACGGCACACGCGTAATCCAGGGGAGGAGGCGGAACCGGTCGCTCGATAGCAGGCCGAGCTCGAGCGCAGGCGAGATCATGACGATGCCTTCGACGGATATTCCGAAGTCGGAATGCAGCCGGTCGGCGAGTGCGGCGACGCGGAAGCCGCCATAACTTTCCCCGGCGAGAACGGTCGGCGAGAGCCAGCGCTCGTTGCGGGAGAGATAGAGGCGGATGAAGGCGCCGAGCGTATCGAGATCCTTTTCCGTCTCCCAGAACGCGGAGGCGTCGCTCTTTGACGTCTGCTCGCGCTTCTCGTCTTCGGGGCCGATGCTCCGGCTGTAGCCCGTGCCGATCGGGTCGATGAAGACGAGATCCGTGAAGGTGAGCCAGGTTTCGTCGTTGTCCACCAGCGGCCCCGGATCGGGCGCGATGCGGCCGCCTTCGCCGAACTCTATGCGGCGCGGCCCCATCGCGCCGAGGTGCAGGTAGGCCGCGGCAGCGCCCGGACCGCCATTGAAGACGAAGGTGATCGGCCGTTCCGCCGCCGCTGCCTCCGTGGTGTAGGCCACGTAGAACATGCGGCCACGCGCACCTTCCTCGCCCGCCTCCGGGATGGTGAGGGTGCCCGCCCTCGCGACGTACTCCAGCTCCCGGCCGCCGGACGTCAGAACGTGCCGCGTCTCGGTGTCGGCTATGAGCCCGGACGAGCCTTCTTCGGTCTGCCGGTCACTGGGGGCAGCATCTTCGGCTGCGGCTACGGGCGCCGGCTCCATGGTCGCCGTGAGCAGCAACAGCAGCAGGACGACAATCCCGCGCTTTATCGGGTTGCGGCCAGCATCGCGGCGCTCGGGTCGCGGCCGCACGTCAGGTTTCCAACGGGCGCATCGAGAGGGTGGCGGCGGCAAGTTCATCGGTCCTCATGCGTTCCTCCGTCTTCGTGCGTTCCGGCCGGTCACAGCCGCGCCATCACCTTGCGTGCGAAGTCCTCGATCATTCGATATTGCTGATCGAATGGCGGGATAAAGCTCATGCCGGTCAGACCCTCGCGCTCCAGCTCGCGGATCTGGTCGACGATCTCCTCGGGCTGGCCGGCGATGCAGAAGCGGCGAATCATCTCCGGCGTCACGAAGCGCGCCTCGTCCGGGTCCAGATGGCTGTAATGGCTGCCGTGCATCTGCTGGTGGCGCCGTTCGGAATCCCGCTTCTTCAGGAAGTCGAGGTACTCCTCCCAGATCGGCAGGACGTAGTCGGGCGGCTCGGCACCGGATTCGCGGTAGCGCTCGGCCACGAAATGGACATTGGTCATCACTGCAGGGCCCGCCACGGCCTTGGCGCGCTCCGACTCGAGGGTCTCGCCCGGCGCCAGCATCAGCAGGTTTACGAGCGCGAAGGTCTCGAAGCCGTCGAGCGACCGCCCCGCCGCTTCTGCTCCGCGCCGCACGTTGGCGAGAGCGGCGGGAATGCGCCCGCCGCGGGGGATGCTGGTAATCAGGCCGTCGCCGAGTTCTCCCGCCAGCGCCTGCGCTCGCGGCCCGAAGCCGCCGACATGGATCGGCACCGGGTGCTCCACGTCGACATACCGGTAATGCAGGTTCTCGAAGCGGATCGGATGGGTGACGCCCTTGTGGGTGAACTCGACCTCCTCGCCCCGCAACAGGGCCCGCACGACGCGGATGTATTCGGCGAACGCCTTCACGGTCGCAGGCTTGTGGCCGAGGGTGCGCATCGCCGTGTTGCCGGTGCCGAGCCCCATGAAGCATCGCCCGGGAGCGAGGCGGTTGATCGTTGCCATGCCGTTCGCGGCGACCGGCGCGAGTCGCAGGCCGGGAACTGCGACGCCCATGCCGAGCCGGATCGTCCGCGTCTGCTGCGCCGCCAGGGCCAGCACGGCGAACGGCTCCGAGCGCAGCATCGGGCTGTCCGTCACCCAGCAGAAGTCGTAGCCGAGGTTCTCGGCATGGGTGACGATCCCGATTTCGTCGATCTTGTTGGCGCTCAGCCCGAACTTCATACCCGTTCCTCCCGGCTATAATTCTTCCCGGCATTCTGGCGAACCCGGGGCCGCCGGACCAGCAGCGTTGCGCATTGCGCCGAGTTGCCGGCCCGGATACCGTTCGCGTCGGCCGGGTTCGTTCCGGCGATGAAGAAGACGAGCGCTGGAGGGAAGGGATGAAGGTGCGCAGACGCGAATTGCTGGGTGCCGGATTGGCCATGCCCGCTCTGTCGTTTCTGCCTCGCTTGGTCGTCGCGGCACCGGCATTCGCACCGCGGCCTTCGGCCTGGCGCACGTTCGAGGTGACGACGCGGATCGTCATCCCGAACGACAGCACACCGGCCCGGGCATGGGTGCCGTTGCCGCACACGGAAGAGTCCGACTGGTTCCGTCCGCTGGAGAACCGTTGGTCCGGCAATGGTGAATTCTCGCTCGCGAAGGATCCGCGCTACGGGGCCGAAATGCTGGCGGCATCATGGTCGGCGGGCGAAGAGCCCGTCCTCGAAACCGTCAGTCGCTTCGCCACGCGCGACCGTGCGACGGACTTTTCCAAACCCGGCGATGCAGCACCTCTCTCCGCGGAGGAGGTTCGGCATTATACCGCCGCGACCGAGCTCATCCCGACCGACGGCATCGTCAAGGAGACCGCCGATCGGATAGTGGCGGGTGCCGGGTCTGATCTCGAGAAGGCGCGCCGCATATACGACTGGGTGGTCGAGAACACCTTCCGCGAGCCTTCGGTCCGGGGCTGCGGACTGGGGGACGTCGCTTCGATGCTGCATGTCGGCGACCTCGGCGGCAAATGCGCCGACCTCAATGCACTCTACGTCGGCCTTGCCCGTGCCGCGGGTCTGCCGGCGCGGGACGTGTACGGCATCCGCGTGGGGCCGTCGCAGTTCGGCTACAATAGCCTCGGCGCCAACTCCGAGACGATCACCAAGGCCCAGCACTGCCGGGCCGAGGTCTTCATCTCCGGCTGGGGCTGGGTGCCCGTCGACCCCGCCGACGTCCGGAAGGTGATGCTGGAAGAGCCTCCCGGCGGCCTGCCTGCCGACGATCCGAAAGTGCAGGCGGTGCGCCGGGCGCTGTTCGGCGCATGGGAGACGAACTGGCTACCCTACAACACGGCCCACGACGTGAAGCTGCCGGGCTCGTCCGCTCCACCACTCGGCTTCCTCATGTACCCGCAAGCGGAGACTGCCGCAGGCATGCTGGACCCGCTGGAGCCCGACCGCTTCCGTTACGAGATCAGGGCGCGGGAAATCCAGGCCTGAGCCGTAGAGGCAGAGCGGCACAACCTCGTCAGCCCTCGTTCTTCAGTGCCTGCTGATGCTTCGCCACGCCGGGAAGCACGATCTGGGTCTGAGTGACGACGGCGAGCTTCTTCCCCGCTTCGTTGGTGATCTCCGTCGTCCAGACCATGGTCGTGCGACCGAGGTGCACCGGCGTCGACACGCCCCGCAGCTTCCCCGGCTGCGTGCCGCGGAGGAAGTTGGTCTTCGATTCCAGCGTACTGGTCCGCGCTCCCTCCGGGAGATTCTCGATGGCGCCCCGTGCCCCGAGCGTGTCGGCGAACGCCATGTAGACTCCACCATGAACCACGTCCGAGCCGTTGGTGTGCTCCTGGCGCGCATCCATCTCGGCGACGATCCGGTCCTTGGCAACCTCGATGAACCGGATGCCGAGAGCTTCGATGAAGTTGTTGTAGTTGGTGGTCATCTGGTCCTCGGAAGTTGGTCGACGGAAGTCACGCGCGACAGCGGCGGCACGATACGCCGATCACGCGTCGGGTCCATTACCTCAGGGGTCAAATTCAGCCGCGGGCGGGAGGCGCATCCTCCCCAACCGATTCCGGCTCTGACGGGCCTTGTGGCGGAGGCTCGCCTTCCGCGGCCGCATCCTCGACGGTCGATATAGCCGGGGTCTCGTGGAGAAGCACCGGCGGACGGAGCGTGAGGGGCGGGACATGTTCCGGCACTCGCCACCGGAGCGTGTCGAACGAGCCGCAGGAGTGACAGAGCGCGCTCCACTCCGCCGCCGCCGAGCCGCATTCGGTGCAGAGCCAGACCGGATCCGGCTCCGCCTCCGACGCGCGGGTGAGCCAGGAGCGGGCGGCCGCTGCGTCGCCGTGCTCGCCGGTCTCGATCTCCGCCATGAGGCGGCAGGCGCGGGCGGACGGGTTCGTTCCGAGCAAGGGGGCGAGTTGGCTGCGGGCTTCGCCCCAAAGCTCGGCCTCGATCGCCGCCTCCGCCAGCATCAGCCTGGTCTCGGGGTGATCCGGCGCCGATTTGGCCAGCTTCTGGAAGCGTCGGTAACGTTCAAGCGGCGTGAGATCGGCGTGGATGTCCGCAACCGCGCGCGCCACCGCCGGATGCGGGCCTCGGCGCCACGAAAGATCGGCGACCCGCTCCGCGCGGCGCTGGTTGCCGGCTTCCCGGGAGAGGTGGATCAGGTCGACCGCCGCCGGAACGAGTGCGGGATCTAGCTTCTGCGCTTCCTGCGCGAGCTGAAGCGCCTTCTCGCGGTTGCCGCGTGCGGCTTCGGCGCGGCTTCGTTCGATCCGGAGCACCGCCTGGCGGCGCTTCATCTCCGGCTTCTCGATCAGGCGGTGGCGGCGCATCGATTCCAGCGTCAGCTCGGCGTCCGACCAGTTGGCGTTACGGACCTGAAGGTCGAACAGCGCCTCGAGCACCCACGGCGTTCCCGGACGCTGTCGGTTCGCCTGCTCGGCGATCTGGAGCGCACGGGCGTGGTCGTTGTCGCGGCGCGCCTGCATGAGCAGGCCCCGCTGGCCGAGGAAGGCGGTCTCCGGCCGATCGAGCATGGCCGTGAAGTACTTGCGCGCGGCCTCGTGGTCGCCTTCGAGCTGCGATGTCTGGGCCGAGAGCAGCAGGTTGAGCGGCGGCTCGTCCAGCAGCACCTCGGCACGGCGTTGCTGCCGCCGCGCCTCCTCGGCATCGCCCGCGGCGACGGCGACCATGCCGAGAGTAAGCGCACGGTAGCCGCGTTCCCGTCTGCGTCCACGACGACGCTCCGCCCACGCACGGGGTGCGCGCCGTACCGACCTCAATACCTGATAGAGACCGACAGCCAGCACGACGATCAGCGCCACGGCGGCGAGGAGAACGCCGACCGACGTGTCGATGATGCGGTCCTGCCATTCGATGTGGACCGCGCCGGGGTTGTCGGCGAGCCAGACGGCGATCGCGACGACGATCGCGATCTGGACGAGGATCAATACCGCGCGAAGCATCAGCCGCGCCCCCCGGCAGCCGTGATCACCAGATTCTCCAACCGGACCAGCCCCTCCGTCGCCGCGAGCCGCGCCCGCGCATCCTCCAGCCACCCGGCAAACAGTTCCGCAGGCTTGCCCTGCAGGGTTTCGACTTCCTCCACAGCGAGCCGGAGATCGCCGCGGTCGAGCGCCGCCTCGGCTCGGGCGAGAACCGCGTCGGGAGAATCACCCTCGACGTCCTCGCCGACCCGACGGATGCTGACGATCGAGGCCGCGCGCTCCATGGCCTCTGCGAGCCAGGCCGGCCCGGTGCCCGACTCGATCTGGCTTCCCGCCTCGACCACCAGCTCCTCGAATCGTTCTTTCAGAACCGGCAGCGTCGGAATTCCCGCTTCCGCGCTCTGCGACCATCCCGCGAGCGCATCGTCACCGCCCGGCAACTCGTCCACCAGACGGCGCAGCTTCGAAAGCGGCTCCGCGAAGGGACGACCGGCCTCCACGGCTGCCTCGACCTGGCCGAGTGCCAGCAGGGCGGCAGCGGATGTCGTGCCGGCAGCCTCGTCGGCGGTCTTCTGCGCCTGAGCCACGGCGGCGCGCAGAGTCTCGATCTCCTCGCCGACGGTTCGCGCGCTTTCGTCGAGCCGTCCCGCCAGCTCGTCCACCCGCTGATTGATAGCCTGCAGGCTGTCCGTGACGGCCTGATTCTCCGAGAGTTGCTGTAGCGCCGTTGCTGTCTCCGACCGCAGGGCCTGCAGACCCTCTTCGAACTTCTTCGCCTGTGCCTCGACAGACGATTCCAACTCGGCGAGCCTGCTCTCGATCGCCTGTGAATCGTTGCTGGCCGCCTGCTCGATCCGCGATTCGAGCCGACCGATTGTGCCCGCCATGTCATCTGTCCGCTGACGGAGGTCGGCGAGAGCCTGGGAGGCCGGTGCGCTCGCGGCCGCGAGGCGCGATTCCAGATCCTGCTGGTTCTGCCAGAGCAGCGCGACTGCAATTATGGCGAGGGCTGCAAGGGCGATGGCGGCGAAGGCCGGTATCCGGCTCGCGGGCCGAGGTGGCGGTGCCGCGGGCGGCGTCGGCCGTGGTGCCGGTTCCGCAGTCGAGGGTGCTTCCTCCGCTTCGGCCGGTTTCTCGGTCAGGCTCGAGATGTGGGCGTCGATCCGGTCGACCAGCGCCATCTGCTCGGGCTTCTCCGCGACCTCGACGCCGGCCCAGGACACTTCCTTGATAGAGTCGGCCACGTTTTGGCTCAGGCAGAACGCGCGAATGCGGGCGCAGTGCTCCGCGACCCCCGCTTCCTGAACCAGACGTGTGAAGGTCTGGGCCGTCCGGGGGGAGAAAAAGAGCGCGAAATCGAGCCGATCCTCGCGGAGCGCGTTCACGGTGACGTCGGACAACGCCGCGGCAGGCCTCGCGGCATAGAGCTCGACGCGCCGCACCTCGAAACCTGCGGTGCCGAGCCGCTCGGTCAGATCGACCGCCACGGTCCGTCCGGAGGCGTAGAGGAGGGGACCATCCTTCGGACTGAGCCGTTCCAGGACGAGCGTGGCGAGCGCCTCCCCGTCGCCGCGGGCGCTCTCGACCTTTTCGAAGCCGTTGTCGCGGAGGATGTCGGCCGTCGCGTCACCGACGGCATAGACCGGCAGATCTCTGCGAGACACGGCATCGGCGAGCGCACGCGCTCCCGCCGGGCTCGTCACAAGGATCGCCTGGACCCCATCCAGGTCGATCGGCTTGTGCTCGATCGGCCGGATGTCGAGCAACGGCTCGAGCAGGACCTCTATGTCCCGCTCGGCCAGAATTTTTGCGATGGAACCCGCATTCTCACGCGGTCGGGTCACCAGTGCCCGCATCACACCCCCTTCATCGTCGCGACGGCCGCCGCGCTCATTCGAACAATTCCTGCTCGGCCTCGCGCCGAAGCTGCGCCCCCGCGTCCGTTCCGAGCGCGACCGCATCTTCGGGTCGGCCGCGCCGCTCGGTCTCCCAGATCGCGCTGCCGTCCGGTCGGGCCAGCAGGGCCCTCAACGTCAGTTCGCCGCCCTCGAGTCGAGCTAAGCCACCGATCGGGGTGCGGCAGGAGCCGTCGAGAGCGGCCAGCATGGCCCGCTCGGCCGCGACCGTGATCGCGCTCTCCGGATCGTTCACCGCCTGGAAAAGTTCCAGCAGCGACTCGTCTTCGCGTCGGCATTCCAGCCCGATCGCTCCTTGTGCCACCGCCGGCAACATCTCGGAAGGCTCGAGGATCGAGCAGGCGATGTGTTCCAGCCCCGAGCGCTTCAAACCGGCGAGAGCGAGCAGAGTGGCGTCAGCCTCGCCTGCTTCGAGTTTGCGGAGACGGGTATGCACGTTCCCGCGAAACAGCTTGACCTCCAGGTCGGGGCGGCGGTGCAGCACCTGTGCCTGCCGGCGGAGCGATGCGGTGCCGACAACGCTGCCGGGCGGCAGGTCCGCCAGTCGATCCACCTCACGCCCGAGGAAGACGTCGCGCGGATCCTCGCGCGGCAGGATGGCTGCAATCGTGAACTGCTCGTCGAGCCAGGTCTCGACATCCTTCATCGAGTGCACCGCGACGTCGATGCGCCGATCGGCGAGCGCCTGTTCGAGCTCCTTAGTGAAGAGGCCCTTGCCGCCGATCTCCGACAGGCGGCGCTTCTGGTCCTTGTCGCCACTGGTGGTGATCGGCACGATCTCCAGCCGACCCGGCTCCCCGAGGGACGGGTGTGCCGCTATGAGGCGCTTGCGCGTCTCCTCTGCCTGTGCCAAGGCGAGGGGGCTGCCGCGCGTGCCGATGCGGATGGGACCAGAGTCGAGCATGGCCGTTTGTGTAGCCCGTCCCGGCGGGGAGCGCAAAATGTTCCGCCATGCTGGCAACCGTCGGCGATCGGGGTTACCTAGCGGACATGCGAACGCAGAGCGCAAAGTCGGGGATGATCGTTCTCGGGATCGAAACGAGCTGTGACGAGACCGCAGCGGCGGTGGTCCGCGCCGATCGTGCGGTGCTGGGCGAGGCGCTGTTCTCGCAATTGAGCGAGCATCGACCCTATGGCGGTGTGGTGCCGGAGATCGCGGCGCGTGCCCATCTCGTCCATCTCGACGACATGATCCGGCGGGCGATGCAACAGGCGGGCCTCGGTTTCGCCGACCTCGACGGCGTCGCCGCCACTGGGGGCCCGGGACTGATCGGCGGCGTCATCGTTGGTGTCATGACCGCGAAGGCGATCGCGCTGGCGCACGATCTCCCGTTCCTGGCGGTCAACCACCTCGAGGGACACGCGCTCACGGCGCGGCTGACCGACGACGCCTCCTTCCCCTATTTGCTGCTGCTGGTCTCCGGCGGCCATTGCCAGCTCCTCGCCGTCGAGGGCATCGGCCGGTACCGGCGCCTCGGCACGACGATCGACGATGCGGTCGGCGAAGCGTTCGACAAGACGGCGAAGATGCTGGGGCTGGGCTATCCGGGCGGGCCCGCAGTCGAGAAGGCGGCGGATCGGGGAGACCCCGCTCGATTCCCGCTTCCGAGGCCGATGGTCGGCCGGCCGGGCTGCGACTTCTCCTTCTCCGGCCTGAAAACCGCCGTGCGGCGTCATATCGAGCGGTTGCCGCCCGGGCCGATAGATGACCGGACGCTCGCCGACATGGCGGCTTCGTTTCAGGTCGCGGTGGGCGATATCCTCGCCGACCGTTGTCTGAACGCCATGGAGCGGTTTCGCGCCGGCTGGGGAGGGGCCACGCTGGTTGTCGCGGGAGGCGTCGCTGCCAATCGCCATCTCCGCCAGCGGCTCGGCGAGGCGGCCGCCTCGGCCGGAATGGAGTTGATCGCTCCGCCGCTGCGCCTCTGTACCGACAATGCCGCGATGGTCGCCTGGGCGGGCATCGAGCGGCTGCGCCTTGGACTTTCGGACGCGCTCGATTTCGCGCCGCGGCCGCGCTGGCCGCTCGATCCGGAGGCAGGGGCTGCGCGGGCGCAAAGTCTGGCAATGGTGGACGGAGTGGCATGACCATACCTCGCGGTCGCGCGTGCGCATTTCGGAAGCGGGGCGGCTGGTGACCGTGATCGCGACAGGTCCACGATGACCACCGTCGGGGTGGTCGGAGCCGGCGCCTGGGGAACGGCCCTCGCCATCGCCGCCCGACGTGCCGGCCACGAGGTCCGCATCTGGGCGAGAGACAGTGCGGTTGCCGCGGCCATCAACGAGCGGCACGAAAATCCCGCTTATCTGCCCGGCGTTGTGATCGATCCCGATATCACGGCTACCAACGATCTGGCGGGGTTGGGGAGAACGGACGTGGTCCTGCTGGTCACCCCGGCACAGCATCTTCGGGAGGTTGTTCGCGGGTTTGCCGCTCAGGCCGCGCGCTCGGTTCCGATGGTGATCTGTTCCAAAGGCGTGGAGCAGGGCACCGGAGCTCTCATGACGGAGGTCCTGCGAGACATCCTGCCAGAGGCGCCGACCGCCGTCCTCTCCGGGCCGACCTTCGCGATCGAGGTCGCGCGGGACCTGCCGGCGGCCGCGACGCTCGCGTCGACCGACCTGGATCTCGCGCGACGGCTCGCCCCCGCGATCGGGTCCCGCACGTTTCGGATCTATCACACGGCCGACACGGTCGGAGTGCAGATCGGCGGCGCGGTCAAGAACGTGATCGCGATCGCTGCGGGGGTCGTCGAGGGCCGGGCGCTGGGCGACAACGCCCGGGCGGCGCTGGTGACGCGCGGCCTCGCCGAGATCGGCAGGCTGGCGGCTGCTCTCGGTGGCGAACCGCGGACGTTGATGGGACTAGCCGGTCTCGGCGACCTGATGCTGACCTGCTCGGCCCGTCAGTCCCGCAACTTCTCGCTCGGCATCGCCTTGGGCCAGGGCAGGTCGTTGACGGAAATCATGGCCGAGCGGCACAGCGTCGCCGAAGGGGTGCATACGGCCCGGTCGGTCGTCACGCTCGCCGCGCGACTCGGGGTCGAGATGCCGATCTCCGCCGCCGTAGATGCCGTGCTGCACTCGAACGCAGACATCGGCGACGCGATCGGTGCTCTCCTCGGCCGGCCGTTCAAGGCGGAAGGGTGAAGGAACAGCCGGACGGTGGCGCTGCCCGGCCGGCCGCTATCTGTTCAGAAACCAGAGCACGAGCGACAGCACGGCGCTGATCAGAAGCGAGGTCATGATCGGGATGTAGAGACGGAAGCCCTCTCGCTCGATCACGATGTCGCCCGGCAGGCGGCCGATCCCGATGCGCGAGAGAACCGGCCAGAGCAGCCCCGCCACGACGAGAATGATCCCGAGGACGATAAGGAAACGAGCCATTTCCTCCTCGCTGTCCGAGAGGAACTAACCGATGTCGTGCTGTTCGGTCATTTATGGTCGCGTCCGCGGATGAAAAGGATGCGGAGCCGCCCCTTGCAGGTCGAACGGGCGGGACCCGAAAGCGCGGCGGGGCTAGGCGTCTCCGTCGCCGGTCAGGACGAAGATTTCATCCTCGTGGACGCTGATTTCCAGCGGAACGAGGCTGTCGCCGGCGCACGGTCCGTCGACGCAGAAGCCGTCCTCGATCTCGAACAGGGCGCCGTGGATCTGGCAGACGAGGTATTCCTTGCGCGGGCTGAGAAAGCGGCCCGGAGTCCAGTCGAGCGGCGTTCCCTCGTGCGGACAGCGGTTGAGGTACGCCCGAAGCACGTCTCCCTGACGGACCACCACGATCCGGGTCTGGCGGCCGTCGCGCGAGAGTGTGAAGCCTTTGGCCTCGCCGTCCGGAAGATCGGAAACCGCGCACACTCGTTCCGGCGTCACGCCTCGATCCAGGCCATTTCGCACAATTTCTTCCAGGCCTCGGGCGGCACCGGCGAGACCGAGAGCCGGGAATGGCGAACGAGCGGCAGATCGGCAAAATCGGGATCGGCCTTGATCTGAGCCAGGCTGACGGGCGTCTCGACCGGCTTTACCGGCTTGACCTTCACCATGCCGAACTTGCCGGACTTGTCGGTCGGGTCCGGCTGATACTCTTCGACCACCTCGACCACGCCCACGATCTCGCGGTCGCCCACGGAATGATAGAAGAAGCCGCGATCGCCGATCTTCATCGCCTTCATGTTGTTCGACGCCTGGTGGTTGCGCACGCCGTCCCAGCCGGTGATGCCGTCGCGGACCAGGTCGTCCCAGGAATAGCTGTTCGGCTCGCTCTTGAAGATCCAGTACGCCATCGCTCGCCCGTCGCAGATTTTGCCGGACGGCAGCATAGCCGCCGCCGGCCCGCCGGCAAGGCTCAGCCGAACTTGTCGCGGAAGCGGTAATAGGCGGCGACGGTCGAGAGGAACCAGGGATTGCCCTTGTAGAAGGGCATCGTCGGGAACAGCCGGTCGTCGAGCACCGTGTGGGCGTCGGGGGAACCCAGCACCCGAAGTCCGAGCTTGTGACCGAGATAGGTCGACATCGCCACGCCCGAGCCGAGATAGCCGCAGGCATAGTGAACGCCGTCGTGGGTGCCGATGTGCGGGAGTTGGTCGAAGGTGAAGCCGAGATTGCCGTCCCACGCATGGGTGATGCGCGTTTCCGCCAGTTCGGGAAACACCCGGACCAGGAAGTCGCGGAGGTGCCGTGCGGAAACTTCTATCGGCGCATCCCTGAGGGTGGGGCGTCCGCCCATCAGTATGCGCGTGCCGTCGGGCGAGGGGCGATAGTAGTTGCGCGTGCGCTTGGTGTCGTTGATCAGCCGGCCCTTCGGCATCAGCCGCTGCATGAGCTCCGGCGCCAGCGGTTCGGTTGCGATCATCTGGCTCTTCACCGGGATCACGCGCCGCTCGAGAAACGGGAAGGCCCCGCCCGTATAGCCGTTGGTGCCGACGATCACGTCGCGTGCCGTCACATTGCCGCGTCGCGTGCGAACCGTGAATCCGGCGCCATTTCGCTCGGCGCCGAGCACTTCGGTACGGTCGGCGACGATGGCGCCGGCGCTTTTCACCCGGTCCAGCAGGCCCTGGTGATAGAGGCCCGGATGCAGGCTGGCATCACGATGGACGATGCGGCCGCCGTGGTAATAATCGGTGCCGAGCTCGCGGTGCTGCTCCGCCTTCGGCACCATGTCGCCCTCATGGCCGAGCTTGCGGCGCAGCATCTCGAGCCGGCGGGCTTCCTTCTCGTACTCGCCCGGCCGGTGTGCGCCGGTGAAGCGGCCGCTGCGGGTGAAGTTGCAGGCGATCTGCTCCGCCTTCACCAGCTCCTCGACATAGTCGACGCTGGCGCTGCCCTCGCGCCAGAGGTCGAGTGCCCGTCGCTCGCCGAAGATCGTCTCGGTGGCGGCATAACTCAGCTTGTAGGGCATCGTGCCGCACCCCCCGCCGTTCCGGGAGCTGGCGCCGTGCCCGGCCTCTTTCGCTTCGCAGATGAGCACGGACCGGTCGGCGCGCGCGAGGGTGAGGGCGGCCGACAGTCCGGTGTAGCCGGACCCGACGATCAGCACGTCGACTTCCTTCGGCAGCGCCGTCTCCACGTGTGGCGGCCGCGGCGCGTCGTCCCACCAATAGGGCTGGTGCTTTGCGCCGGCGAGTTGTGGAACGTCTTTCATTTTCCCCCGGAATCCCGCTGTTTTCGGCCGCTGCGGCCTATTGTCAGCCCCTGATACTGCCGTCATTCTTGACCCGGCGTAAGCCCTCAAGGCTCCTCCGCCCCGGCATGACCAACCCTGCGTGAGGAGATCAGGCGAACAAGAACTCGGCCCGAACGGGCCGGCCGCGGAGGAGGAATCGGATGAGGTGCGTGCTGAAAGTGGCGACGGTCGGCCTTGTCGCCATGATGGCCTCTTCGGGCGCGGCGGTTTCCGCGGATGACGTGACGTTGCCGGAGACGATGATCTGGTCCGCGCACCAGCTCGGTAGCAGCAGCCATGCGGAAGCCTCCGCGATCGCCAACGCGCTTTCGGGCAAGTTCGACGCGCGGGTGCGCATCATGCCCGCCGGCACCTCGATCGGGCGCCTGCTTCCGGTGAAGGTCGGAAGGGCCTCTTACGGCTTCCTCGGCACCGAGGCTCATTTCGCCTCGGAGGCGATGTACGATTTCGCGGAGCGAGACTGGGGGCCGCAGGATCTGCGCGTGTTGCTGGCGAAGCCGACCGACACCACGATCGTCGTCGGCGGCGACACCGACATCATGGAGCCGAGCGACCTGAAGGGCCGACGGATGGGCTGGGTGGCCGGCGATCCTTCGGTGAACGCCAAGGTCGAGGCCTTGCTCGCGTTCGGCGGGCTCACCTGGGACGACGTGCAGAAGGTCGAGATCGGCTCGTTCGGCGCCCAGAAGGACTCGATGGCCGCTGGCCAGATCGACGCGTTTCTGCTGAACCCGACTTCCGGTTTCGCACGCGAGGTCGCCGTCCAGGCCCGCGGCATGCGCTGGCTCTCGTTCCCCGTCGAGAACGAGGAAGGATGGCGGCGCCTCATGAAGGTCGCGGGCTATGCCCAGCCCGCCGTCGCGACCAAGGGCGTCAATGTGTCGGAGGAGAACCCGCTGCCGGTCATGCAGTACCGCTACCCGGTGTGGGCGACCTATGCGGCCCAGCCCGAGGAAGAGGTCTACAACGTCGTGAAGGCGGCGCATCTCGCCTTCGACGACTACCGTCAGGCGATCGCGACATCCGATCTCTGGGCGATCGACGTCGCCGGCAGGCCGGTCGTCGACGCGCCTTTCCACGACGGCGCGATCCGCCTCTTCAAGGAGGCGGGCACCTGGCGCGCCGAAGATCAGTCTTGGCAGGACGAGCGTCTGAAGCGGGCGGAGGCCGTGCAGGCGGCATGGAAGACGGCGACGGAGGCCTATGACGGCATGTCGGGCGCCAAGCCGGAATGGCAGGCCTACTGGGCGCAATACCGCGCAGAGCACCTCTGAGCCGGATATGAGCCAACGAAGCCGAGCGACCCGGAGGAGGGCACCTTGATCGTCGGAATTGAAGTCGGCGGCACGTTCACGGATCTGATCCTCGTCGGCAAGGATGGCCGACGGACGATCCACAAGGTTCCCTCGACGCCGTCGGATCCGAGCGAGGCCGCGGCAGCCGGGTTCACCGGCATTCTGGAGAAGGCGGGTGGCGACGCCGTGGGCGTCGAGGAGCTGCTGCACGGCTCGACGATCGCCGCCAATGCGCTGATCCAGCGCAAGGGGGCGAAGACGGCGCTGATCACCACGCGCGGGTTCCGCGACGTACTGTTCATCCAGCGCGCCGACAAGACGCACGTCTACGACATGTTCTACCAGAAACCGGAGCCGCTGATCCGGCGCGGCATGGCCTTCGAGGTGAGCGAGCGTATCGCCGCCTCGGGCGAGGTGCTGACGCCGCTCGACGAGGCGGAGGTGGCGAGTCTGCTCGATCATCTGGCGAACCGCCTCGGCGTGGAATCGGTCGCGGTCTGCCTGCTGCACGCCTACGCCAACCCGGCGCACGAGCGCGTCATCGCCGACGTGGCCGCGCGCCTGCACCCGGACCTCTATGTCAGCCTGTCGTCCGACGTGTCCCCCGAGCACCGGGAGTACGAGCGCACCAGCACGACCGTCATCAGCGCCTTCGTGCGCCCGACCGTCGACCGCTACCTCTCCCGCTTCGAGGACCGGGTGAAGACCGCCGGGTTTCCGGGCACGCCGCTGATCATGCAGTCGAACGGCGGCGTCGTTCCGATCGCGAAGGCGAGGCAGCTCGCCGCCAACATGTTCCTGTCGGGTCCGGCGGCGGCGGTCACCGGCGCCGCCGACATCGCGCGGGCCTGCGGCAAGCCGGACGTCATCAGTATCGATGTCGGCGGCACGAGCTGCGACGTCTGCCTGATTACCGGCGGCGAACCGCACACCACCGTCAAGGGCACGGCCGAGTTCAGCGTCGACGGGCTGCCGCTCAACGTCCTCATGACCGACATAGCCACGATCGGCGCCGGCGGCGGCTCGATCGCGTGGATCGACGCCGGCGGCATGCTGCGCGTCGGCCCCGAAAGTGCCGGTGCGGACCCGGGGCCGGCGTGCTACGGCCGGTCGGGGGAGCAGTTTACGCTGACCGATGCGATGCTGCTGATGGGCGTGCTCGACGCGGCGACGCCGCTTCCCGGCAACATCGCCCTGCAGCCGGAACGATCACGCAAGGCGGCAGAGCCGATCGCCGCCGCGCTCGGCCTCGATGCGGAGCAACTGGCCGAGCGGGTCTACCGCATCGCCGTCTCGAACATGGCCCAGGCGCTTCGTCGCGTCAGCGTCCGGCGCGGTCACGACCCCCGCGGCTACGGCCTCTTCCCCTGCGGCGGCGCCGGCCCCTTGATCGCCGCCGCTCTCGCCGAAGAGGTCGGCATGCGCCACATCGTCGTGCCGCCCGACCCGGGCATCTTCTCCGCATTCGGTCTCGCCGTCTCGGACGTGCGCATCGACTATGTGCTCGCCCAGGGTGCGATCCGGGTCGAGGACCTGGAGGCGGAGGATATCGCCGGCCGCTTCGACCAGTTGCGCCGGCAGGCGGCGGAGGAACTGGGCGGCCTCGGCTATCCCGAGGACGAGCTCGTGCTCTCCTGGACGGTGGACGCCCGCTATGTCGGCCAGGGGTACGAGCTCCGCGTCGCCGTCGATCCGGACGAGCTGGAGCGGGAAGGGCCGGCGCATCTCGCCGAGCTGTTCCACCGGCAGCACGCTCGGCAATACGGCCACAGTTTCCCGACGCACCGGGTCGAGCTGATCTCGGTGCGCCTCACCGCCGCGCATCCGCGTTCCACCCTGCCGCCGCAGAGCCTCGCCGCTGGCGAGCCCGAGCCGGTCGCCACCCGCGACATCGTTTTGCCGGGCGGGCGCGCCACCTACCGCGTCTTCCGCCGCGGGACGCTGCCGGCCGGATTCTCGGCGCCGGGACCGATCGTCGTGACCGAGGAGAGCACGAGCACGCCGGTGCCGCCCGGCTGGACCGCGCGCGTCGACGGGCTCGGCGTGCTGCATCTCGAGCGGAAGGCATAAGGAGCGGACCCGATGACCATCGACCCGGCGGACTTCAACGTCCTCACCAACGCCTTTCGCTCGATCGCGGCCGAGATGGGCGACATCATGCTGCGCTCGGCCCACTCGTCGATCGTCCGCGAGGCGAAGGACTGCTCGACCTGTCTCACGGATGCGAGCGGGCGAACCGTCGCGCAGTCGGAGATGATCCCGGTCCACATGAATTCGCTCGCCGCGGCTTTCGACTACGCGCGGCAGAAGTACGACATCACGACGCTCACGCCCGAAGAGGCGATCATCACCAACAATCCCTACGAGAACGGCCAGCACCTGAACGACATCATCCTGCTGCTGCCCGTCTTCCATGAGGGGGAGCTCTGCGCCTTCACGGGCAGCATCTGCCACCATCTCGAGGTGGGCGGGGCCGTTGCCGGCTCGAACGTCAACGCGACCGAGATCTACCACGAGGGCATCGTGCTGCCGACGATGCGGATCAACGTCGAGCGCGACCTCTATGATGGCCCGGTCGAGCAGATCCTCGCCGCGAACGTGCGCTTGCCGGACATCGTGATCGGCGACTTCCACGCCCAGCTCTCGGCGGTGCTGCGCGGGCGCACGCTGGTGCAGGAGCTCGCCGCGCGTCACGGCCTGCCCCTCGTGCGCGAGTGCATGCGCGAGCTGCAGTCCTACTCCGAGCGCATGATGCGCGAGACCATCGCCGCCCTCCCGGACGGGGACTATTACGGCGAGGACGTGATCGACGGCCTGAAGCCCGGCGACCCGCCGGTGACAGTCCGCGCGCGCGTGCACATCCGGGGCGACGAGGCGACGGTCGACCTCAGCGAGACCGACGATCAGGTGACCTGGCCGATCAACGCGCCGATCGCCTCGACCGAGTCCGCGGTGTTGACCGTCTTCGGCCTGCTGCTCGGTCCCGACGTGCCGACCAACGACGGCACCTATCGGCCGATCAAGGTGGTCGCGCGCAAGGGCTCGCTCCTCAACCCGATCCACCCGCAGTCGCTCCGCGCGCGCATGACCTCGATCTATCGGGTGGTGACGGCGGTGAAGCGCGCTCTCGGCGGGGCGGTACCGGAGAAGGTGGCCGCCGCCGGCAACGACTGCGCCAACATCATCACCTTCAGCCAGCGCGGCCCGCGCGGCTATCAGATGTTCACCGAGAGCGTCTCCGGCGGCTATGGCGCCGGCGCGCACAGCGACGGTGCCGACGTCGTCGCGCAGAGCCTCTCGAATACGGCGAACACGCCGGTCGAGTCGATCGAGATGGATCACGACTTCATCCGCCTGCGCTCCTACGAGCTGATCCCGGACTCGGGCGGCGCCGGCCGGCACCGCGGCGGCCTCGGCATCCGCCGCGTCTACGAGATCACCGGCGACAATGTGCTGTTCAGCCGCAATGGCGACCGCCAGGATTCCGCACCCTGGGGTCTCGACGGCGGCCTGGAGGCGCGGCCCTCGGCGACGCTGATCCGCCGCGGCAACGAGACGATCCCCGTCGCGGCGGCGGCGAACGTAATGGTGCGGAAGGGTGACGTCATCGTCGTCGAGACCTCCGGCGGCGGCGGCTTCGGCAACCCGGCCGAGCGCGACCGCGCCCTGGTGCTGCGCGACCTCGAGGACGGGCGCATCACCCCCGAGGCGGCGGCGGCCGTCTACGGCTACGACTAGGCCTAGGTGGTACTCCGGTCGTTCAGGGCCGCACGGCCGGTCCGCCCGCCGCTGCGGCGGACACAGCGACGCGTCCCAGGCGCCGCTCCCGCATGGCCACGTAGATGCCGCTGCCGGCGATGAGCGCGCCGCCGGCCAGGGTGAATCCGTCCGGCAGGTCGCCGAAGACGACGAAGCCGAGCAGGATCGCCCAGAGCAGGCGGGTATAGTTGAACGGCGCGAGCAGCGACGCCGGGCTGAGCGAGAACGCGCGCACGATGCAGACATGGGCGCCGGCGCCGCCGAAGCCCATGAGGATCATCGTCAACCACTGCCCGGCGCTCGGGGTGCTCCAGACGAAGGCCGCCGCCGGCGTCGTCAGCAAGGCGCCGCCGAGGCCGGTGAAGAGCAGCGTCGGCAGCAGATCGTCCGTTTGCGACAGCACGCGCGTGAGCAGCTGGTAGAGCGCGAAAGAGAGAGCGGAGATCAGCGGTAGCACCGCCGCCCAGTGCACGGCGGCGAGGCCCGGACGGATGATGACGAACACGCCGACGAGGCCGCAGACCACCGCCGCCCACCGGTGCGGCCCGACCTTCTCGCCCAGCACCGGCGCCGAGAGCCCGGTGACGAAGAGCGGTGCGGCGAAGCTGATCGCCGTGGCCTCGGCGAGGGGCAGATAGCGAAGTGCCGTGAACAGGCAGCCGAGCGAGAAGACCAGCAGCATCGCCCGCACCATCTGCAGCCCGGGCCGGCGGCTCCGGAACGCCTCGCGCAACGGAACACCGCGCACGAGCGGCCAGGCGAGGAACGGCATGACGATGCCGAGATAGTAGCCCCAGACCACCTGCAACGGGCTGAGGCTGGCGCCGAGGTGCTTCGCGGTCGTGTCCACCGCCGTCACCAGCGCCATGCCGAGAACCATGAGCGCGATCCCGCGCTGTCGCTGGGCGGCTTCGTCCAAGGGCTCCTCCGGCCGCTACCGTGCCCGCTGCGGCGGCGCGGCGCAAGCCGACCGCGGTCAGGTCGCGCCCGCCTCGCCGGCGAGCGCCCGGTCGATCAGCCCGATGGTCTCCTCGACGCCGTAGAGCGCGATGAACGAGCCCATGCGCGGTCCTTGGCTCTGGCCGAGCAGCACCTCGTAGAGCGCCTTGAACCAGTCGCGGAGGTTGGCGAAGCCGTGCGCCTTGCCGACCTCGTAGACGATGTTCTGCAGCGCCTCGGCATCCGCGCCCTGGCCGGCCGTGGCGAGCCGCTCGCGCAGATCAACGATCGCCGCGCGCTCCTGCTCGCTCGGCGCGCGGTACTGCTTCTGCGGCTCGACGAAGTCGCGGTAGTAGTTGATGGCATAGCGCACCAGCCGGTCGAGCATGGGCGCGGTCGCGGGCGTGGCATCCGGCGCATAGCGCGAGATGAAGCCCCACAGCACCGCCGGCTCGTGCGCGTTGGCGACCGCGGCGAGGTTGAGGAGCATCGAATAGGAGAGGTCGGTCTCCGCCTCCGGAATGGCGCCATCGTGGATATGCCAGGCCGGGTTCTCCAGCAGCGCGGCCCGGTCGTCCCGCTGCTCGGCCGCCTTCGCCACCCAGGTGCGGTATTCGTCGACCGCGCGCGGGATCACGTCGAAATAGAGCCGCTTCGCCGTCCTCGGCTTCTGGAACATGAAAAGCGACAGGCTCTCCTCCGGGGCATAGCGCAGCCACTCCTCGACCGTGAGCCCGTTGCCCTTCGACTTCGAGATCTTCTCGCCCTTCTCGTCGAGGAACAGCTCGTAGGTGAAGGTCTCCGGCGGCCGCCCGCCCAAGGTCCGGCAGATGCGGCTCGAGAGGCGCACCGAATCGATCAGGTCCTTGCCCGACATTTCGTAGTCGACGTCGAGCGCGTACCAGCGCATCGCCCAGTCGGCCTTCCACTGCAGCTTGCAGCGCCCACCGGTCACCGGCGTCTCGACGAGGCTGCCGTCCTCATCGCGGTAGACGATGGTGCCGGCGTCGGCATTGGTCTCGACCACTGGCGCCTGGAGCACGCGGCCGGTGCGCTGGCAGATCGGCAGGAAGGGCGAATAGGTCTCGCGCCGCTCGTTACCGAGGGTCGGCAGGATAATGTTCTTCACCTCGTCGTAATGCGCCAGCACCTGCAGCAGGGCCGCGTCGAACCGGCCCGAGCGATAGCACTCGGTGGCACTCTGGAAGTCGTACTGGAAGCCGAACCGGTCGAGGAAGTCGCGCAGCCGCGCGTTGTTGTGGTGGCCGAAGCTCTCGTGTGTGCCGAACGGGTCCGGGATCGAGGTCAGCGGCTTGCCGAGATGCTGGGCGACCATTTCCTTGTTCGGGATATTGTCCGGCACCCGGCGCAGGCCGTCCATGTCGTCGGAGAAGGCGAACAGCTTCGCCGGCACGTCCGAGATCCGGGCGAAGGCGTTCCGTACCATGGTCGTGCGCACGACCTCGCCGAACGTGCCGATATGCGGCAGGCCGGAGGGGCCGTATCCGGTCTGGAACAGCACGTAGCCCTTCTCCGGCATCCGGTCGCCGATCCGCTGCAGCAGCTTTCGCGCTTCCTCGAACGGCCAGGCTCTGGCGTTCAGGGCGATCTCGCGCTCGCTGCTCATGGTACTGTCGCTCGCATTTCGTTCAGGAGGGCCGGAAGGTAGGGTCCCGGGGAAGGGGCGTCAATGCGGCGGAACGCCGGGAGCCTTGGCCTCCCGCCCGTTGGCGCCGCTCACGCGGAGCGGCGGAGGACCGGGATGAACAGCCGGTTCGTGAAATAGAGCACGAGCGCGAGATCGAACGCCGTCACCGCCAGGTTCCAGGCATAGAGCCATACCAGCGGGCTCAGCTCCCCATACTGCCGCCATAGCGCGACCTTGGCGGCGATGCCGAAAATGTACCCCGTGCAGATCAACAGCACGAAGAACGAGCTCTTGCCGGCGGCAGCACGAACTTTCAGCATGCGGGCGATCGACCAATACCAGCTGACCGAGAAGCAGAGGAGCATCAGCGCCTCGAAGAGTTCGTAGCGGACCATGTCCTGTCTCCGGCTGTTGCAGCCTGGAGAGTGCAGCGCCCGCCGCACCGAGACTGTGGCGATTCGCACAGAAGAACGCGGTTGTGAGCAGGCGAAGAACCAGCCGGGTTCTTCGACGGTCGCGATGAAGCGGGCCGGTCGCCGGGCCTGTGGACGCTGGGCTATGCCGCCTGCCTCGAAACCAGAATCTTGCCGAGCTTCGACATTCTCCCCCCGGAAGAGCTCTCCCGCCGCGGCGTGCCGCTTGACCCGCGGTCGGTCTCGTGGCAGAGGGTTTCGGGCGCCGACGCAACCGCCGCCGCAACTGCCGCGACCGGTCGTCTGCCCGCGGAAACGGCTGGCTACTGGCCGCGGTAAACGCCTGCGGATCATCCGTCGCTGCCGAAACGTGGAATTCATCCTCATGGTCGAGGCGCTGTCGCCGGAGGAGATGGCGGGGGCAGACAGAGGGTGGCGATTAACCGAGCGTGCCGGTGCGGCGGTCAGGCCAGTTAGTACTGCAGCCTCTTTCGGATCCCTGCTTCATCATCCTGCCAATCGGCGTCACGCCGGTAGGTGTCGGCAAGCTTTCTGAGCGCCGCCGCTACCCGCGGATGGGTGTACTCTTGGGAGCGTGCCCAGGCCTGGTACTTCTCAGCAAGCGCCCGTTCCTGTTGACCGCCCTCGCCACGCCAGTGGGCCCCGCGCGAATTGTAGATGCCTATGGTGAGTCCACTTTCCATTCTCTCGGTCAAAACTTGATCTAGAACGTCCCGCACTGGCATGCATGGCCATATGCCAGTGTCATCTGCCGGTGCCCGCGACAACAACTCGCCTATCTGGTAATCACAGCCCTCAATCCGTCCGGCCTCGGTACAAAGCCTCCGCACTTCATCAACCCACGCGAGTAGGCGTTCCGCTGATAGGTCCCCGTTTTCGTTGTGACCAGGCACGACTGAAAGCTTCTTGAGAAGGTAGTATGCATTCTCTGCAGCACGCTTTGCCGTGTCCGTTGATCCTTCAGCCGCGGCTATATCGCCGTCTCGTTTGTACAGGTAGGAAATCGCTTCAGCGAAAAATGCGGGACTCTTTTCGATCTGACGTTCAATGTTCGGAATTCCGCCAGGTTCGTGCCGAAATAGTCCCAGATAAATAAACTCGAGGCGCACCATCTCTTCGTTCTTAAAAGCCTTGCTCCGATCTAACAGGCTTAGCGCTTCCTTAGTGTGGTGTGCGTCGATATTGCTAAATTGGTCCTTTTCCTCGCTGAGGGGAATCCTTTCCAGGATCCTGAATATTAGGTGCGGATCAAGAGCCTTCAGGTGATATCGCGCTAAGGCGAAGGCGGCATGAGATCTGCCTGCACCAAGAAGGCGCCGTACAGCATACTCAATATCTTCTTTCTCTTTTGCCCAATCTGCCTTAACAAGGCGCCAGTACTGATCTTCGAAGTCGGGTCCTAATTCTCGAATTGCGACCCAGACATCGCTGTTGAACGGCATCAAGGTCAGGATGTGGATGACGTCTTCTCGCGATTCGTCCTGCAGAAGCTGTCCGATCAGATCAAACGCGGCAACAACGCTGATACGGGACAGCAGCCCAGTAAGAAGCGATCGATGCTGTGCGGACGTGGAAACCGAACCGTCGGACAGAATAGATCTGGCGAAACGAACTAGCTCGCCCG
>JAJUGE010000019.1 GCA_029268305.1 Alphaproteobacteria bacterium
CGGGCATCGGGCGGCCGCGGGGGTGCTGGAGGAGCAGCCCTGCTATCTCTGTCACGGGGCGGCGACGGCGCGGCGGCTCGGGATCGGGCCGGTGCGGGCGTTCGACCTGCTGGAGCTGTTCGCCTTCGTGCGGCCGGCGCGGTTCTGCCTGCCGACGCCGCGCGGGCTGGCATCCGCACTCGGGCTGCCGGTGCCGGAAACGGCAACGGGCGAGGCGGAGGCGCTGCTGGCGGCGGCGCGGCGACTGCTCTCGGATCTCGCCGAGGGGGCGCACCTCCTCGACCGATCGGCGGTGGACACGGCCTGGGCGATGGCGGCGGCAGGCTGGCCCTGGGGCACGGCGGTGCTTTCGGCGCTCGGCTCGGCCGGGGAGGAGAGCGCGGCGGTGCATCGCGCCTTCGCCGTCTGGGAGCGGCTGCCGGTCTGGCAGGAGAGCGCCCCTGCCGGCCAGCCCGGCAATCGGCCGGTCGATGCCGCCGAGACCCGGGCGCGGCTGGCCAGCCTGCTCGGCGAGGGCTCGGAGGCGCGGCCGCAGCAGGCGGACTATGCCTCGGCTGTCACGGCGGCCTTCCAGCCGCGCGAGCGGGAAGGGGAGCCGCACTTCGTCGTGGCCGAGGCGGGCACCGGTGTGGGCAAGACGCTCGGCTACATCGCCGCCGCCAGCCTCTGGGCCGAGCGGAACGAGGCGCCGGTCTGGATCTCGACCTACACGCGCAACCTCCAGCACCAGATCGATACCGAGCTCGACCGCCTGTTCCCGGACGAGCTGGAGAAGCGGCAGAAGGTCGTGATCCGCAAGGGGCGGGAGAACTATCTCTGCCTGCTAAATCTGGAGGAGGCGGTGCGGGCCGTGGGCATGCGCCCGCAGGACACCGTGGCGCTCGGCCTGATGGCGCGCTGGGCGGCGGCGACCCGCGACGGCGACATGACCGGCGGCGACTTCCCGGCCTGGCTCGCCGACCTCGTCGGCTACGGCCGCACGCGCGGCCTCACCGACCGACGGGGGGAGTGCATCTACGCCGCCTGCCCGCACTACCAGAAGTGCTTCATCGAGCGCGGCGTGCGCCGCGCGCGCCGGGCCGAGATCGTCGTCGCCAACCACGCGCTGGTGATGGTGCAGGCGGCATTAGGCGGGATCGACGATGGCTACCTGCCGACGCGCCACGTCTTCGACGAGGGGCACCACCTGTTCGACGCCGCCGACTCCGCCTTCTCCGGCCTGCTCTCGGGCGCCGAGGCTTCGGATCTGCGCCGCTGGCTGCTGGGCGCGGAAGGGCGCTCGCGCAGCCGGGCGCGTGGCCTCCGTCGCCGTGTCGAGGAACTGGTGGAGGGCGACGAGGCGGGCATCGAGGCGCTGCACAAGGCGCTACGCGCCGCGGCGGCGCTGCCGGGCGAGGGCTGGATGAGCCGCGTCGTGGACGGCCAGCCGCATGGGGCCGCCGAGGACTTTCTCGCCGCAGTCCGCGGCCAGGTGCTGGCGCGCGCCGCCTCGCCGGACGGCCCCTACGGGCTCGAGTGCGAGGTCCATCCGGTGGTGGAAGGCGTGCCGGAGGCGGCGCGGGCGCTGGGGCTCGCGCTCGACCGCCTTATCGAGCCGCTGACGGCGCTCCGCCGCCGGCTGGAGCGGCGCCTCGACGACGAGGCGGACGAGCTCGACACGGCGACACGGGTCCGGATCGAGGGGGCCTGCCGCATGCTCTACCGCCGCGCCGACGTCCAGCTCCGCGGCTGGCGCGCCATGGTCGATGCTCTGGGGTCCGAGACGCCGGAACAATATGTCGACTGGTTCGCCGTCGACCGCATGGAGGGCCGCGAAGTCGACGTCGGCATGCATCGGCACTGGATCGACCCGACGCAGCCCTTCGTCGCCGCGGTGGCGAGCCAGGCGCACGGGGTGGTGGTGACGTCGGCGACGCTCCGAGACGGCACCGGCGAGCCGGAGCGGGACTGGGCCGCCGCCGAGGCACGCACGGGAGCGGTGCATCTGGCCGCTCCCGCGATCCGCGCTGCCGTGCCGTCGCCGTTCGACTATCCGGCGCGCACCCGCGTCTTCGTCGTGACCGACGTGCGCAAGGACCGGCTCGACCTCGTCGCGTCCGCCTACCGCGAGCTGTTCCGCGCTTCGGGCGGCGGCGCGCTCGGCCTCTTCACCGCGATCGCACGGCTGCGTGCGGTGCACGAGCGGATCGCCGGGCCGCTCGACCAGGCGGGCTTGATGTTGCTGGCGCAGCACGTCGACCGGCTCGACATCTCGACCCTGATCGAGATTTTCCGGGCGGAGCCGGATTCGTGCCTGCTCGGCACCGATGCGGTTCGCGACGGGGTGGACGTGCCGGGGAGGGCGCTCCGCCTGATCGTCTTCGACCGGGTGCCGTGGCCGCGGCCCGACATCCTGCACAAGGCCCGGCGCAAGGCGTTCGGCGCCCGCACCTGGGACGACATGATCACGCGCCTGCGCCTGCGTCAGGCCTACGGCCGGCTGCTGCGGCGCGCCGACGACGCCGGCGTCTTCGTCCTGCTCGACCCGATGATGCCGTCGCGCCTCGCCACCGCCTTCCCCGAGGGGGTGGAGGTCCGCCGCGTCGGACTCTCCGAGGCAGTGGCGGAGACGCGCGCGTTCCTGTCGCCCGCTTGCGGCGGCATGTCTCCTTGACGGGCGGAGGGCGGTCCTGTTTAACGGCGCCGCCTCATGCAAGGGAGAAGATCGTGCCCGAGAAGTCGCTGATCGATCACCACGCCGCCCTCATCTACGTGATGGTCCTCGTCTCCGGCGCCGACCGGAACATGACCGACGCCGAGCTGCGCTCGATCGGCGAGATCGTCAACTACCTGCCGATCTTCCGTGACTACGACAAGGACCGGCTCACGTCGGACGCCGCCAATTGCGCCGAGCTGCTGGGCAGCGACGAGGGGCTCGAGACCGTGCTGCGCATGGCCAGGGATGCGCTTCCGGAAAAGTTGCGCGAGACCGCTTACGCGGTCGCGTGCGACGTCGCGGCGGCGGATGGCTACGTGAAGCAGGAAGAGCTGCGGCTGCTTGAGATGGTGCGGCATCATCTCGCCGTCGGCCGGCTGCCCGCGGCGGCGATCGAGCGCGCGGCACGCGCGCGGCATCAGACGCTCTGAAATCCGGCCCGATCGGCGGCCGTTAAGCGAAAGCCTCTCGGCCTCCGGGCGGCGTCTGTTCTAGACTTCTCCCGGCACCCACTGCCGGGAGACGCGGCCATGAAGCTCGCCGAGCTCGCACGGGTGGTCCGCAGCAAGAACGCCGGACCGCTGAAGCTCACCTTCGACATCATGTTCGAGGACGAGAAGGGCTACCAGGCCTTCGTCCAGTCCCCGACGCTGGAGCCCGCCCGCATCGCCGGGCTCTACGGCGTGGCGCCCGAGACGGTCGAGATCATGCCGTACCCGGTCGCACTGGCGGTGAAGATCGTCATGGACCGCAAGCTGCCTTCCGGGAGCCCGGGCGACTGGGACGTCTACGGCGCGCAGCAGCACGCGCCGCTGCTGGAGGCCGAGTGGTGAGCGCGATCTCGAAGCTCCTCGACCGCTTCGGCGGCAAGGCGAACGGCAGGGCGTTGAAGGTGATCGGCGCCTCCGGCCAGCTCGGCTACGGCGTACCGGAGCCGGCTCTGAAGGAGGGCCTCTCGCGCGAGCCCGACTTCATCGGCGCCGACATGGGCTCGACCGACATCGGACCGTACTTCCTCGGCTCGGGAGACATGGCGACCGCGGCCGAGCAGACGCGCCGCGACCTCCGCCGTCTCCTGCTCGCCGCGCGCAGCAGGGACATCCCGCTCATCATCGGCACCGCCGGGTCGGCGGGTGCCGCGCCGCACCTCAAGCGCACCCTCGGCTTCGTACGCGAGATCGCAGCGGAGGAGGGACTGCACTTCCGCCTCGGCACCATCCGCTCGGACATGCCGCGCGATGTGGTGAAGGGGGCGATCCGGGCCGGCCGGGTCCGCCCGCTCGGCAACATCGCCGATCTGACGGAGGCGGAAGTCGATGCCTCGGCGAACCTCGTCGGCCAGGCGGGGACGGAGGCTTTCATCCGCTGTCTCGAGCAGGACGTGGACGTGGTGATCGCCGGCCGCGCCTGCGACACGGGCATCTTCGCCGCGATCCCGCAGATGCTCGGCTATCCGCTCGGCCCCGTCGTGCATATGGCCAAGATCGTCGAGTGCGCCTCGCTCTGCTGCCTTCCCGGCGGCCGGGATTCGATCCTCGCCGTGCTCGAAGGCGACGGCTTCGTGCTGGAGAGCATGAACCCGGCCCGCCGGGCGACGCCTATGTCGGTCGCGGCGCACAGCCTGTACGAGCAGGCGGACCCGAACGTGATCGTGGAGCCGGAAGGCACGGCACAGGTGGACAGGGCGCATTACGAGGCGGTCGACGACCGGCGCACCCGCGTCTCCGGCGCGCGCTGGGTCCCGGCAGCGCAACCGACCGTCAAGCTAGAAGGGTCGGCGAAGGTGGGTGAGCGCGCGGTGCTGCTCGCCGGCAGCGCCGACCCGCGCTTCATCGAGGGCGTGCGCTCGCACGTCGAGGAGGTACGGCAGGTCGTGGCCGAGCTCGTCACCGACGACGGGGTGCCGGATTACCAACTCAGCTTCCGGGTCTACGGCATCGACGGCGTCTATCCGTGGCCGGACCCGCCGAAGGTGCAGCCGCGCGAGATCTTCGTCATGGCCGAGTGCATCGCGCCGACCCTCGACCGCGCCCTCGCCGTCGCCAAGACGACCAAGCAGTACCTGCTCCACCACGGCTTTCCCGGGCGGCTCTCGACCAGCGGCAATCTGGCCTTCCCGTTCACGCCGCCGGAGCTCGTGGCCGGTGCGGCTTACCGCTTCAGCGCCTACCACGTGATGGAGACCGACGACCTCGCCGGCCTGTTCCCGGTGGAGGTCGAGATGCTCTAACCGCGCCAGAAGGCGGGGATGAACAGCACCAGAACGGTGAAGAACTCGAGCCGGCCGAGCAACATGCCGAAGCTCAGCACCCACTTCGCCGGGTCGGGCAGGGAAGCGAAGGTGCTGGCGGGGCCGATGACCGGCCCGAGGCCGGGACCGACGTTCGAGATCGCGCTGGCCGCTCCCGATGTCGCCGTCATCATGTCGAGGCCGATGATGCCAAGCACGAGCGCCAGAGCCGCGAAAGAGACGGCGTAGATGAAGAAGAAGGCCATCACCGAGTCCATGAGCTGCTCGGTTATCGGCCGGCGGTTGTAGTAGGCGATGAAGACGCCGTGCGGCTGTATCAGGCGATCGATCTGGACGCGCGCGGCGGCGAAGAGGATCTGGAAACGGAACACCTTGACGCCGCAGGTCGTGGAGCCGGCGCACCCGCCGACGAACATCAGGAAGAAGAAGGCGGCATTCGCGAAGGGTCCCCAGCCGCTGAAGTCGGAGGTCGCAAAGCCGGTGCCGGTCATGACGGATACTGCGTTGAACGCGCTGTAGCGAATGGCCGTCGGGAGGGGTATCTCATTGAGAATGCTATTCGCGAGCGTCAGCACCGAAATGGCGCTCACAAGGATCGTGAGGAACCACCGCACCTGGGAGTCGCCGAGGAGGAGCCAAATGCGTCCTCGGACAGCATGGAGGTAGAGGACGAACGGAATGCCGCCCGCGACCATGCCGCAGATCAGGATCGCATCCACGAGCGCGCTGTCATAATAGGCGATCGACAGATCACGCGTCGAGAACCCCCCGGTCGCGATGGTGGTCATCGCATGAGCTGCCGCATCGAACGGCGTCATGCCGGCGAGCCACAGGGCGACGGCTATGGCTGCGGTGAAGACGAGATAGATCACGGCGATCCCGGTAGCGATCTGGGCGACTCGCGGCATCGCCTTCTCGGATTTCTCCGAGGATTCCGCCCTGAACAGCTGCATGCCGCCGACCTGCAACATCGGCAGAACCGCGACCGCCGTGACGATGAAGCCGATCCCGCCCAGCCACTGCAGCATCGAACGCCAGATCAATATGCCGGGTGGTGCGGCGTCGAGGCCGAGGATGACCGTGGATCCGGTCGTGGTTATCCCCGACATCGCCTCGAAAAAGGCATCCGTGTAGCTGAGCTCGAGGTCGGAGAACGCGAACGGCAGCGCGCCGAAAACGGCAATCACCATCCAGCTCGTCGAGGTGAGCAGGAAGGCCTGACGAACCGACATCGGACTGCGGCCGATCCGGTTGGTCAGGATGAAGGTCATTCCGATGAAGAGGGTGACCGCCGCCGAGCCAAGGAAGACCCGCCAGCCCGACGAGTCCGACAAAGCGTCGAGCAGTGCCGGCACCAGCATCGCGGCCGACAGCGTCGTCAGCAGCAGTCCACACACAAAGAATATCGGCCTGAGATCGATCACAGGCCGATACTCCCATAAAGAGGAGCCAGGTGACTGGTCGTGGCCCTCTCGGCCCGTTCAACCGCGCCGTAAGGGCAGTTGTTCATGACGAACCGGGGGGTTGGTCCCCCTTACCCCGGTCGCTGCAGGCTCAACCCAGGTCCACTCGCGGCTTGCCGATAATGGCGAGGAATTCGCGCCGGGTCGCCTCATTGTCGCGGAACTCGCCCAGCATCCGGCTCGTAACCGTGGTGATTTCCGGCTTATAGACGCCGCGGGTCGACATGCATTCGTGCGCCGCCTCGAGGATCACGGCGACACCTCGCGGTTTGAGGACGTCCTGCAGCGTGTTCGCGATCTGGGCCGTCATCCGTTCCTGCGTCTGCAGCCGCTTGCCGTACGCTTCCACGATCCGCGCCAGCTTGCTGATGCCGACGACCCGGCTTTCCGGGATGTAGCCCACATGGGCCTTGCCGATGATCGGCGCGACGTGGTGCTCGCAGTGGGATTCGAACCGGATGTCCCGCAACAGGATCATCTCGTCGTAGCCGTCGACCTCCTCGAAGGTGCGCTGGAGCATCTCCTCGGGATCGGCCTGATAGCCTGAGAACCATTCCTCCCAGGCGCGTACGACGCGCGACGGGGTGTCGACGAGGCCGTCACGGGCGGGATCGTCCCCTGCCCAGCGGAGGAGGGTGCGCACCGCCGCTTCGGCTTCCTCGCGAGAAGGGCGTGCCGGTGCCTCGTCCTGATCCGAGCCGCTCCGGGTAGAGTGGGCGCGCTTGAGGTCGAGTGAAGTCGTCGAGCTCAAAATCCGTTCCTTTCGTGCAGTCTTCTTCGCCGGCGAGCTTCGACGGCGCCAGGATGTGGGTCCGAGTTCGGATTTGGTCCGCCGGGCAAGCCAGTCAAGCCGCTGTCCTCCTCGGCCAATATAGGGTCCGCCATGCCTCTAGTGCACGGAATGGCGGACGTGTGGGCAATCCAGTGAGAAGGCCGGGATGGCGACGTCGAAGCGGTCTCCATCCATTGTTCTCATCTGGTACGAGCCGACCATGAACCCCGAGGGGGTCGAGAGCGGACAGCCGCTGCTGTATTCGTAGCTCTCGCTCGGCCGCAGGATCGGCTGCTCGCCGACCACTCCCGGTCCTTTCACCTCCTGCGCCCGCCCGGCACCGTCAACGATGCGCCAGTAGCGCGTGAGCAGTTGCAGCGTGTGCTCGCTCCGGTTCTCGATCTTCACGTGGTAGGCCCAGACGAAGTGTCCTTCTTCCGGTTTGGACTGATCGTCGAGATATTGCGGCCTGACGGTCACCGTCACCGAGCGTGTCGTTTTCTCGTACATGGTTTCGGTAAGGTCCTGCCGGTCAGATCTGAGCTAGCAAAGCGGCCACGGGGTGCGAACGAGGACCGGACGCTGATCTTATGCCGGTGCGGCCGGACCCTCAACCTCGTTGAAGCCGTTCGGCTCACGACCCTGCCGCGGCGAGTGCGCGCGCGATGTCGCTCTCGAGATCCCGAGCATCTTCCAGGCCGACGGACAGTCGGAGGAGACCGTCGGTTATGCCGAGACGTCGGCGCTCCTCCTCCGCCAGTCGCTGATGGGTGGTGGTCGCCGGATGGCAGACGAGGCTCTTGGCATCACCGAGATTGTTGGAGATGCGGATGAGACGGAGCGCGTTCAGGAACCGGAATGCCCCGTCCTTCCCGCCCTCGACCTCGAACGCGATCATGTTGCCCGGACCGGACATCTGCTTGCGGGCCAGCGCATATTGCGGGTGGCTCTCCAGGCCCGGGAAGAGAACCTTCCCCACGCCCTGCGCCGATTCCAGGAACCGGGCGACGGTGCTCGCATTCCGGCAGTGGCGCTCCATACGCAGGTCCAGCGTCTCCAACCCTTTGAGCATCACCCAGGCGTTGAACGGGCTCATCGCTGGGCCGGTGTGGCGCACGAACGGCGTGAGCTTGTCGGAAACGAACTCCTTCGTCCCCAGGATGGCGCCGCCGAGACATCGGCCCTGCCCGTCGATGTGCTTCGTCGCCGAATACACGACGATGTCGGCGCCGAGCTCCATCGGGCGCTGCAACAGGGGTGTCGCGAAGACATTGTCCACGACGACACAGGCTCCGGCGCGATGAGCGAGATCCGACACCGCGGCGAGATCGATGATCTCCAGGCCCGGATTGGAAGGTGTTTCCAGGAAGACGCAGTTCGTGCGGGTGGAGAGGGCTTCCTCCCACTGATTGAGGTCGGTGCCGTCCACCAGCACCGTCTCGACGCCGAAACGCGGCAGCAGATCGCTGACGATGTAGAGGCAGGAGCCGAACAGCGCACGGGAGGCGACCACGCGGTCGCCGGCCGCGAGCTGCGAAGCCAGAGCCGCGAAAACCGCCGCCATGCCGCTCGATGTGGTGCGGCACGCTTCCGCGCCCTCGATCAGGCGCAGCCGCTCTTCGAGCATCGATAAGGTTGGGTTGGCGTAACGCGAGTAGACGTAGCGTTGTAGATTGTTCGAGAAAGCCGCTTCGGCCTCTTCGGCGGTCTCGTACACATAGCCGGAGGTGAGGAACAGCGCTTCGCTCGTTTCCTGGTGCGGGGTCCGTTCGGTGCCGCCTTGAACGAGGTGCGTCGCAGGATGCCAGGTGCCGGGCCGGTGCTGGTCTGAAGTCATTTCTCGTTTCCGCTTCCAGTTCGAACAGCCTATCGACCTAGGCGGCTCGATGTCCTGACGCTCCGGCGGGGCAAAAAAAAATCCCCGACCGGAGGTCGGGGCCATCGCTGGCCGACCTTTTAGCGATTTGTTTTACGTGGCCGCAATCCGGTCGATCAAATCACCACGTCGGGTTTGTCTAAGGCACTCGGCGGGTGCCCGTCAAGGTAAACGATGTCGCGTCGCGTCGAATATCATCGGCCACTACTGGTTGAGACCCACCGCCGCTCCCATCACGGTGCCGATCGAATCATGGATGACGAGATCGGCGAACCGATCCTGTTCGGTCGGATCGCGGTTGACGATGACCAGTCCGGCGCCGTTCTCTTTCGCCATCAGGGGAAAGCCTGCAGCGGGGTACACAACGAGCGAGGAGCCGAGCGCGATGAAGAGATCGGCCTCGAGAGTGGCTTCCTGCGCACGCAGCATCTCCTCTTCCGGCATCGCTTGGCCAAAGGAGATCGTCGCCGTCTTGACGAGGCCGCCGCAGTCGTCGCAGACCGGTAACGTTTCGTCGCGCTTGAACGCTTCCATGATCGGCTCGAGCTCGAACCGCTTGCTGCACGAGAGGCACTTGCAATAGGTGGCATTGCCGTGGAGCTCAATCACCCGCTCCGCCGGCACGCCGGAGCGCTGGTGCAGGCCGTCGATGTTCTGCGTGATCACGTACGAAACCTTGCCCCGCGCGACCAGCGAGCTGATCGCCATGTGGCCGCGGTTCGGCTCGGCGTTGATCATCGTCTTGTCGGTCTCGATCTTCCGGCGCCAGGTTTCCCGCCGCGCCTCTTCCGAGCGCACGAAGTCGTCGTAATAGATCGGCGCGTAGCGCGTCCAGATTCCGCCGGGGCTCCGGAAATCCGGGATGCCGGATTCCGTGCTGATGCCGGCGCCGGTGAAGACGACGGCATTTCGACACTCCGCAATCATCTGGCGGAGGGTATCGACGGGTGATGCCATTCGCTCTCGCTCCTTACCGATCTCCCGTACGCAACATCTACTCCGATCAGAGCCCGACGGCGGCGTACCGACGCGCCCATCGGGCCACTTCCGGCTGCAGCTCGTGCGGGGCGAGCGCACCGTCCTCGGTAAGATAGGTGCGGATCAGGCGCGACGGCACCGGCTCGAAGGTGACGTTGCTGCAGAGTACCGGATGCTTGTCCCAGACCGCTGCAGGGTCGCCTCGCTCCAGGTCGAGCTGGTCGGAATTCACCTGCGGGTTGATCTTGCAGGTATCGGCGGCGACGATTACCGGACGTCCGAGGTCGGCTGCCGCCAGCGCGACGATGCGGCTCCCGGTCTTGTTGACCGCGGCCAGATCCGCGCAGATGGTGTCGGCGCCGATCAGAACGGCTTCCGTCTCCGCCAACGCGAGCGCCACCTCCGCCTCGGTGATGAGGCGCACTTCACGCCCGCGGCCGAGCAGATGCTCCGCCGTTGATCGGCCTTCCAGGTCGGGGCGGGATTCGCAGACCACGATGCGTGCGCTCGCGGGGCTCGCCTCGGTAATCAGATCGAGCACGGTCGACGAATGGCTGAGCGTGAGGATGCTGCCGTAGCCCGAGAGCAGGGGGCGGGCACCTTCGCGCAGCTTGTGCTGAATCTCGTCGCGGGCTCGCCTGGTGCGGGTGCGCGCCTCGGTGACGGCCTCGATCCAGCTCGCGGATCCGAGACGGAAATCCGCGATCGCCTCGGCGAACACGACGCACCAGTTGGTCAGTGGCGCCATGTTCGGCCGCAGATCCCGCACCCGCCGCAAGAGGTCGCGGAGCTTCGTGCCCCGGCTCTCCTCGGAATAGTGGGCGAGGGCAATCGCCGCCATCGCGACCGCATCTACCGCGAGGCCGGCGAGCTCGGCCGCACCTCGCTGGCGATCCTCTTCGATCTCGCGGAAGAGTGCCTCCGAGCTCTGGCCCGGTTCCATCGGCTCTATCGGTGTGCCCGCGTCCTCACTCACCTGGCGCTCCGCTGCGTTCGAGTCCCTCCGGCTGGTCGGGCGAAGGCCACGGGTGCTGCTTCGCGATCCGCCGATAGGATTGATAGGCCATGGGGATGCTCGCCGAATAGAGGAGACCGACGACCGCCAGGGTGGCCCAGGGCGCACCGACCAGGAACGCGGCCATCACCCCCACGAGAAGCAGGAGCGGCAGAACTCCCTGTTGCGGCACCCTGACCCGCTTGAACGAATAGGTCGGGATGCGGCTGACGAGCAGCATCGAGACGATGATGATGACGATCGCGTTCAGCCACACGGTATCGAAGATCCAGCCGCCGTCGGTCTGGAAGCTCAACATCATCGGCAACAGCACGAGGCCCGCGCCGGCCGGTGCGGGCACACCGGTGAAGAACTGATTGGCCCAGGAGGGCTTTGGTTCGTCCAGCACGGTATTGAAGCGGGCGAGGCGCAGCGCGACGCAGACGCAGAACAGGAGGACGAGCGCCCAGCCGAAGCTCCCGGCCGCGCTCATCACCCAGATGTAGAGGACGATAGCGGGGGCGACGCCGAAACTGATCACGTCGGAGAGGGAGTCCAGCTCGGCACCGAACCGGGTGCTGGCACCGAGGATGCGGGCGAGGCGCCCGTCCGAGGCGTCCAGGACTCCGCCGATGACGATCGCGAGAACGGCGTTCTGCCACTCGCCGGCAAGAGCGAAGCGGATGCCGGTCATGCCGGCGCAGAGCGCCAGCACCGTCACGATGTTCGGTGACAGGCGCGTCAGCGACATTCGTCGGAGGCGCACTCGGCGTCGTTCCGCCATCACCGAGTTACTCCCCGACGCGGAGGCTCGCCCGATTGCAGGTCGGCGATGACCGTCTCGCCGGCGATCGCGCGCTGGCCCTCGATCACCAACGGTGTCGCACCGGGTGGAAGATAGATGTCGACCCGGCTGCCGAAGCGGATCAGGCCGAAGCGCTGCCCGGCGAGAAACGACTGCCCATGGGCGGCATCGCACCGGATGCGCCGCGCGACCAACCCAGCGATCTGGACGAGGCCGATCTCTCCTTGGGGCCCGTCCGGCGCCCGATCGAGCTTCAGCCGAAGGCACATCCGCTCGTTGTCCTCGCTCGCCTTGTCCAGCGCCGCGTTGAAGAACTTCCCGGGTCGGTAGGCCCGCGTCAGCACGCGGCAGTCGCACGGTATCCGGTTCACGTGCACGTCGAACACGTTCAGGAACACGCTGACACGCGGGCGCGGTATATCCCCCAGCTCGAGGTCTGGCGGAGGCACCGCCTCCACTACCGGCAGAACCGTCCCGTCTGCCGCGCTGAGGATCAGACCGTCGCGGATCGGGGTTACCCGGTGCGGGTCGCGGAAGAAATAGATGCACCAGGCGGTCAGGATCACGCCGATCCATCCGAGCGGCTCCCAGAGGAGAAACAGCCCGATGGTGAGAAGGGCGGCTATGGCGATGAAAGGCCAGCCGGCCCGGTTGATCGGCGTCTTGACCGTATCGAGTGCTGTGATCATTCCCCTGCCGAGCTGGGTGAGCGGTGTCGGACAGCCCTACAATATGGGAGAGGGCGCGTCCGCGACAAAGTTTCCGCTATGCCGGTCCCGCGGCTAGTCGCGGCCGAGCAGCTCCCGGGCGATCTGCCGCCGCTCCTCGATCAGGGGCGCAGTGGAATGGGAACGGCCGGATCGCGCGTACCAGTACCCAGCGTTCGCCTCGTCGCCCTCGACGCGGTGCAGATAGGCATGGACCCATGCGGCGTCGGCACCGTCTTCCGCCTGGGCGAGCTCGTGAGCCCGATGCCACTCGCCCCTTGCCTCGAGCCACAGCGCCACGAGAAGGGGCGGCAGCCCGCCCGGCGGCGTGGCCTCGCCGAAGCTGCGCTCGAAGGCGTCGAGGTCCATCCTGCCCTCCCGGTGTCAGCCGTCTCCCATGCGGAGAGCGGCGATGAAGGCGCTCTGCGGGATCTCGACCTTGCCGAAGGTCCGCATGCGCTTCTTCCCTTCCTTCTGCTTCTCCAGAAGCTTGCGCTTGCGGCTCACGTCGCCGCCGTAGCACTTCGACGTGACGTCCTTGCGCAACGCGCCCACAGTCTCACGCGCGATCACCTTGGCGCCGATCGCTGCCTGGATCGCGATCTTGAAGAGCTGGCGCGGGATCAATTCCTTGAGCCGCTGGCAAAGCGCCCGCCCGCGCGCCTCGGCCTGGCTGCGGTGGACGATCATCGCCAGAGCATCGACCGGCTCGCCGTTCACCAGGATCGAGAGCTTGACGAGATCGCCTTCTTCGTACCCGTCGATGTGGTAGTCGAAACTCGCATAGCCGCGCGTGGCCGACTTCAGCCGGTCGTAGAAGTCGAACACCACCTCGTTCAGCGGCAGGCGGTAGACGACCATGGCCCGGTTGCCGGCGTATGTCAGCTCCTGCTGGATGCCGCGCCGCTCTTCGCAGAGCTTCAGCACGGCGCCCAGACATTCGTCGGGTACGAAGATCGTGCCCTTGATCCAGGGCTCCTCGATATGGTCGATGCGAACCACATCCGGCATGTCCGCCGGGTTGTGCAGCTCCTTCACCGAACCGTCGTTCATGTGGACGCGATAGACCACGGACGGTGCGGTGGCGATGAGGTCGAGGTTGAACTCACGCTCCAGGCGTTCCTGCACGATCTCCAGGTGAAGGAGTCCGAGAAATCCGCAGCGAAAGCCGAAGCCGAGCGCCGGCGACGATTCCGCTTCGTACTCGAAGCTTGCGTCGTTGAGGCGCAGCTTTGCGAGGCTTTCGCGGAGTTGCTCGAAATCGGCGGCGTCCACGGGAAAGAGGCTGCAGAAGACGACCGGCAGGTTCGGCTTGAATCCCGGCAGCGGCTCGAGCGCGGGTTTGCGATCGTCGGTGATGGTGTCGCCCACCTGACAATCCGAGACCGCCTTGATCTGGGCATTGATATAGCCGATCTCGCCGGGGCCGAGCTGGTCGACCTTCTCCTTCTTCGGCCGAAAGATACCCACCTCGTCGACGTCGTAGGCGGCACCCGTCGCCATCATGCGGATGCGCATGCCCTTGCGCAAAACGCCATTGCGTACGCGCACGAGGGTGATGACGCCGAGATAGGGATCGTACCAGGAATCGACCAGCAACGCCTGGAGCGGGGCATCCGCGTCGCCCTTGGGTGGCGGAAGGCGCTTGACGAGCGCCTCGAGCACTTCCGGCACGCCGAGGCCGCTCTTGGCCGAGATCGGGATGGCATCGGAGGCGTCGAGACCGATCACGTCCTCGATCTGCTGCTTGACCCGATCCGGCTCCGCCGCCGGGAGGTCGATCTTGTTCAGAACGGGCACGATCTCGTGATCGTTCTCGATCGCCTGATAGACATTGGCGAGTGTCTGCGCCTCGACCCCTTGCGTGGCGTCAACCACCAGCAGCGAGCCCTCGCACGCCGCGAGCGAGCGGTTCACCTCATAAGCGAAGTCTACGTGCCCGGGCGTGTCGATCAGGTTCAGCTCGTAGGTCTCGCCGTCAGACGCCTTGTACTCGAGCCGGACCGTCTGCGCCTTGATAGTGATGCCGCGCTCACGCTCCAGGTCCATGGAGTCCAGGACCTGCTCGCGCATCTCGCGTTCGGTGAGGCCGCCGCACACCTGGATCAGGCGGTCGGCGAGGGTCGACTTGCCGTGGTCGATATGCGCGATGATCGCGAAATTGCGAATGTGGGAAAGGTCTGCCATGGCCGCCTATGTAGCGCCTCGTGCCGGGCGGCGGAAGGGGCGAGCTCAGAGCTCCGTCGCCAATTCCGTCGGGCCGACGCAGCGCAGGGCCACACCGGTCACCTTGAAGCCAGCCCGACGTTCATTTTCTCGCTGTGGCGCCCGGTCACCGCTCATCCAGGAAGGTACCGACCGCCTCCAGGAAGGCCTCCGGCTGTTCGGCATGCACCCAGTGGCCGGCGTCGGCGATCTCCACAATCCCGGAGTTGGGGAACAGGCGCTCCATCTCCGGGCGGTGCTCCGCGCGTACGTAGTCGGATTTCGCGCCCGTGACGAACAGTGTCGGCCCTTCGAACCGCGCGTCGGAGCCGAAGCGCGGGAAATCGATCAACGCGTCCATCGCACTCTCGATCGCGGCCAGATTGATCCGCCACCGCAGCCCGCCTTTTTCATCGGGCACGAGGTTCTGCAGAAGAAACATTCGGGTGGCGTAATCCGGCACGGCTTCCGCCAGGAGGTCATCGGCCTCCTTGCGCCGTGTCACCTGTTCGAGGTCGAGCTCCCGCATCGCGCGAACATAGGACAGATGCCCGCGGCTAGACGCTGCCGGAGGAATGTCGACCACGACCAGCTTCCGAACGAGGTGCGGGCGGGTGAGCGCCAGTACCATTGCCGTTCGTCCGCCCATGCTGTGGCCTATGATGTCTGCCGCTTCGATGCCGTGTGAAGCCAAGGTCGCTGCCACATCTTCGGCCATGTCGGCGTAGCTCATGTCTTCAGCCCATGGGCTCGAGCCGTGGTTGCGGAGATCGAGCGTCAGGACGCGCCGATCTTCCCCGAGGCGTTTGGCCAGTGTCGCCCAGTTCCGACCCGAACCGAACAGGCCGTGCAGGACCGCGAGCGGCTCCCCTTGGCCGACCTCGGTGGAGGCTAGTTCAAGCGCCATGGCTGGGCCCCGTAGGTTGCCGAGATCTCGTCCGAAAACTGTTTCATGCAGATATCGAAGAAGAGAGACAAGCGTTTGGCGACGATGTTAAAAGAGCCGCGGTCGGGCAATCGCGCTTTAACCGACGATTCGTCCGCGGTCCGTATGCTGCTCCCCGCGCATGCCGTGGAGGAAGCTCGCTCTGACCGGAGAGCCGGGAAAATTTGGGATTGTTGTAACGAGCTAGTGATAGAGGCATCTCGATGAACGCAGGTATGGTGGCCCCCGTCGAATTGTTCGCGCCGAAGCGAGCGGGGCTGCGTCGAGCTATCATCGACATGCCCAAGCAGAAGGTGGGCGAAGTCACCCGCCTCGGCATGGGACGCAAAGATATCATCCCGCTGTGGTACGGCGAGTCCGACCTGACCACGCCGGCCTTCATTTGCGAGGCCGCCCACGAAGCGATGCGGGAAGGCCGTACTTTCTACACTCACAAGCGCGGCCTGCCGGAACTGCGCCAGGCGCTGGCTGACTACATGGGCGAGCTGTATCGCACGCACATCGATGTGGAGCGGGTCAGTGTCACGATGTCGGGCATGGCGGCGATCATGCTCGCGCTCGATGCGATCGTCGAGGCTGGAGACAACACCGTCAACATAACCCCGGTATGGCCGAACTCGGTCAACGCCGCGGAAATTCGGGGCGTGGAACCGCGCCGGGTCCCGCTGAGGCAGGAGAACGGCGTCTGGCGCCTCGATCTCAACCGCCTCTTCAACGCCTGCGATGCGCGTACCCGCGCCATCGTCGTCAACTCGCCGGGAAATCCGACAGGCTGGATGATCGAGCGCGACCAACAGGAGGCGATTCTCGATTACTGTCGCCAGCGAGGCATCTGGCTGATCGCGGACGAAGTGTACGCCCGGCTCGTCTACGACCGTCCCGTGGCGCCTTCCTTCCTCGAGATCGCCGACCCGGAAGACCCGCTGATCGTCGTCAACTCGTTCTCGAAAAGCTGGGCGATGACCGGCTGGCGGATCGGCTGGATCACCGCGCCGGCGTTCATGGGCGAGTACCTGAACACGATGATCGAATACAGCACATCGGCGGTGCCGGAATTCAATCAGGTCGGCGCACTCGCCGCCGTGACGAAAGGGGAGCCGTTCGTCGCGGAGTTGCGGGAGCGGTGCCGCATCGGCCGGGATGCGGTGGTGCCCCGCCTCAAGGACATTCCACGCGTGACCATCGACGAGCCGAGGGCGGCGTTCTATGCCTTCTTCCGCGTCGACGGGATTTCGGACTCGCTCTCGTTCGCGAAGCAGCTCTATTTCGACACCAAGGTCGGGCTCGCACCCGGCGCTGCGTTCGGGCCGGAGGGCGAAGGCTGGCTGCGACTCTGCTTCGCCAGCGATCGAAAGCGGCTCGATGCCGCCATGGACGTGCTGGAGCGCTACCTCGCCTGAACCTGCCGATTGACGTGCGCGGGGCGGGCTCGTCACATTGTCGCGCCCCACGTGACGGCGTAACGCTTTGTCGCTACACTGCAATCCGTTGTATCGAAGGGAACGAGCTGCAGGCTGGGGACGGCCGTTCTAAGCATGCCGGGGGAGGTAAGCGTGACGACCGATCAATCGCGGCCACCTTTGCGGGTGGTGCTGGCGAAGCCGCGCGGTTTCTGCGCCGGTGTCGAACGGGCGATCGAGATCGTCGAACGCGCGCTGGAGCGGTATGGCGCCCCGATCTACGTTCGACACGAGATCGTGCACAATCGGCGAGTGGTCGAACTGCTTCGCGAGAAGGGTGCGCGGTTCGTCGAAGAAGTGAGCGAGGTGCCGCCCGGTGCGGTGACCGTGTTCAGCGCCCATGGCGTGGCGAGAGTCGTGGAGAGCGATGCCGCCGGCCGGGAACTGCACGTCATCGACGCGACCTGTCCGCTCGTCAGCAAGGTGCACAAGGAGGGGCAGCGGTATGCCGCGAAAGGCTACGACGTCGTCCTGATCGGCCATCGCGGCCATCCGGAGGTGGAGGGGACCATGGGGCAGATCCCCGGAAAGGTTCACCTCGTGGCCAATGTCGACGAGGTCGCGGATGTCTCGCCGACCGACCCGGATCGCATTTCCTATGTGACGCAGACGACCCTGAGCATCGACGATACCCGCGACATCATCGCCGCTCTGAAGGCTCGCTTTCCGGCGATCGTCGGACCCGATGTGCGCGACATCTGCTACGCCACTCAGAACCGGCAGATGGCGGTGCGTGCTCTGGCGGAAGCCGTGGACGTGGCGCTGGTCGTCGGCGCGCGTAACAGCTCCAACTCGAACCGGCTGCGCGAGATCGGCGAAGCCGCCGGAGTTCGGTCCTACCTGGTCGAGGACCCTTCCGACTTCGACCTATCCATCCTCTATGGCGCGACTTCCGTCGGCATCACGGCAGGTGCTTCGGCTCCCGAAGAGCTGGTCGAGGAGCTCGTCGAGCGTCTCCGGGCGCGCTTCAGCGTCTCGGTCGACTCACTCGAAGGCGTCGAGGAAAACGTCCAGTTCAAGCTCCCACCCGAATTGACCGGCCCTCACAAGGGGGCATCGGATCTCGCCCGCATCGCCGTTAAGGCGCGCTGAACAGGCAGAGGAGAAGACAGTGGCCGTACCCTTGCAGCAACAGCTGCGCGTCGGCGCCTACATACTCAAGCAGAGGCTGACGCGGCGGGAACGCTACCCGCTGGTCCTGATGCTGGAGCCGCTCTTTCGGTGCAATCTCGCCTGCGCCGGGTGCGGCAAGATCGATTATCCGGACGCCATCCTGAACAAGCGCCTCTCGGTCGAGGAATGCATCCAAGCGGCGGAGGAATGCGGCGCTCCGATCGTCTCGATTCCGGGTGGCGAGCCGCTGCTCCACAGGGAAATCGGCCAGATCGTGGCCGAGCTCATCAAGCGCAAGCGGTTCGTGTATCTCTGCACGAACGCCCTGTTGCTCGAGAAAAAGCTTCATCTGTTCGAGCCGAGCCCGTTCCTGACGTTCTCGATTCATCTCGACGGGCTGAAGGAAGAGCACGACACGGCAGTGTGTCAGCAAGGGGTGTTCGACCGGGTCGTCAAGGCGATCCGTGCCGCCAAGGCAAAAGGCTTCCGCGTCAATGTCAACGCCACCCTGTTCGACGGCGCCGTGCCCGAGAGGGTGGGCGAGTTCTTCGACTACGTGACCGAGGAGCTCGACGTCGACGGCATCACGGTTTCCCCCGGATACGCCTACGAGCGCGCGCCGGATCAGCAGCATTTCCTGACCCGACAGAAGACCAGGAATCTTTTCCGAGCGGTTTTCCGGCAAGGTAAGGGGAAAAAGTGGCAGTTCAGCCAGTCGAGCCTGTTTCTCGATTTCCTGGCAGGAAACCAGAGCTATCGCTGCACGCCCTGGGGCAATCCAACCCGCAACATTTTCGGTTGGCAACGGCCCTGTTACCTGCTGAACGAAGGCTACGCGTCATCCTTTCGCGAGTTGATGGAGCAGACGGATTGGGACAGCTACGGCACCGGCAATTATGAGAAGTGTGCCGACTGCATGGTCCACTGCGGCTACGAAGCGACCGCGGTGACCGACACGATCAAGAACCCGTTCAAGGCTGCCGTGGTGGCTCTGCGCGGGATCCGCACCGAGGGGCCGATGGCTCCGGACATCCCGCTGGATGGGCAGCGGCCAGCCGAATACGTGTTCGACGGCCTTGTCAGAGAAGCGGTCGCCGAGATGCACGTCTCAGACAGCGGGAAGGAACGGCGCGCCCGACGCGGCGACGCGGCTTAACGCGGCGAACCCCATCTTTGCATCTCGGGCGAGCTTGAGGACGCCGCCGAGGTCGGCGGGCCGACGGAGAAGCGCGATCAGCGTCTTCTCTGGCCGATAGCCGCTCTCTTCCGTCATGGCTGCCATTGCGGCCGGGGGAATGGTCCGGCCGGCGGGATCGGCGACGGCACGCAGGGCGAGGAGAGGGCCTGCGCGTCGAATGCGCCGTGCTAGAACATGGCTTTCCATGTCCACGACGAGCGCCCCGGTGCGCTGTGCCAGATCCAGCTTCGCCTCCGGCGTCGCCACGGCCCGATCGGCGCCGGCGATCCCGCCCACCCGTACCTCTATCCCTGCGGTAGACAGGTGACGGGCGACTGCCCTCAGCCACGTCTGATCACAGATCGTCGTCTTGCCATCGGGAGCAATGATCCGTTCGGCGAGCACGATCGTGCCCGGCATCAGGCGTGGATCGAGCGCGCCGGCGAGGCCAAAGCTTAGAAAACCGGACGGCTGTTCCCGGACCAGTCGGTCGGCCTCTTCGGCCGCGAGGCGTGCGGCACCGCGGGAGCAGGCGATGATGGGCGCCGGGTCGATCTCACCGGCCGCTTTTTCGAGAATGGCCGCTTCCGCCGGCAGTCCCGTCAGGATGCCGACGGGTCTCAAATGCCGTATCCGACCCGCCTCTCGTTGCTGCGCATCAAGTTCTGATAGCGCGCCAGTGCCCAGAGCGGGAAATAGGCCGGATAGCCGTGATACTTCAGGTAGAAGACCCGGGCGAACCCCGTCCCGGTCCAGAAATCTTCCCGCCAGCGTGCGCCGTCGCGCGGGGAGGCGAGCAGGAACTCGATCCCACGTTTGACGGCGTCGCTGTCGACCTCGCCCGCCGCCATGAGCCCCAGCAGCGCCCAGGCCGTCTGAGACGGCGTACTGGCCTTCGCGAGATCGCGTCTGTCGTCGCGGTACGTGTCGCAGTCTTCGCCCCATCCTCCGTCGGGCCGCTGACGGCTTTCGAGCCAGGCGACTGCCTTTCGGATGTACGGCGCCTGCATATCCTCGCCCACGGCGTTAAGCGCGCAGAGCGCCGACCAGGTGCCGTAGACATAATTGACGCCCCAACGCCCATACCAGGAGCCGTCCGGTTCCTGCTCCTTCCGGATGAACTCGATCGCACGGGAGACGCTTGGATGGTCGCGGCCATAGCCGAGCTGCGCGAGCATGCCGAGGCAACGTGCCGAGACGTCGACCGTCGGCGGGTCGAGCAGCGCTCCGTGGTCGGCGAAGGGGATGTTGTTCAGATAATGATGCGTGTTGTCGGCATCGAACGAGCCCCAGCCGCCGTTCTTGCTCTGCATGCCGATGATCCACTGCGATGCCCGCTCGATCACCTCGCGATATCCTTCAGGGTCGGCGCGGTGCAGGGCCATCACGACAACAGCGGTGTCGTCGACATCGGGATAGAAGTCGTTGCGGTACTCGAATGCCCACCCGCTCGGCTCGAGTCCCGGGCGCTGCTCGGCCCAGTCGCCGACGACATCGCGGATCTCGCGGTCGGCGAGCCAGCGCAGCGCCGATTGAATGGTCCCAGCCTGGGGGTCGACGCCGCTTTCCATCATCGCGTGCAGCGAGAGTGCGGTGTCCCAGACGGGAGACAGGCAAGGCTGGCAATAGACCCGCTCGTCGAATACGAGAAGCTTACGGATCGCCTGGCGCGCCGTCGCTAGGGGCGGGGCGTCACGGTCGTAGCCGAGGGCATCGAGCGCCATGACGGCGTTAGCCATCGCCGGATAGATCGCGCCGAGCCCGTCTTCACCGTTGAGGCGCGGCAGCATGAAATCGAGCGCTGCCTGAATGGCGCGCTGACGCCGTCCCTTCGGAAAGCGCGGCTCGATCAGCTTGAGCACCCGATCGAGCTGGACGAAGAGGTTCCCGAGGCTGGCCCCGGGCGGGCTCTGAATATAGTCCGGCTCTTCCTCCGGCGGCCGCACGAACAGCTCGGGGATGCCGACGCCGCGCGGATTGCGCGCCTGCGGTCGCAGTGCCATCAGGATCAGTAGTGGGACGATGACCGTCCGCGACCAGTAGGAGACCTTGTAGATGTGGAAGGGGAACCAGCGCGGGAGGAGCATGAGCTCGATCGGCATCGTCGGCACGGCGCGCCAGGGGACCTGTCCGAACAGGGCGAGGCTGATGCGCGTGAAGACGTTGGCGCGAGCCGCACCGCCGCGAGCGAGGACGGCCTCGCGAGCGCGCCGCATGTGCGGCGCGTCAGGGTCGTCACCGATGAGCTTGAGTGCGTAATACGCCTTGACGGTCGCGGAGATGTCCATGTCGCCCCCGTGAAACAGGGGCCAGCCGCCGTCTTCCGACTGAGTGGAGCGGATGTACTCTCCGATGCGACGCTCTTCCTCCGGGTCGATTTCGTCGAGGTAGTGACAGAGGAAGATGTACTCCGAGGGGATCGTCGCGTCCGCCTCCAGCTCGAACACCCAATGGCCATCTTCGCGCTGGCGAGCGCTCAGGGCCTGCATCGCGGAGCTGATCTCGTTGTCGAGGTGCAACCAATCGGTCGCTTTGGAAGCCTTCTCGATGCTCTCGTGGTGATATCGGCCGTCGTCAGGCATCTTCAGAATCATCTTTCTTTGGAAACCAACCGACTCGTGCCCTGGTCGCGAGGCGGCCGTACGCTACTCGACTGACTTGTGCAGTGCAAGATCGCGGCCGGCCGAGCCCGTCCTAGCGAAAGAGGAGCAGAATGACGATCCCGGCGACCACCAGCGCGATCCCGCCGAGTTCGGCTGCGTTGGCGCGCTCGCGGAAAAAGACGTAAGAGGCGATGAAGGTGAACACCAGCTCGATCTGCCCGAGAGCCCGCACATAGGCCGCGTTCTGGATCGTCATCGCCGTGAACCATCCGGCCGACGCCAGCATCCCGCTCAATCCGACGAGAGACGCGATTCTCCAGGAACGCCAGACTTCGGTCAGCTGCCCGGGCTCGCGGATCCGGATGTAGATCGACATGATCGCGGTCTGGAACAGAGTTACACAGGCGAGGGTGAAGGCTGCCTGCATCAGAAAACCCTCGCCGCCGAGCGAGAGCGCGGCTGCACGGTAGGACACGGCGGAAATGCCGAAGCAGGCGCCGGAGGCGAGGCCGATGGCGGCCGGACGCTCGGTCCAGCCGAGGAGGATGTTCCGCAGTCCGGCCTGTCCCTTGCCGACCGAGATCATCATCACGCCGACCAGGCTGACCAGGATCGCGAAGGCCGCCCCCGGCGTCAGTTGATCGCCCAGGATCACGATGCCGAAGAGGGCTGCCTGGATCGTCTCCGTTTTCGAATACGTCGTTCCGACGGCGAAATTACGCAGCGAGAACAGGTGGACGAGAAGTGCCGTGGCCGCGATCTGGGTGACGCCGCCCACCACGAAGTAGAACACGAAGAGCGGCGTGGGATCCGGGATCGGCAGCGACCAGCCGCGGTGGAGCAGCCCCACATACAGGGCCGCGAACGGGAATGCATAGACGAAGCGGACGAACGTCGCCCCCGACGTGCTGAGCTTGGCGGTCAGGTGCTTCTGCAGCGCGGACCGCAAGTTCTGGCAGAAGGCTGCCGCCAGCGTGATCGGTATCCAGAGTTCCACGAATGGGCGTTCCGTCGGGGGAGAAGGTGATGTCGTACCCCGGTGTGGGATCGGGGCAAAAGTCTCGCAGGCGATTTATAGCCCGGATATCAGTGTACCGGAACGACCTCCGGTGGCCCAGACGCCGCCGCGTCGTTTCAGAGGAACCCGTGTCGCATGAACAGCGCCAGTTTCGCGCCCGTGCCTATCGTTACGTCCCGGTCGATGTCTTTCCAGCCTCGGTGCTCCAGTCGGTCGAGAATGCGTCGGTAGATCTCCATCATGACGATCGAGGGCCTGAGGCGGCGTCGGTCGCATTGCGCGATCAGGGCCTCGCTTTCGGCGAAACGCTCCCGCGCGAGCGCCGCGAGGTCGCGGCACACCATCGGCAGCGCGGGGTGCCGAAGAACCTCGGGAGGAGAGGCGGCGGGGATGCCGTGGCCCTCCAGCAGCTCGCGCGGCAGATAGAGCCGGCCCCGCGCGGCGTCCTCATCGAGGTCGCGCAGGATGTTGGTCAACTGCAAAGCCTCGCCGAGCGAGACCGCCAGGTCTCGCGACTGCGGCTCGGTAGCGCCGAATACGCGCACCGAGAGCATGCCGACCGCACCGGCTACCCGCCGGCAATAGAGCCTCAGCTCTTCGAAGGTAGGCGCCCGCATGGAATTGGTCAGGTCCATCTCCATGCCGTCGATCACGGCCAGAAATTCCTCCCGCGGGAGCTGGTAGCGCGAAACGGCCGGCAGGAGCGCCCGAGCCGTCGGCTGCATCGGTCGACCTGCATAGATTCGGTCGATCTCGGTACGCCATTCATCGAGCTCCTGCCGGCGAGCGGTCAGCTCACCCGGCTCGTCGGCGATGTCGTCGACCTCGCGGCAAAAGGCATAGACCGCGAACATGGCTTCCCGGCGCTCGCGCGACAGGACCCGCATACCCCAGAAGAAGGAAGTGCCGGAGCGGCGCACCACATCGTGCACGTGCCTCCGCGCCTCGCCGTCGGCATCGTTTGCGAGAAGACTGCCCCTCGCGCCGTCCACTTTTTCCCCCGGGTTCGTTGCGGCCGCAGTCGCTATCACGGCCTCTTCGTGCTGCGCCACTCTATCCACGGCTGCGCGGTCCTGCCAAATCCGCCCGGGATGCTTCGACGCGCCCCTTCCACCGACCACCGCGGCCACGCCAGTGATCGAGGGCGGAGTCGACGGTCATCGCAGAATACAGGCTGGCCGCGATCGGCAGCAGCGGCGCCACCCAGTCGGGTTGGCCGTAGAAGCGCAGCGTCGGCCAGAACGCAGCGCTCATCGCGAGCCATGCGGCGAGCGCCAGGGCGACCGCCAAAGCATCGCCATGGAGCGGCAGCAGCAGGACCGTCAGCGGCGGGACGAGATAGATGACGAACATGCCGAGCAAGGTACCGATCAGAAGCAGAGGCGAGTGGCGAAGCTGCGTATAGGCGCTGCGTGCCACCATACGCCATATTCCGGCGATCCCCTCATAGGGGCGGATGCTCCGCGACGAGCGCGTCTGGCCGAGCCAGATGCGCCCGCCTTCTGCCCGGCCTTCCCGCTTGATGAGGCCGGCCAAGGTGCAGTCGTCGATGAGCGCGCCGCGAACCCGTTCGATTCCGCCCGCCCGTTCAAGTGCCTCGCGGCGGACGAGCATGCATCCTCCGGCGGCGGCCGCGGTCGGATTCCGGGGATCGTTGACGCGTGCGAACGGGTAGAGCTTGCGAAAGAAGAAGACGAAGGGCGGGATCAGCAGCCTTTCCCAGAAGGAGCGGCACGAAAGCTCGACCATGAGCGAGGCCAGGTCGAGGTCGTCTCGACGAGCCTTCGCGACCAGGCGCCTGAGAATTGTCGGCGAGGCAACGATATCGGCGTCGGAGAACCAGAGCCACGGTGCCTCCGGCTCCGACGCTCGTGCAGCCTCGATGCCCCGCTGGAGCGCCCACAGCTTCCCTGCCCAACCTGGCGGCGGTGCAGGGGCGCGAACAATGTCCAGGCGATCGGCTTTGTCGCGCGCATCCGCCGACGCCGCGGCGACTTCGGCGGTACCGTCCTCACTGCTGTCGTCGACGAGAATGACGTGAAACCGCCCTGGATAGTCCTGGCTCAGCAGCGACAGTATCGCGGGCGCGATGACGGCGGCCTCGTTCCGCGCCGGACATATGGCGACGACCGTGGGCCAGGCGGCAGGCTCGGAAGGAGCGGGCGCGTCGTCCAGGTGTTCCCGGATTCTCCAGAACATCCCATGGAACAGGAGCAGCCAAATCCAGGCGGCGAGCGACAGGGCCGCCAGAACGACAAACATGCTGGACATTCGGTGTGTTTCCGACTCTACGCCGCCGCTCGGTCGCTGCTGCGCTCCACGGCCACGACCGAAGTCGGTGGAAACGTGAGCTGGACCCGCTCTCCAGGATCGAATGAAGTGTCGGGCGGCGACATTGCCTTCACCGTCTCGCCGTTGACCTCGACCTCGTAGCGGATCGAGCTGCCGAGAAAACTGGCAGCCTGAACGGTTCCTTTCAGGACGTCGTGGTCTCCGGATACCGGCACGCCGTCCGGAGCGAGCACGATGGATTCGGGACGGATCGAGATGGTGACTTCCTCACCGGCCGTTGCGCCCGCCGGAAACACGCACCGGACCGCCGAGCCGTCCGTCAGGCGGACGGTGCCGAGGGAATTCGCGGCTACACTGTCTTCGGCCCGCCCGGTGAAGAGATTGGTCGAGCCGATGAAGCGCGCCACGAACTCGTTGGCCGGTCGGAAATAGATCTGCTTCGGTTCTGCCAACTGGACGATGTGGCCGCGGTCTATCACTGCGATCCGGTCCGACATCGCCAAGGCTTCCGCCTGGTCGTGCGTGACATAGACGGTGGTGATGCCGATCTGCCGTTGCAGCCGCTTCAGTTCGATGCGCATCTCCTCGCGCAGTGCGGCGTCGAGGTTCGAAAGGGGCTCGTCCAGGAGCAGAAGCTTGGGATGTCCGACGATCGCCCGCGCCAAGGCGACCCGCTGCTGCTGTCCGCCGCTCAGCTTGGTCGCCGGCCGCTCGCCGTAGCCGCCCAGTTCCACGGTCTCCAGCGCCTCGTTCACCAGCTTGCCGATCTCCTCGGAGGAGTACTTCCGCTGCTTCGACACCCGGAGGGGAAAGGCGACGTTCTCGAACACGGTCATGTGCGGCCAGATCGCGTACGACTGAAAGACCATGCCGATCTGGCGGAGGTTCATGGGCACGGAGATGTTGCGCTCGCTGTCGAACAGCACCCTGTCTTCGACGCCGACATAGCCGCTGTCGGGCCGCTCCAAACCCGCAATGCAACGGAGGGTGGTGGTCTTGCCGCAGCCGCTCGGCCCCAGCAGCGTGAAGAAGGTTCCGGATGGCAGCGAGAAGCTGGCATTGCGGATGCCGCCTGCCAGCTGATCGTAGCTGTTGGCGAAGATCTTGGTGAGGTTCCTGACTTCCAGCATGGCTTCCGCGTCAGCTCCCGAATACGTCCTGGCCCTTGCTCCGGGCCCAGGCGAAGAATGCGGTCGCGACGAGCGTCATCACCACCGTCCAGACGAGACCGAAGGCTGCGAGCTCGCCGCTCTGCCCGTTGACCCATAGGTCGAACATCGCCACCGCCATCACCTGCGAGTCCGGGCTCGACAGCAAAATTGCGATCGAGAGCTCCTTGGTCGCCAGCAGGAAGATGAACAGCCAGCCTGATACCAGTGCCGGCGAGAGCAGTGGTGCCACGATGCGCCTCAGCGCCGTGACCGACGAGGCACCCGCCACCTCCGCGGATTCCTCGAGCTCTCTGTGAATCTGCAGGACGCCCGAATAGACGTAGCGCATGCCGTACGGCATGTAGCGGATCGTATAGGCAACGAACAGGATCCAGAGGGTTCCGTAGATCGGCAGCGGCACGCGCAGGTAGATCTGCATCACCGCCACCCCGAGCACGATTCCCGGAAAGATCAGCGGGATGGTAGCGAGCTGGTCGAGGATGACCGCGCCAGGCCCTCTGCGCGCCGCGATCCATCCGGCGATCGCCGTCAATACCATGATTGCGGTCGCGGCGCCCGCGCCGACGAGGATCGTGTTCCACGCATACTCGAGGTAATAGGAAGCGCCGAGCACGGTCGCGTAGTTGTCGAACGTTAGGTTCTGGAGCGCCGAGAGCCGAAACCCCTGCAGATAGGGCAGCAGAGATCTCCAGAGCAGCGCTGCGAGAGGCAGCACCAGCACCACCAGGAAATTCAGAAGGACGAAAGCCCCCGCCGCCCAGCGCCCGGATCCCAGATCGAACAACCGGGGCCGATAGCCTTTGCCGGTGACGCTGTGGTAGCGCTCGGCGTTCTTCGAGATCCTGCTGTAGAAATAGAAGAGCACCGCGACGATCACCAGCAGGATGACCGAGAACGACGAAGCGTGGCCGAGGTCGGGCGGGACCAGCTTGGTGCTGTAGTAGATCTCGGTCGTCAGCACGTTCACTCTACCGGGGGTGCCCACCAGTGCCGGCACGTCGAACGCTTCGATCGCACGGATGAACACGAACAGCGAGAGCGCCAGAATCGCCGGCCAGGCGAGCCGGATCGAGATGCGCCATACCGTGTCGAATACGCTGGCGCCGCTCATGCGGGCGGCTTCTTCCATGTCGGCGTTGGCTGCCCGGAAGGTGGAGGCGAGCAGCAGGAAGACGAGTGGCGACCAGAGGAACCCCTCGATCAGGATCATGCCCCACATCGAGTTGACGTCGATCAACACGCCGAACGAGCCGCTCAGGGAGCGGTAGAGATCGTTGACCGGTCCGGCGCGTCCGAGCAGGAACAGCCAGGCGATCACATAGAGGACGTAAGGAGTGCCCATCGAGATGATCGTCGTGGCATAGGCGAGCCGCTTGAACGGCGCGTTCGTGCGCTCAACCAGCCAGGCGAGCACGCCGCCCATGAGGAGCGAGATGATCGTGCTGCCGAGGGCGAACACGAACGTGTTCCACGTGCTCTGAAGGAGGCGCGGATCGTCCAGAAGCCGGCGATAGTGATCGAGCGTGACTTCGATGATCTCGCCGCCGGTGGTCGTGTGAACCAGGCTCTGCTGGATCAGAATCAGGATGGGCGGCAGCACGAGCAGTGCCAGGATCACGCCGACGATCACCGCAAACGTCCGGCGCGAGTCGTCGACGAACAGCCGCGAGAAGAGGGGGCGCCGCTCCCCGGTCGACCCTCCTTCCAGGACCCCCGACCTATCTGAAGAGATCATTGTAGATGGAGATCCATTTGTTCAGGCCTTCGGCATGGGTCGCCGGCGAGACACTTGTGACGGTGAAGTCGCCGCCTTCCGGCTTCAGTTCGGGAACCTTGGCCGGAACGTTGGGGTGCGCCGGCAGATAGAAGGCCTCCGCCAGCACTTTCTGTCCTTCCTCAGAAAGCACGAATTCCACGAACAGCTTCGCCGCGTTCGGATGCGGCGCATTCTTGAGGATACCAATGGCGCTCGTGGTGGCGACGAGCGGCTCCATCTTGATCCAGTCCACCGGGGCGCCTTTGGCCTTGCTGATCTCGTCATGATGATTGAACGTCATCAGACCGAGTGGATACTCACCGGAGATCACGCGGTCGAGGACCACGCGTTGGGATGCGGCGATGGTTGCCGGCCGTTGCTCGGCGAGTTGGCGGAGATACTCCATCCCCTTCTCCTCGCCCTTCACAGTCAGCATGTTGTAGATGAACCCGGGCGGGCCGCTGGGCGTCAGGTCGTTCGTCCATGCCATGGCGCCCCGCCATTTCGGGTCCAAGAGGTCGTCATAGGTCTTCGGCACCTCGTCCGGCGGGATCATCTCTGTGTTGTACGAGGTGGTGAGAAAGTAAAGGTGGGTCGTGGCCCAGTGGCCTTCGGGATCCTTCAGGTCGTCGGGGTAGGCGGCTGCGGCTTCAGGCACGTAGCTCTCCACGAGGCCCGCCTCGAGCAGGGGGATCATGGCGGTCGTGCTGTCGAACACGTCGCCGTCGACCCGGCCGGCTCTCGCCTCGTTGATGGCTTTCAGGGCGACGTCGCTTCCCGGCGCGCGGGAGTAGGCGACCTCTATCCCGTACTTCTCCTGGAAAGCGGTGGCCATTGGTCGGACCGCCTGGTCGATGATCAGAGTGCTGTACCAGACGAGCCGGCCCTCTTGCTTGGCGGCGTCGATCATCGCCTGGTCGACTGCGAGCGCCTGGCTCGCCATCCCGGCCACGCCGAGGCCCAGGGAAAACAGCACGCACCGCAGACGCCTCAGCCTCACCATCGTCCCTCCTCCCTTTCGGCGTTCACTCCCGACGGCTTTCGGTGCCGTCGTGGTTGTTATCTGCGTTCGAACATTACTCCCTAATCAGGCCGGAGGCGATGGACCTCCGCGGTGAGGCCCAATCGCCCGCGCGTGAGCCTAACGGAAAAGCTCGTTGTAGATGGCAGTCCACTTTTCGAGGTTCTCGGCCACCATGGCAGGGCCGATGCTCGTCACCTCGAAGCCCCCTACGTCCGGCTGAAGCTCGGGGACCTTCGCCGCGACGCCGGGACGTGCGGGAAGATAGAGGGCTTCCGCCAACACCTTCTGACCTTCATCCGACAACACGAACTCGACGAAGAGCTTGGCGGCGTTCGGGTGCGGCGCGTTCTTGACGATGCCGATGCTGCTCGTCGTCGCGACCACCGGCTCCATCTTGATCCAGTCCACCGGAGCACCCTTCGCGGCGCTGATAGCCGAGTGGTGGTTGAAGGTCATCAGCCCTACCGGGTATTCGCCGCCGATCACACGGTCGAGCACGACCCGCTGCGAGCCGGGAATCGATGCGGGCTGCTGCTCCGCCAGCTTCCGCAGGTACTCCATGCCTTTCTCTTCACCCATGTGGATGAGGATATTGGCGATGAAGCCGGGCGGCCCGTTCGGGGTGAGGTCGTTGGTCCAGGCGAGATTGCCCTTCCATTTCGGGTCGAGCAGATCCTCGTAGGTTTTCGGCGCCTCCTCGGGGCTCACCATGCTGGTGTTGTACGCAGCGGTCAGAAAGTACCGGTGGGTGGTCGTCCAGTGGCCGTCCGGATCCTTGAGTTCGTCCGGGAATGCCTCGGCAGCTTCCGACTTGTACGGCTCGACGAGGCCTGCCTCCATCAGCGGCAGGATCGACAGCGCCCCGTCGAAGACATCGCCCTGGACCCTGCCAGCCTTCGACTCGTTGATGATCTTGAGCGCGGTGTCGGAGTTCGTCGCACGCGAGAACGACACCTTGATGCCGGGATACTTCTCTTCGAAAGCCGCCGCCAGCGGCCGCACCGCCTGATCGATGATCAGCGTGCTGTACCAGGTAACGGCACCCTCCTTGGTCGCGGCATCGATCAGGGCCTGGTCCACCGCGGCGGCCGGGCCGGCCTGGAGCAGCAAACCGGCGCCCAGGGCCGCGGCCCCCGCCCAGCCCTTCAGCTTGTCCATCATTGGAGTCCTCCTCTTTTGCTTTCGTTAGGGTGCCCGAAGAAATTCAGCGCTTCCTGCGCGATCTCGGTCGCCCGTTCCCACATCATGCAGAACCTGCCGTGCGGCACCACCTTCGATACTACCTCGGGTATCGCGGCTTCGATCGTCGGTCGGTGTCGTCCGTAATAGAAATGCTCCCCTGTCAGCAGCATGACGGGCCGGCGGATCTTCCGCAAGTTGTCGAGCATGTCGAACCGCCGTAATGCCCCGAGTGCCTGCCACCGATCTCTGCCCGCCTGCATCTGGCTGACATTGATCCGATCCACCCACGACTGGGATGGATCCATGGGTGCATGCTCGGGATCATGCTCCAGCATGAAATCGACGGTGCGGGTCCGCGGAAAGCCGGTTTCATCCGCCGGGCGCGCGCGATCCCGAATGTCGGCAATGTCGTGCTCTGCGGTGGCGTCATCGACGAACAACGGACAGTTGACGAGAACCGCTCGTTCGATCCGGTCCGCGTGCCGCCCTGCCAGCGAAGCGGCCGTGGCTGCGCCGACCGCTTCGCCGATTACTGCGGCACGATCGATGCCGAGCCAGTCCATTACTTCGACGGCACAGTCGGCGTAGAGCTCGATCGAAGGCTGTTCGGCCAGATGATCGGACATTCCGTGGCTCGGATAGTCGAAGGCCACGGCCCGCATCGTCGGCGCGAGTGCGGCCATCAACTCGAGCATCAGGGCCGAGGACTGCTGGTTGATGTGCAGCAGCACGACCGGGGGGCCGGCTCCCCGGTCGCGGTAGTGGAGATAGCCGCAGGAGGTCTCCGCGAGGCCGCGCCTCATGCCCTCGACCTTCGGCTCACTCACCGAAGAACTCCACTGCGCGGCGTCCGATCTTGTCGGCGTGTTCCCACGTCATGCAGAACCTGCCGCCCTGGACCACCTCGATCCTGACGTCGGAAATACGGCTCTCGAACTCTTGGCGAAACTTCAGATAGTGGAAGTGCTCCCCGATCAGCAGCAATGTCGGACAGGCTATCGCCGCCAGCTTCTCCGGGAATGGGAAGAGGCGAAGCGCGGCCAAAGCCTGCCAACGATCACGGCCCGCCTCGAGCTGTGCCACGTTGATGCGATCCATCCAGGATTGCGTCGGCGCCATCGGCGCATGGGTCGGATCGTGCTCCAGCATGAACTCGATCGTGCGCGTCGTCGGGAACCCCGACGGATCGGCCGGTCGCAAGCGGTCGATCAACGGCTCGTGGCTGGCGTCGGCATCACTGACTTCGGAGTACCAGGGACAGTTCACAAGAACCGCGCGCCGGATCCGCTCCGGCCAGCGGCCGGCCAATTCGGTGGTGACTGCGGCACCCACGGCTTCTCCCATCGCAGATGCGGTCTCGATGCCAAGGGCGTCCATCACCTGCACCACACATTCGGCATAGGTGCCGATCGTCGGCTGTTCCGAGACATGATCGGAATGACCGTGGCTCGGGTAATCGATCGCGATAGCTCGCATGCTCGGCGCGAGCGCGGCCATCAGTTCCAGCATCAGTGCCGACGATTGCTGATTGATGTGGCTGATCATCACCGGCTGGCCGTCGCCCATGGCGCGGTAATGGATGTAGCCGAAATCCGTGGGGACCAAACCCCGCTCGACCTTGCTCATCTGACGTTTCCCGGACTTATTCTCATGGCAGACGCCGGAAGGCGCCTCGGACCTTCCGAGCATCGTAGAACATCGGAATGCGGGAGTCCGCGCAGTTGTCCGAGCCGCAATCGCGCGGCCGATCGCGTTCGCTGCCGTAAGCTCAGCGGCTCACCGGCATCGTGTACTCCGCGCCGGCGCGGATGCCCGTCGGCCACCGGGATGTGATCGTCTTCAGCTTGGTGAAGAAGCGTACTCCCTCCGGCCCGTGCATGTAGTGGTCGCCGTAGATCGATTGCTTCCAGCCGCCGAAGCTGTGGAATGCCATCGGCACCGGGATCGGCACGTTGATTCCGACCATGCCGGCCGCGACGCGGGAGGAGAATTCGCGCGCGGCATCTCCGTCGCGGGTGAAGAGGGCGGCGCCGTTGCCGAACGGATGGTCGTTGGTAATCCGGAGCGCCGTTTCGAAATCGGGCACTCGGACTACGGAGAGGACCGGGCCGAAGATCTCGTCCCGGTAGATCTTCATCTCGGTGGTCACGTTGTCGAACAAGCAGCCGCCGATGTAAAAGCCGTTCTCGTAGCCCTGCAGCTTGAGGCCACGTCCGTCGACGACCAGGTCCGCTCCCTCGCGCACGCCTAGGTCGACGTAGCCGGATACCTTCTCCAGGTGCTGGGCCGTCACCAGCGGCCCCATCTCCGATGACGGATCGGTGCCAGGCCCGACCTTCAGCCCCTGCACGCGGGGGACCAGCCTGTCCATCAGCGCGTCACCCGCCTTACCGACGGCCACGGCGACGGACACGGCCATGCAGCGCTCGCCGGCGGAGCCGTAGGCGGCGCCCATCAGCCCATCGGTGGCGAGATCGAAATCCGCGTCGGGCATGACGATCATGTGGTTCTTGGCGCCGGCGAGCGCCTGCACCCGTTTGCCGTGGGCGCAGCCGGTCTCGTAGACATGTCGTGCGACCGGTTCCGAGCCGACGAAGCTGACGGAAGCGATCCTGGGATCGGCGAGGAGCGTTTCGACGGCTTCTCGTGCGCCGTTGACGACATTGAACACACCGTCCGGCACGCCCGCTTCTTTCGCCAGCTCGGCGAGCTTGAGCGCGGCGGACGGCACCTTCTCGGAAGGCTTCAGCACGAACGTGTTGCCGCAAGCCAAGGCGACCGGGACCATCCAGAGCGGCACCATCACCGGGAAGTTGAAAGGGGTGATGCCGGCGCAGACGCCGAGCGGCTGACGCACCGACCAGGAGTCGATCGCGGTGCCGACGTTCTCGGTGAACTCCCCCTTCAGCAGGTGCGGGATGCCGCAGGCGAACTCGACGACCTCAAGACCGCGAGTGACCGACCCGCGAGCGTCCTCCAGGACCTTGCCGTGCTCGTCGGTAACGAGGCGCGCGAGCTCGTCCAGATGCTGCTCGATCAGGTCCTTGAACCGGAACATGACGCGGGCCCGGCGCAGCGGCGTAGTGCCGGCCCAGGCGGGGAACGCCGCCTCGGCCGCCGCGATCGCTCCGCGCACTTCGTCGGGACTGGCCAGGGGCACACTGGCGGCTACCTCCCCGGTCGCGGGATTGAAGACATCGCCGAACGCACCCGAGGTGCCTTCGATCATGCGTCCGCCGATGAAGTGCCGAAGCGTGCGTGCCATTTCCATCTCTCTGATTGCGAGGATCCGGGACGATGTTCACGCTATCGCCGATGGCCGTCAATCGGACCGCAAGTTGCGGGGTCGCAGCGTCCACTTCGACTGATTTTTGCCGTCGAGGCCGCGAAGACGCTGCCGACGTGCTCCCTATGCCTCGAGAGGAAAGTCGCCGCAGTCGCCCGAACGCCCTAGATTTGGCGGATGCGGCTCACTTGGCTACAGCGACTTAGCGATGGGCTCCCGGGAATTCGCGGGCGTCGAACGCGCGACTTCGTGTCGTTCTCGGTCTACGCGGCGCGCCGATTCAACGAGGACGCCGGACTCCAGGCCGCGGCCTCGCTGACCTACACCACTCTTCTGGGCATCGTCCCGGTGATGGCCATTTTCCTCGCCATCCTCGCCGGCTTCCCGACGTTCGACCAGGTGAGGGAGGATATCAAGAACTTCATCCTCGCGCCGCTGGTGCCGGATGCGAGCGCTCAGGCGCGCGAACAGATCGATATCTTCCTGTCGAACACGCGGCAGCTCACGGGCGTCGGGATCCTCGGCCTTGCCGTGACGTCGTTCCTCCTGTTGTGGACGGTGGAATCCGCGTTCAACACGATCTGGCGGGTGGTCGAGCCACGCTCGTGGTCCACCCGCCTCCTGGCATTCTGGGCGATCCTCACTCTCAGCCCGGTTGCCGTCGGGGTTAGCGTCTCGCTCTCCAACTACCTCAAGTATTGGTCGCTCACCTCTGCCTTCGGGACGGTCGCACGGTTCATCGGCAGCATTCCGGTCGTGATTCCCCTGATCGTCGAGAGTCTGATATTCGCGCTCATGTTCGCGGTCATTCCGCACCGCCGGCCGCGGTGGAAACACTGTCTGATCGGCGGCGCAGTGGCGGGGGTACTGTTCGAGATCTTGAAGAACAGCTTCGGTCTCTACCTCAGCACGGCAGAGACCTACCGGGTGGTCTACGGTGCTCTCGCGACGATCCCAATCTTCCTGCTCTGGCTCTATCTTTCCTGGAGCGTGATCCTCTTTGGGGCCGAAGTGGCCGCGGCGATACCCGACTGGCGAGCCGACCGCCGTGCGCAGATGCGCTCTCCGCCCCCACCGGCCGAGATCCTGGCGATGGCGCTCGCGACGCTTCGAGAGATATGGAACGCGTCGGACGGGACCGTGCTGCGACGAGACGATGTAGAGGAGATCCTGCCTGGAGGCGGCGACGTCTTCGGTCGGGTACTCGCGAAACTCATAGAGAAGCAGTACGTCGCCGTGACCGAGGATCAGAGACTGGTCATCGCTCGTGATTTGTCCGACGTGACGCTCTATCGTCTCCAGGCCGACTTGGGCCTAGACCTCGGCACCGACCTCGGGCCGGACTTTTCCGAGCATCCGGACTATTCCGGCCGTGACAAGCCGAGCTGGTTCGTCGAACTGAACAAGGTGCTGGCTCGTGCCGACGCCTCGCGACGGGAGATCCTCGGCCTCCCGATCAAGCAGCTCATTGCTCCCGCTGTCCCCGAGCATGTTGGACAGGCGGCTCAGTAGTCTGTCAGGTCAGGCCGGCTTTCGCTCTCACGTCGTAGGGGTGACGGGCGCTCCAGCGCTCCACGAAATCGGAAAGCTCGCGATCCGGCTTGTCCGGCAGCACGACCTTGAGCAGCACATATTGATCGCCCCGTTTGCCGCTCGAAGGGTCCGGAGCGCCACGTCCTCTCAGGCGCAAGCTATTGCCCGTGTTCGAGCCCGGGGGCACCGTGACACTGACTTTACCGTCTAGCGTCGGCACCACGATCCGCCCGCCCAACACTGCCTCGGCGAGCGAGATCGGCACATCCACCTGAATATCGATGCCGTCACGGCGGAAATGCGGGTGCGGCGCCACCCTCAGCTCGACCAACGCGTCGCCGGGGCTGCCGCCGTTGCGGCCTTCCATCCCCTGGCCGGCCAGCCTGAGCGTCCTCCCGTCGACCGAGCCCACCGGGATACGAATGTCCAGGCTCTTGCCCGTCGGGAGCGTCACGCGTCTGGTCCCGCCCTTCACGGCGTCGATGAAGTCGACCGTGACGGTCATGTTCACGTCGGCACCGCGCTGGCGCGGCTTGCTGGAGAACGCGCTGCCTATGTCGCCGAACAGCTCGCTGAAAATGTCGCCGGGATCGAAGCCGCGCCCCGCACGGCGAGGCTCCGGCCCCGATCCCGGGCTGCTCTCGGCGTAGGTACGCCAAAAGCGGGTCTCCGGTCTTTCCGTGCCCGTTGCGTCGATCTCTCCCCGATCGAAGCGGGCCCGCTTGGTTCCGTCCGAGAGGAGGTCATAGGCAGCGGAGGCCTCCCTGAACTGCTGCTCGACCTTGCTGTCTCCGGGGTTGAGGTCTGGGTGCAGCTTCTTCGCGAGCTTGCGGTATGCTCGCTTGATATCCTCCGTGCTGGCATTCCTGGGAACGCCGAGCACGGTGTAAGGGTCGCGCATTTCAGGGGGATCGGCTCAGCTCACGATCCTCCAGGTACCGTCCGACTGGCGGCAGGCGGTCCCGTATGCCTCTTCCATCTGGCCTCCGACATAGACGGTCTGCTGGAACTCCCGGCAATAGGTACCGTCCTCACGCTGATATGTCCGCGTCGGCGTCACCGTGCCGTAGTTGCCGCTGTCCGGGTTTCGCCATTCCGCCTGGCTGCCGGTCGGGTAGGTCTCCAGCGTGTGGTTCGTGGTGTTCGCCATCTCCAGCCGATCGGCGCGGTCCAGCGACTTTCCTACTTCGCTGCCGACGATGCCGCCGAGGAGTGTGCCGATCGCGACAGCCGCCAGACGGGTGTCGCCCTTTCCGATCTGCGATCCGATGAGCGCGCCGGTGCCGGCCCCAACCAGGGTTCCGCCGGTTTGCTTCGGGCCTCCCATCGAGTCGCAGCCAGCGAGTCCGAGCATCGCCAGCATTGCGGTTATCGCCACGAGTCTCTTCATCGGATTCCTTCCTGTGTGCCGTCTGCCGGGACGATCGAGTGCGCTTCCCCAGCATCGCGAGAAATGATACCGCTTCCGGCAGGAATCAATCCAGATGAGCCCTGCCGTCGGATTGAACGCAGATGACGACGATATCCGTCGCTCCGAATTGGAGAGGCAATCGATAATGGCCGATTCCGCAGCCGATATGATCGTCACCGATCCGTTCCAGCTGTTCGCCGAATGGATGTCGGAGGCTGCGCGAAGCGAAATCGACGATGCGAGTGCCATGTCCCTCGCGACGGTGGGTGAAGGCGGCATGCCCTCGGTACGGATCGTCCTCCTGAAGGGAGTCGACCGTCGCGGCTTCGTTTTCTACACCAATCTCAATAGCCGGAAGGGGCGGCAACTGCGCGCCAACCCGAAAGCCGCACTTTGCTTTCATTGGAAGTCGGTGGCGAGGCAGGTCCGGATCGAGGGCTCCGTCGAACTTATCAGCGATGCCGAGGCCGACACCTATTACGCGAGCCGGCCCCGAGGCAGCAGAATCGGCGCCTGGGCGTCGATGCAGTCCGAGCCGCTGGAAAGCCGTGAGGTCCTGGAGCGCCAGGTGGCCGAGACCGACGCCCGCTTCCCTGGTGAGACGGTGCCGAGGCCGCCCTTCTGGTCGGGCTTCCGCGTCGTGCCGGAACGGATCGAGTTCTGGCGGGACGGGGCTTACCGGCTGCACGACCGGATCGAGTATCTGCGGGATGGAGACGGCTGGTCCCACCGACGCCTGTACCCCTGAGGCTCGGTGCGAAATCGACTGTGCCAGGACGTGTGTCGTCTGGCATTCTGATGGCGAAGCAGAACAAGTGCCGCGCCTCATGCGCGCAGAGGGGAGGATCGCATGCAGTACAGGACAATCCTGGTTCCTCTCAGTGGCGGCGACATCGGGCGCTCGCCGCTCGAGGCGGCATTCGCCGTCGCGCGACAGTTCGAAGCTCATGTCGAGGTGCTGCACGTTCGCCCCGACCCCCGGAACATGATCCCTTATGTGGGCGAGGGCATGTCCGGTGCGCTCATCGAGGAGGTGATGGGAGCGGCGGAGCGGGAGGCGGGCGAGCGGGCGGATAGCGCGCACCACACGTTCGAGGAGATCGTGACGCGGGAGGGCGTGCCGATCCGCGCGGAGCCGGACGGCCCCGGCTTGTCGGCGCATTGGCGCGAGGAATCCGGACGGGAGGACGAATCAGTAGCCAGATTCGGCCGGACGGCCGATCTGGTCGTGGTGAGCCGGCCCGTGAAGGAAGCAGAGGTCCCGACCTCGACCGTATTCGAGGCCGCTCTGTTCGAAAGCGGGCAGCCTCTGCTGGTTGCCCCTCCCCAGCCGGTGTCCATCATCGGGCAGCGGGTCATGATCGCCTGGAACGGCAGCCCGGAGGCGGCGAGGGCGGTTACACACGGCATCCCGTTTCTGCGCGGCGCGGAGCACGTCCATATCCTCTCGGTGGTCAGCTGGGGCGAGGGGCCGACCAGCGTCGCAGGCGTCGCGCGCCGCCTCGGATGGCATGGCATCCGCGCGACGGTGGAGACTATCGACGAGCCGGTGGGAACGGTCGGCGAGACGGTGGTCGCAGAGGCCGGCCGCTTCGGTGCGGACTTGATCGTCATGGGTGCGTATACGCAAAGCCGTCTGCGGCAGATGATCCTCGGAGGCGTAACGCGTCATCTCCTGTCCACCGCCTCGGTTCCCCTGCTTATGGCTCACTGAGACACAGAGGCTCGCAGCGACGGGTTCGACGTTCGACGCAGCGAGACCACATGTTTACGGCAAGCAGTCGTGCAAATTGCCGGGCAATAGGCGATCGAGGGAGGAAGTGACGCCATGGCGTTGAGGAAGGTGCGCCTCGAGCTGGCCAGAATGACCGGCTTTCCGGAAGGAAGCCGGGATCATGGCTACGAATTCGTCGCGCCGCTGGACGAGAACGGCCACCTGCTGATCGACGAATGGCGGGAGAACCCCGCAGTCTGCACTGTCCGGCGCTTCTGGTTGGGCGAGGACGATGAACACGGACGGCTCATCCATACCCGGCAGCGGGAGTGGGCCTTCTCATACGCACCGGGCGAGGATGACGACGAGCCGATCTTTCGGCTGGAGCGGCACCTGTTCCGCACGGGTGAGTTCGTTTCGGTCACGGAACACGACGGTGTCACCCGTCCTTTCCGTGTGGTCTCGGTGGAGGCGACGAAGAGCTGACCCTCTCTTACGGGCGGTCGGCAGTCGGCGATTCATGCCCATGGCCGGCTGGAGGCGGCGGACGCAGCAGGGTGGCGCGCTTTCGTGGCCCGGTCAGGAGCGTCGTCGTCGGATGCATGGTACGGGGCGACGGTCGTAAGGGCTTGGCGCTTTGCGTCTCTCGCCATGCCAGCTCCGCGTAAGCTCGGCCGCCCATGAGCAGCGCGATCAGCATCGACAGCAGAAAAGTCTTGGCCGCGAGCGAGTTGTTGCCGGAGCCGACGACGACGAATACGAACGCGGCAACCCAGAGCGGCCAGGGAGCGCCCCGGAGGAGGCTCCAGATCATCGCGCCGAGGCTTGCGGCCACCATCACGAAGAGGACGAGGCCGAACTGGAGCATCCAGACGATCCACACGTTCTCGATGATCGTCAGCGACGTATAGAAGCTCAGATAATTGTCGACGAGGCTCTGGATATCCGCGGGCGAGATCCCGAACAGCAGGTCGTGGAACGACACCACGTCGAACACGCGAAACGCCAATAGGCGCGATTCCGCACTGTCGTCCCAACGCCAGGCGGCGAACAGGCGCTCGCCGAGGTCCAGGCCAACGATCGACACGAGCGCGATCAAGGGGATCACCATCGCGACCGCCGCCCACGACAGCAGGGTCCGGTACTGGAGCCTTCCGCTCGCCAGCGAGCGGAAGGCCGCCACGCCGCTACACGCCAGCCCGACTGCGAGGCTCACCGCGAAGGCGGTTCTGCCGCCGAACGACAGAAGGCTGAGCGCCATCGCCAGGACCAGGACGCTCAGCAGCACTGGCCGATCCCGCATCACGAAGACCGCGAACAGGCCGCTGCTGGTCGCCAGCGCATTCGATAGGGGATGGTCGAGCCAGGCGGAGGCCCGGAACTCCGCCCACTGTTCCTCCTTGTCGACGCCGAACAGATGGACGATCCGCCCCTCTGTGATCGACTCGCCGATCGCGATCAGTGAATTGAAGAAGAGAATGCCGACGGCGACATAGAAGAAAGTGCGTCGGAATCTGAGCGGGGACTCGTCGAGTGCGAGCACGATGAACCAGGGCACCAGTAGTGTGTCGACGATGAATGCCGTGCCGGAAGCGCCCTGCGTGAGGAGTTGCTCTACGATCAGAATTCCCAGCGCCGCGCCGTATGCCGCGATCGCCGGCTTCTCGCGGGCGAGATCCACGAGCCGCGCGAGTGGATTGCCGCGCGCCAGCCAGGCGACGAACGAGGCCAGAAAGACGTAGGTGCTCGGGTGAAGCTTCATCAGCGGGCTTCCGCCCGGACGGTTGTAGATGAAACCGTGACTGAGCAGGACGTCGGACGGCAACAGGATCAGGACGATAAAGCCGCAGAGCGCCAGCCACCCCGGAACGTTCGCGGCCTCCGCCCGAACTCGGCTGAGCTGCATGTCCACTGTCGCCACGCGAATGCGACTTTCAGCCAAAGCTGCACCGGAGAAGTTCGACGTTAACGCGCCTACCGGCGCCGATCGGCCGACTATAGCGGGTCGGGATCAAGAGGGGGTTAAGGCAGAAGCTGTCCTCAGGCTTCGCTCGCCCCTTCCTCCAGGGTGAATTCGCCGTTGAGAATGCGGTCCGGCAGCTCGGAAACCACGTGCGCGGTCCAGTCCTCGCCGCGGTCGACCACGAGGTCGGTCAGCGCCAGATAGATCAGCACTTCGGCCAGCGTATCGGCCGACACGCCCATCTCGCAGGCTTTGTCCCAGGTGTCGAGAAACATGTCGAGCGCGATCTTCTTCTGCTGTTCCTCGCCCAGCTGGCTCTGTCCCATGAAGGTCTCCCCGTTCGGATCCCTCGTATGTAGCAATCACCGTTCCGTTTAACAGGCTGGCGCTACGTTTAACAGCCTGACGATCCCGGTGCCTTCCCTATAATCCCCCGATGCCATGACCGATCGCCTGCCGCCTCGCTTCAGCTCCTGGTTCGCCGCACGCGGCTGGTCACCCCACCCGCATCAATTGTCGATGCTTGATGCGGCGGAGGCGGGAAGGTCTGCGCTGCTGATCGCGCCGACCGGCGGAGGGAAGACGCTCGCCGGTTTTCTTCCGACTTTGATCGATCTCGACCGCCGACCCTGCCAGGGGCTGCACACGATCTATGTTTCACCGCTCAAGGCACTCGCGGTCGACATTCACCGCAACCTGACCGTCCCGATCGCGGAAATGGGCCTCGAGGTGTCGGCCGAGACCCGCACGGGCGATACGCCGTCCCACAAGAGAGCGCGCCAGCGGCGGCGGCCGCCGAACATCCTCCTCACCACGCCGGAATCCCTGGCGCTGATGCTCTCCTATGCGGACGCAGGTCAGATTTTCGGCAAGCTGGCCTGCATCGTCTGCGACGAGTTGCACGCTCTGGCCGACAACAAGCGCGGGGATCTGCTTTCGCTCGGGCTCGCGCGCCTCGCCACACTTGCGCCGGGGGCGCGGCGGGTCGGGCTCTCGGCAACCGTGGCCGATCGTGCGGCGCTCGCCCGGTGGCTGTCGCCGACTGCGGGCCGCACGCCGGGCGATGTAGAGATCGTGCTCGGCCGCGGCGGCGTCCGACCGGAGATGCGGGTGGTGGTGCCGGAGGCGCGCATGCCTTGGGCCGGTCACATGGCGCTGTTCTCGCTGCCCGAGATCTATGCCGCCATTCGCGAGCACGGGACCACGATCGTGTTCGTCAACACGCGCGCGCAGGCGGAGCTGATCTTCAACGGGCTCTGGCACCTGAACGACGATGCGCTCGCGATCGCCCTTCATCACGGAAGCCTTTCGGCCGAACGCCGCCGGAAAGTCGAGGCGGCGATGGCGGCCGGGCGACTGCGGGCGGTGGTCGCCACGTCGTCGCTCGACCTCGGAATCGACTGGGGCTCTGTCGACCTGGTCGTGCAGGTTGGGGCACCGAAGGGGGCGTCTCGTCTGCTGCAGCGGCTCGGCCGCTCCAACCACCGCCTCGACAAGCCGAGCAAGGCAATGCTGGTGCCGGCCAATCGGTTCGAGCTGCTGGAATGCCGCGCCGCGGTCGAAGCGGTCGAGGCGGGGGAGCTGGATGGCGAGCCGCCGCGCGTCGGCGGGCTCGACGTCCTGGCGCAGCACGTGACGGGCACGGCGTGCTCGGCCCCGTTCGATCCCGATGCGCTTTACGAGGAGGTGACTCGAGCACGGCCCTATGCAAACCTGTCGCGCAGCGACTTCGACGACGTGGTCGAGTTCGTCGCGACCGGCGGCTACGCCCTCGGCGCCTACGAACGCTTCCGCAGGCTCAAGGTAGACGAGAGCGGACGGTATAGGGTCGTCGACCGCAGCGTGGCGCAACGCTACCGCATGAACATCGGCACCATCGTCGAAGCGACGACGCTGAAGGTCCGGCTCGGCCGGCGCTTGCTCGGCGAGGTCGAGGAGTATTTCGTTCAGGGGCTGGTACCGGGCGACACGTTCATCTTCGCCGGGGAGATGCTGCGCTTCGAGGGACTGCGCGAGATGGAGGTGCAGACCAGCCGGGCAGCCGGTGACGAGCCGAAGGTGCCGGCATATGCCGGCGGCCGGCTGCCCCTCACCACCCAACTCGCGGCGCGGGTGCGCGCGATCCTCTCGGATCGGTCGCGCTGGTCGCTGTTGCCCGCGGACGTGCAGGAGTGGCTTCGCATCCAGGCCTGGCGCTCGGTCCTGCCAGGGCCGGGGGGGCTTCTGGTCGAGACCTTTCCCCGCGGCTCGAAGTACCACCTCGTCGCCTACTGCTTCGAGGGCCGGAACGCGCACCAGACGCTCGGCATGTTGCTCACGCGCCGCATGGAGCGGCTCGGCCTCGGGCCGCTCGGCTTCGCCGCGAGCGACTATGTCCTGACGGTGTGGAGCTTGCGGGAAGCGCGCGACATCGAATACCTCTTCGCCGAGGACATGCTCGGTGACGATCTCGAAACCTGGATGGCGGAATCGTCGCTGCTCAAGCGCACCTTCCGCAACGTGGCGGTCATCGCCGGGCTGATCGAGCGGCGCCATCCGGGACATGAGAAGACGGGGCGGCAGGTGACCTTCAATTCGGATCTCATCTATGACGTGCTCCGGCGGCATGAGCCGGACCACATACTGCTGCGCGCCACCCGCGCCGATGCCGCGTCGGGGCTCACCGACGTGCGGCGCGTCGGCGAAGTGCTGCGTCGCGCGAAGGGGCGTATCACGCACCGTCGTCTCGACCGCGTCTCGCCGCTGGCGGTGCCGGTCCTGCTGGAGATCGGCAGAGAGTTCGTGCACGGCGCCGCGGTCGACGACCTGATGCGCGAGGCCGAGGCGGAGAACGAGGAAGAGCTGATCGCCGAGGCGATGGCCGGTGCCGACATCGCGGAGCTGCCGCTTTGATCGCCTTACCTGTCACCGTGAACGGTGTGCGCCTCGCGGCTGACCCGTCCGGCGTGCTGCACTGGCCGGAGCGGGAGCTTCTCGTCGTCGCCGACCTTCATTTCGAGAAGGGCTCCGCCTTCGCCGCGCGCGGCTCGCTTCTGCCCCCCTACGACACCGCGGCCACACTCGCGCGCCTCACGCGCATCATCGAGCGTCTCGAGCCGCGGACGGTGATCGCCCTCGGTGACAGTTTCCACGACCGTCGCGGCGGCGACCGGCTGTCATGCGGGGATCGTGCCCGAATTCGCGAGCTCACCGCCTCGCGCGATTGGATCTGGGTCTCTGGCAATCACGATCCCGATCCCCCGAAGGATCTCGGCGGCCGCAGCGAGGCGGCGGTGACGCTCGGAGCGCTGACCTTCCGACACGAGCCTGCCGAGGCGAGCGCACGCGGCGAGATCTGCGGCCATCTGCATCCCAAGGCCTCGATCTCGGTCCGGGAGAAGCGGATCTCCGCGTCCTGCTTCGTCACGGATGGAACGCGGATGATCCTGCCCGCCCTCGGCGCCTACACCGGTGGCCTCGACGTGGCCGCAGCGCCGGTGCGTCGATTGTTCCAGAGGGCGTTTCACGTCCTCATGCTGGGCCGCGATCGCCTGTACTGCTTTCCCTCGCAACGTGTCGTCGGCGGTCGGCCGGCCGAGGCGAGGGCGATCGTGAGGGGAGTGCCGGCAGAATGATCATCGCCCAGATCACCGACACGCACTTGAAGGTCGAGGGTAGCCTCGCCTTCGGGCGGATCGACACCACTCCGTTTCTGGATCGGTGCATCGAATCCCTGGACGCTCTCGATCCGGCGCCCGACCTGGTGCTGCATACCGGCGACCTGGTGGAAAGGCGGACGCCGGAGGAGTACGACCGATTCCGCCGACTGACCGCCGGCCTCCGCTTCCCGTTCTTCGCCATCCCGGGAAATCATGACGCTCGGGAGCCGATGCGGGCAGCCTATCGCGACGCCGCCTGGATGCCGCCCGGCGGCGATTTCCTGCACTACGCGATCGAAGGCTGGCCGGTGCGCATCCTGATGCTGGACTCAATCATTCCGGGCAAGGGCAGCGGCGAGCTGTGCGAAGAGCGGCTGACGTGGCTGGAGGCGCGACTCGCCGAGCAGCCCCGACGCCCGACGATCGTGGCCCTCCACCACCCGCCGTTTCGGACGGGGATCGCCCAGATCGACCGGGGCGGTTTCGGGAATGCTGCCCGCTTCGAGGTGCTGCTGAAGCGCTTCGACAATATCGAGCGCGTGATCTGCGGGCACGTGCATCGGCCCATCACGACGCGGTTCGGCGGCACGATCGCGAGCTCGGCGCCCGCGGTGGCGTACCAGTTCGATCTCGACCTTCGGGAGGAGGCGCCGCTCTCCCTGGTGATGGAGCCGCCCGGCTTCGCGCTGCACACGTGGCAGCCGGACCATGGCCTCGTTTCGCATCTCGTGCCATTGGGCGAGTTCGAGGGACCTTTCCCCTTCCTGAAGGACGGAAAGATGATCCCCGTCCCGCCCGCCGGGTAGGGAGGGGTCAGGCAGCTTCCGCGGAGGGCTGTTCCCGGGGCACTCGTGCCGCCGCCTCGAGGACGACCTCCGCGCCGGCAC
>JAJUGE010000020.1 GCA_029268305.1 Alphaproteobacteria bacterium
AGCACTATTCGCCGGCAAGGTTGACGAAGCCGTTGCGCCGGGTCGGCCCGCGCGGCAGCGGCGAGTTCGAGGAAATCGAGTGGGAGGAGGCGCTCCGGACGGCGACGCAATGGCTCTCCGAGACCCGCAACACCGACCCGCGCAAGCTCGCCTTTTTCACCGGTCGCGACCAGAGCCAGGCGCTGACGGGGTTCTGGGCGACGCAGTTCGGGACGCCGAACTATGCCGCGCATGGCGGCTTCTGCTCGGTCAACATGGCCGCCGGCGGCATCTACACGATCGGCGGCTCCTTCTGGGAGTTCGGCGAGCCGGACTGGGAGCACGCGCGCTATTTCCTGATGTTCGGCGTTGCCGAGGATCACGATTCAAATCCGATCAAGCTCGGCCTCTCGAAGCTGCGCGCGAACGGCGCCAAGTTCGTGTCGATCAATCCGGTGCGGACCGGCTACTCGGCGATCGCCGACGAATGGGTGGGGATCCGCCCCGGGACCGACGGCCTGTTCGTGCTGTCGCTGGTGCATGAGCTGCTGAAGGCGGACCGGATCGATCTCGACTTCCTCGTCCGCTACACGAACGCGCCGTGGCTGGTGATCCGCAATCCGGGCGGGGCCGACGACGGGCTGTTCGCGCGCGACGAGGCCGGCGAGCCGCTCTGCTGGGACAAGCGCGTGGACGCCGCGAAGCCGGCCACCCATGCCGGCGTGACCCCGGCGCTGGTCGGCGAGTTCGATCTGGGCGATGGCCGCAAGGCGGTCCCGGCCTTCGAGCTGATGGCGGGCCGTTATCTCGACGAGCGCTACTCGCCCGACCGGGTCGCGGGGGAGTGCGGCCTGCCCGCCGCCACGATCCGCCGCATCGCCGCCGAGATCGCGCACGCGGCGTTCGAGGAGGAGGTCGTGCTCGATGTGCCCTGGACCGACTGGGCCGGCCGCCGCCACGACCGGATGATCGGGCGGCCGGTGTCGGTGCATGCGATGCGCGGCATCTCCGCACACTCGAACGGCTTCCACACCTGCCGCGCGCTGCACCTCCTGCAAATGGTGATCGGCGCGATCGACCGGCCGGGCAGCTTCCGCTACAAGCCGCCCTTCCCGAAGCCGGTGCCGCCCGGTCCGAAGCCGGCCGGCAAGGCGGAGCAGATCGGGCCGAACAAGCCGATGGGTGGCCCGCCGCTCGGCTTCGTCGCCGGGCCGGAAGACCTCCTGGTCGATGCCGACGGCACGCCGCGGCGCATCGACAAGGCCTATTCGTGGGAGGCGCCGGTCGCTGCCCACGGCGTGATGCACATGGTCATCACCAACGCCTGGAAGGGCGATCCCTACCCGATCGACACGCTCTTCATGTACATGGCGAACATGGGGTGGAACTCGGCGATGAACGTGCCGGGCACCCTGAAGATGCTGACCGATCGGGACGAGGCGACCGGCGAATACAAGATCCCGCGCATCATCTATTCGGATGCGTTCTATTCCGAGACGGTCGCCTATGCCGACCTGATCCTGCCCGACACCACCTACCTCGAGCGCTGGGACTGCATCTCGCTGCTGGACCGGCCGATCTCGGACGCCGACGGCCCGGCCGACGCGATCCGCCAGCCGGTAGTGCAGCCGGACCGGGACGTGCGGCCGTTCCAGGACGTGGTGATCGAGCTCGGCTATCGGCTCGGCCTCCCGGCCTTCACCACCGAGGACGGCAAGCCGAAATTCCCGGGCGGCTATCCCGACTATCTGGCCAATCACGAGCGCACACCGGGCATCGGCTCGCTCGCCGGCTGGCGCGGTGCCGAGGGCAGACAGCACGGCAAGGGTGCAGCGAACCCGAGGCAGCTCGAGAAGTACGTCGAGAACGGCTGCTTCTGGAAGCTCGAGCTGCCGCCCGGCCAGCGCTATTTCAAGCACGCGAACCGCGACTATCTCGAGTGGGCGGCGAGCGTCGGCTTCATCCCGGAGGCGAAGCCGGTGGTGATGCAGCTCTACAGCGAGCCGATGCAGAAATTCCGGCTCGCGGCCGAAGGGCACGGGCCGGTGCAGCCGCCGGATTCGGAGCGCGAGCGGATCAGGAGCTATTTCGACCCGCTGCCGCTCTGGTACGCACCGTTCGAGGAGCAGGCGGTCGAGGCGGCGGATTTCCCGCTGAACGCGATCACGCAGCGGCCGATGGCGATGTATCACAGCTGGGGCTCGCAGAACGCCTGGCTTCGGCAGATCCACGGGCACAACCCGCTGTACATGAGCCGGGAGCTGGGTGAGCGGCTCGGCATCGAGGACGGCGACTGGGTCGACGTCACCAGCCATCACGGCAGCGTCCGCGCGATCGCCCGGCTGATGGAAGGCGTGAACCCGAACACCGTCTGGACCTGGAACGCGATCGGCAAGCGCAAGGGCGCCTGGAACCTGGAAAAGGACGCGCCGGAAGCGACGAAAGGCTTTCTCCTGAATCATATCATCTCGGAGCTGCTGCCCGAGCGCGGCGGTGGCTACCGCTATTCGAACTCGGACCCGGTCACCGGCCAGGCGGCCTGGTACGACCTTCGCGTCCGGGTCGAGAAGGCACACGACAGCGCGGAGAACTCCGAGCCGGCCTTTGCCGCACTCCGCCTGCCGAAGGCGATCGTCTCGCGCCCCCGCATCCTTCGCTACGGCGCCGAGTTCCGCGCCCGGAGGAATAGAGGATGACCGCACTCCCGCCGCCGAGCCCGCGCAAGCTCGGCCTCGTCATCGACCTCGACATCTGCGTCGGCTGCCACGCCTGTGCCGTGAACTGCAAGGAATGGAACACCGGCGGCCACATGGCGCCGCTGACCGACTTTCATCCCTACGGCGCGGGGCAGAACGGCGTCTGGTTCAACCGTGTGCATTCGTTCGAGGCAGGCGACGGAGCGGACGGCCGCACCGTGCACTTCCCGCGCTCCTGCCTTCACTGCGAGCAACCCGACTGCGTCACCGTCTGCCCGACCGGCGCCTCCTACAAGCGGGCCGAGGACGGCATCGTCCTGGTGAACGAGGACATCTGCATCGGTTGCAAGCTCTGCTCGTGGGCGTGTCCCTACGGTGCCCGTGAGTTCGACGAGGACAGCGGCACGATGAAGAAGTGCACGCTCTGCATCGATCGCATCTACAACGAGAACCTCGAGGAGGTCGATCGGCAGCCCGCCTGCGTCGCCACCTGCCCCGCCAATGCCAGGCACTTCGGCGATCTCGGCGACCCCGATTCGGATGTCTCGCGAATGGTCAAGGAGCGCGGCGGCTACGACCTGATGCCGGAGATGGGCTACAAGCCGGTCAACAAGTACCTCCCGCCCCGCCCGCGGCGAGGTCGCGATGCGACCGCGCCGGCCGTGGCCGAACTGCAGCCCGCGAGCGACGAGCCGCAAGGGCTGCTCCGCTGGGTGGACCGGATGCTCTCGCGATGAGGGCGACGAGGCGGAGCGAGGCGTCGGTCCGGGGGGACGCGCCCAGATGAATCCGGCATTCTCGGTGATCTTCTTCACCTCAGCTTCGGGGGCCGGGTTCGGGCTGCTGTTCCTGCTCGGAATTCTCGGGCCTCTGGGCCTGCTGCCTTCGAGCTCCTGGTTCGGCGTCGTCGCGTTCGCGGTGTCCTTCGGCCTCGCCGTCGGCGGGCTGATCTCCTCCACCTTCCACCTCGGCCATCCGGAACGGGCGTGGCGGGCCTTTTCGCAGTGGCGCACCTCGTGGCTTTCGCGGGAGGGGGTGGCCTCGGTGCTCACCTTCGTGCCGGCCGGGCTGTTCGCCGTCGGCTGGGTCTTCTTCGGCAGCACGGGCGGCATCTGGGCGGTGTTCGGCCTCTTGAGCGCGGCGCTGGCGGCGATCACCGTCTATTGCACGGCGATGATCTACGTCTCGCTGAAGCCGATCCAACGCTGGAGCAACGGCTGGGTGGCACCCGGCTATATGCTGATCTCGTTGATGACCGGCGCGCTGCTGCTCGACCTGCTCCTCCACCTGTTCGGCGCCGGACATTGGCTGGTCTCCGGCGTTGCCCTCGTGGCGGTGGCGGCGGCCTGGGCGGTAAAGACCGGATACTGGCGCTTCATCGAGCGGACCGCCAGCGCCAGCACGCCCGAGAGCGCAACCGGGCTCGGTGCTTTCGGCCGGGTTCGCCTGTTGGAGGCGCCGCACACGGAAGAGAACTATCTTCTGAAGGAGATGGGCTTCCGCGTCGCCCGCAAGCACGCGGCACGCCTGCGGGACATCGCGGAGCTGTGCGGTTTCGCCGCGCCGCTGATGCTGGCCGGAGTCAGCCTGATCTCGCTCGCGCTGGAAGCGCACTGGCTCGGTACGCTCGCCGCTCTCGCGGCCGTGCTGGCCGCCGCTGTCGGCGTCGTCGTCGACCGGTGGCTGTTCTTTGCCGAGGCGCGTCATGCCGTGACCTTGTATTATGGCGCGGCGGAGGCGTGATGGCGCTGCCATCGCGGCTCGCCTTGATCGGCCGGCTGCAGGATGCCATCTGTGAGGTCGGAATTAATCGAGCCGAATCGGCCGGGAGTTGAAGACGATGTTCATCCAGACCGAGCAGACGCCCAATCCGGCGACCCTCAAGTTCCTGCCGGGGGAAACCGTGATGGAGCGCGGAACCGCCGACTTCACCGGGCGTGAGGCCGCGGCTCGCTCGCCGCTGGCGAAGGCGCTGTTCGCGATCGACGGCGTCACCGGCGTCTTTCTCGGCTCCGATTTCGTCACCGTCACCAAGGCCGACGGCGAGAGCTGGCAAGTGCTCAAGCCGCTGGTCCTCGGCGCGATCATGGAACATTTCAGCAGCGGCAGACCCGTCATTCTGGATGAGGGCGCGGCTTCCGAAGGCGCCGAAGAGGACGACGAGATCGTCGCCCAGATCAAGGAGTTGCTGGATACACGGGTCCGACCTGCAGTGGCGATGGACGGCGGCGACATCGTCTTCGATTCGTTCGAGGACGGCATCGTCTATCTGCACATGCAGGGCGCCTGCTCCGGTTGCCCGAGCTCGACCGCGACGCTGAAGATGGGCATCGAGAACATGCTCAGGCACTACATTCCTGAAGTCCAGGGTGTCCGCCCCGTCCTCTGACTCCGCTGCGCGGGGCGCTTCCGTCTCGAGCGATGACCTCGTTATTCTGGCGCTGGACGCCAGTGGCGCCGCCTGCTCCGTTGCCGTTTCCCGCGCAGGGCAGATCATAGCACATCGCTATCGGGCCATGACGCGCGGCCATGCGGAAGCGCTGGTGCCGATGGTGGACGAGACGTTGCGGGAAGCCGGCCTGGGTTTCCCCGAGATCGCTGCGATCGCCGTGACGGTCGGCCCCGGCTCCTTCACCGGTGTTCGCGCGGGGCTGGCCGCGGCGAGAGGGTTGGCCCTCGCGCGCGACCTTCCTCTTATCGGCATCGACAGCTTCGCGGCGATCGCGCATGCGCTGCCGGCGCGAGAATGTGCGGGACGGGCGACCGTGGTCGCCATCGATACGAAGCGGCGCGACCTCTACCTGAGCGCGGTGTTCGCCTCGGGCGAGACGGCGGTCGAGCCGTGCGTCGCTCGCCCGGAGGACGTCATCGGGCTGCTGCCCGCGGCGCCGATTGCCCTCGCCGGAGACGGCCGGCACATGCTGCGGCCGCTGTTGCAGGAGGTCGACGTGCGCGAGATCGCGATCGATGGGCCCGACGCCCGCGACGTGGCGCTCATCGCTTCCCGGCTCGCCGCCTCCCGGGAAACCGGCCGCCCGGCGCTGCCTCTCTATCTCCGGGAACCGGAAGCGGTCGTGCCGAAATTCGGCGGCCGTCTTCGTCCGTGACCCTCGACCGGCCCGTCCGACCCTTTCGGCGGATCGACGCGGCCGGCCTCGCGCGGCTGCACGGCACGGCAATGGCTCCGCTCGGGCAGCGCGGCTGGACGGAGGGTGAGATCGCTTCGCTGGCCCAGGGCCCCGGCGGCTTCAGCCTCGTGGCGGAGGCGCCCGGCACGCCGCCGTCAATGCTGGGCTTCGTTCTCGCCAGGGTCATCGCCGGAGAAGCCGAGATCCTGACGATCGCGGTTGCCTCCGCTGCGAGACGACGCGGCGTCGCCTCTATGCTCCTCGAGGCGGTTGTCGCAGAGGCCCGAAGCCGCGGCGCGATCCGCCTTCTACTGGAAGTTTCGGTGGAAAACGCACCCGCGCTCGCCCTCTACGAGCGCACCGGATTCGCCGCCGTCGGCATCCGCCACGGCTATTACAATGTCGACGGCGTCCGGCGCGTCGATGCGCTCGTGCTCGCGCGAGGACTTTGACCCGCCTATCCGCCCTTGCGCAGGCGGAGCCGGAATACACCGGCGCTTTCCGAATCCTCTTCGGGCCGCACGTCCAGGACTTCGTGACCGAGCTCCTTGAGGGAGCGTGGCACGTTCTCGAGCGGCTCTCCCGCGTTGAGCCTGACCTCGGCAATCTCGCCGGGTGCCATCCGCTCGACCAGCAGCTTTGTCCTGACGAAGGTGATCGGACAGACAGCGTTGGTGATGTCGAGATAGTAGTTCGCCAAGTGCCTCTCGCTCTTTCCTATAACATCCGGAAATACCACAAGTTCTGCGTTGATCGTTCCTCGCCACGGCATTATATAGGCCCTGCGTTTGGCTTGGGCCGCCGTTTTTTTGTGGAGAAACCGGGTAGATGAACGAACCGCAGAGAGATCCCAGAGAACTATTGGAGCTGACGACCGAGATCGTTTCCGCCCATGTGTCGAACAATACAGTCGCCGTGGTCGATCTGCCCGAGCTGATTCAGCAGATCTATCGGACCCTCTCCACAGTTGGTGCCAACGGCACTGCGGCGCCGGAGCGCCCGCAGCCGGCAGTGCCGATTCGGAAGTCCGTCACCCCGGACTACATCGTCTGCCTGGAAGACGGCAAGAAGCTGAAAATGCTGAAGCGCCACCTCAAGACCGCATACAACATGACCCCGGAAGAGTATCGCGAGCGCTGGGGACTTGCGCCCGATTATCCGATGGTCGCTCCCAACTATGCGGAGCAGCGCAGCAAGCTGGCGAAGAAGATCGGCCTCGGCACGAAAGCGCGCCGTCAGCGCTGAGCCGCTTCTTCCGTTCGCGACGAAGGGCACCACGGTGGACGCGCGACTGTGGCGCCCTTTCGAGCGTGATGCTAACCTCAGGGTGACTGGTGGCCGGTCGTCACGGCTTGCCGTGCCCGCCCGGCCGACATGAGGCACTTGCGTTGGTGTCACACCGGCTTCAGGGTTTCAGGCGGAAATCCACCGGCTGAGGGGCGAATGGACCGGCAGGGCGTCGAGCTACCGGTCACGAAGACCGGCAACAAGGATCGGCTGAGGCGATATGGCCTTCCCACTTAAGCGGGCTTTCCAGCGCGGCCGTGCGTGGGGCCGGATGAAGGGGCCGGGCGGTCCGGGCGCCCTGATCGTCCCGTTGTTCCGGCCGATCCTGAGGCGCCGCCGCCTCGTGGGAAAGGTGCCGGTCCCCGGCCCGGGGCTCGGCCTGCGTTCGGGCAATCTCGAGGTGCGGCTGGCGCGGACGGCGGCGGAAATCGACGCGGCGCAGGCGCTCAGGTACCGTGTCTTCTACGAAGAGATGGATGCGCACGCTTCGCCGGACGTCGCGGCGCGGCGGCGCGATTTCGATCGTTTCGACGAGCACTGCGATCACCTGCTGGTGATCGATCACGAGCTCGGCCCAGGCGCCGAAGGTGTGGTCGGCACTTACCGCCTGTTGCGTCGTGAGGCCGCAGCCGGTATCGGCCGCTTCTACACGCAGGACGAATACAACATTCGGCGTCTCATGCAGGGGCACCAGGAGATCATGGAGCTGGGGCGCTCGTGCGTCGCGCCCGAGTACCGGCGGCACCAGACGATGCAGCTCCTGTGGCGCGGCATCGCCCAGTACGTCCAGCATTACGACGTATCGCTGATGTTCGGATGTGCGAGCTTCCGCGGCATCGATCCCGACAGTCACGCGATGCCGCTCAGCTATCTCTATTACAATCACCTCGCCCCCGTCGGCATCAGACCCAAAGCCGTGCGCGAGCGGTATGTCGACATGCGGCGGCTCCCGGCGAGCGAGGTCGATCAGAAAGCCGCCCTCGCGGCGCTGCCGCCTCTGATCAAGGGATATCTCCGCCTCGGAGGTTTCGTCGGCGACGGTGCCGTGATCGACGAGCAGTTCAACACCACCGACGTCTGCATCGTCGTCAAGACCGACTGGGTGACCGGCAAATACGTGCGCCGCTACAACCGTGACGACCAGGACCGGGATCCTTCCGAGGAAGGCCGGCTGCGCCGCGACGGCCGGAACCTGGCGCAAGAGAGAGCCTGATTCGGCTTTGCCTCGCCGACAGTACGGGTCGATGTGGCGGGGGTCCCGCACGCTCGCAGCGGCGCGGCTGCTCGTCTATCTGACGTGGACGGGTCTGCTCCTTCCGTTCCAGATCGTTGCGGTCGGTTTCGACCTCCGATTGGCGAAGACATTGCCGCGGTTTTACCACCGGGTCTGTTGCCGCATCCTCGGTCTCGACGTCGAGGTGCGCGGCGCCCTCTCCGATCGGCGGCCGCTGCTTCTCGTCTGCAACCACAGCTCGTACGTCGACATCACCGTCCTGGCCAGCCTCGTCGCGGGCTCTTTCGTCGCCAAGCGCGAGGTGGCGGACTGGCCCTTCTTCGGCCTGCTCGCCAAGCTGCAGCAGACTGTCTTCATCGACCGGCAGGGACGGAATGTGGGTCGGCAGCGGGATGCGATGCAGGCGCGGCTGGAGCGTGGCGACGATCTCATCCTGTTTCCGGAAGGGACGAGCAACGACGGCAACAGGGTCCTGCCCTTCAAGAGCGCGCTCTTCAGCGTGGCGGAGCGGACGGTCGAGGGGCGGCCGATCGACGTGCAACCGGTCTCGATCGCCTATACGCGCCTGAACGGCATTCCGCTCGGCCGCGCGCTGCGCCCGTTTTTCGCCTGGTACGGCGACATGAGCCTGGCGCCGCATCTTGTCAGTCTCCTCGGTTTCGGCCGCGTGCGCGTGGTGGTTGAATTCCATCCGGTCGTGACGATCGACGCGTTCGGCTCGCGCAGGGCGATGGCGGCGGGCTGCAGGCAGATCGTCGCCGAAGGCGTCGCCCGAGCGCTGTCGGACCGCCCGGCGCAGTACGCTTGACAGGGGAACCCCGAATGTTAGTTTGCAGCAGGAAGGAGCATGGCGGTCTGCCTCTCGGGCCCGGTCTGCCGCGGACTGCCGGTTGCGCGCATGCCCCGCCAGGATAGCGGATTGGCGAAGAAGCTCTTTATCAAAACCTATGGCTGCCAGATGAACGTCTACGACTCCGCCCGCATGGCGGATGTCCTGGCGCCGATCGGCTATGAGCCGGTCTCCTCGGTGGAGGGGGCCGACATGGTGATCCTCAACACCTGCCATATTCGGGAGAAGGCGGCGGAGAAGGTCTATTCCGAGCTCGGCCGCATCCGTCGGCTCAAGGAGGAGCGAGCCGCCGGTGGCGACCGGATGGTCGTCGCGGTCGCCGGCTGCGTCGCGCAGGCCGAAGGCGAGGAGATGCTGCGGCGCGCGCCGTGCGTCGACATCGTGCTCGGCCCCCAGACCTATCATCGGTTGCCGGAAATGGTCGCGCGGGTCCATCGCGCCGGCGGCGGGCGGGTGCTCGATACCGACTTTCCCGTCGAGCCGAAGTTCGATGCGCTGCCGGGCGAGGCGGCGCCGCAGGGGGCCACATCCTTCCTGACGATCCAGGAAGGCTGCGACAAGTTCTGCACCTTCTGCGTCGTTCCCTATACCCGCGGGGCGGAGTTCTCGCGACCGGCCGAGCAGATCCTGGAAGAGGCGCGGCGCCAGGTGGCCGCCGGCGCCCGCGAGATCACGCTGCTCGGTCAGAACGTTAACGCCTACCACGGGGTTGCGCCCGGCGGCGGGGAGTGGGGCCTCGGCCGGCTGATCCGCGCCCTCGCGGAGATCGAGGGGCTGAGCCGGATCCGCTATACCACCTCACATCCGAACGACGTCGACGAAGAGCTGATCGCGGCACACCGGGATGCGGACGCTCTCATGCCCTATCTGCATCTTCCGGTGCAATCGGGGTCGGATCGTGTTCTGTCCGCCATGAACCGGCGCCACCGGGGGGACGATTACCGTCGGATCGTCGAGCGCCTTCGCGAGGCGCGGCCCGATCTGGCGCTGTCGTCGGATTTCATCGTCGGCTTTCCGGGCGAGACCGACCGGGACTTCGAGGAGACGATGCGACTCGTCCGCGATGTCGGTTATGCCCAGGCCTATTCGTTCAAGTACAGCCCGCGTCCGGGCACCCCGGCAGCGCTCCAGCCCAACCAGGTTCCCGAGGAAGTCAAGGCGGAGCGGCTGGCGGAACTGCAGAATTTGCTCGCCGAGCAGCAGCGCCGATTCAACGAAGGCACGGTCGGGGCCACCATGCCGGTGCTGCTCGAACGGCACGGCCGGCTGCCCGGGCAGCTGGTCGGGCGGAGCCCCTACATGCAGTCGGTCCATGTGACGGCGGACGATGATCTGCTCGGCACGATAGTCCCGGTCACAGTGGTCCGGGCGACGCCGAACGGTCTCGCCGGCCGGGTGAGCGGTGCCGCGCCTGCTTCGGCACAGGCCGGCCTGCGGGAGGGGAGCGCCGTTTGAGCGCCGACACGACCGATCAGGCACGGGCGCATCTGGAGTTCGACGACAATCGGCTGCTGCCCGTGCTGTTCGGGGAGCACGACCGCAACCTGGCGCGGGTCGAGCAGGCGCTGGGCGTCTCGATCGTCTCCCGCGGAAACCATCTTTCCATCACCGGCCCGGCCGGTGCCGTCCAGACGGCCGAAGCGGCGTTCCGGCAGCTGTACGATCGGCTCAAGCGCGGCCTCCCGGTGAACGCGGCGGAGGTGGAAGGGGCGCTGAAGCTGGCGGGCGGCGCCGCGCCGGAAGCGGCCGGGGCCGAAGGCATCCAGGTGCGTACGCGCAAGCGGCTGATTTCGCCGCGCTCGCCGACCCAGGCGGCCTATCTACGGGCGATGCGCGAGAACGATCTCGTGTTCGGCCTCGGTCCGGCTGGTACCGGCAAGAGCTATCTGGCGGTCGCCATGGCGGTGTCGATGATGTCGGCCGGTCAGGTGGAACGGATCATCCTTTCCCGGCCCGCCGTCGAGGCGGGGGAGCGGCTCGGCTTTTTGCCGGGCGATCTGCGCGAGAAGGTCGACCCCTACCTTCGCCCGCTTTACGATGCCCTGCACGAGATGCTGCCGGCCGACATGGTCGCGCGGCGCCTCGAGAGCGGGGAGATCGAGGTGGCGCCCCTCGCCTTCATGCGCGGCCGCACTCTCGCGCATGCGTTCATCATCCTGGACGAGGCACAGAACACCACGCCGGTCCAGATGAAGATGGCCCTGACCCGGATCGGCGAGGGCTCGCACATGGTCGTGACCGGAGACCTCAGCCAGATCGATCTGCCGAGCGGCAGCCGGTCGGGACTGGTGGACGCCATGGAAGTGCTGGAGGGTGTGCCCGGCGTCGCCTTCGCGCATTTCAGTCATCTGGACGTGGTGCGGCATCCGCTCGTCACCCGCATCGTGCGCGCATACGAAGCGCGCGACGCTGCCCGCCGACCTCAGGCACAGCGGCCGGCCGGCGATCCCGATGAGGGGAGCTGAGGTGGGGGAAAGCCTCAGAGACCAGCCCGGCGCCGAACTCGATGTATCGGTCGAGTGTTCCGAGTGGCGACGGATTCCGAAGGCGGCCGCACTCTGCCGTGAGGCGGCCGTGGCGACCCTCCGTCACGTCGGTGTCGCAGGTCGGCCGGTCGAGATCGCCATCGTGCTCGCCGACGACGGGATGGTGCGGGAGCTGAACCGACGATATCGTGGTCAGGACAAGCCGACCAACGTGCTGTCGTTTCCGGGACAGGAAGGGGGGCTCGCCGCCTGCCCGCACGGGCCCGATGCGCCGCCCGCCATGCTAGGCGACATCATCCTCGCCTCGGGCACGGTGTTCGCGGAAGCGGCTTCCCAGGGGAAGCCGGTCGCTGACCACCTCAGACACCTCGTCGTCCATGGGGTGTTGCACCTGCTCGGGTTCGACCACGAGGCGGACGACGAGGCGGAGCGCATGGAGGCGGTCGAGAAGACCGTGCTCGGCGGGCTCGGAATTCCCGATCCGTACGATGCGGGTCTGGACCCGGTGCGCGCCTGACGATTCTGCCCAGCCGATACGAGAAATGAACGACCCCCCGCAATCCGATGTCGCCGCCGCCAATGGCTACCAAGAGGCCGTTGCACGTGATCCCGCGCGCCGCAGCTGGTGGCGCGATCTCTGGCGTTACCTCCGGCGCTCCCGCAACGGCGATACCTCGATCCGCGACACGCTCGAGGAGCTGATCGAACGGCACGAGGAAGACGAACTGCCGCTGGACCCCGCCGAGAGGCTGCTTCTCGAAAACACGCTGAAGCTCCGGACCGTATGCGTCGACGACGTGTCGGTGCCGCGCGCCGACATCGTCGCAGTGGAATGCGAGACTCCGCTCCGCGAAGTGATCTCGATCATCGCCGAAAAGCACCATTCGCGCCTGCCGGTCTACCGCAAGGATCTCGACGACGTGCTGGGCTGCGTCCACGTCAAGGACGTTCTGCCGTATGCGGCGTCGGAGAACCCGCCGCCCCTCACCGAGATCATGCGGCCGGTGCTGTTCGTGGCGCCGTCGATGCGCGTGCTCGACCTCCTGCTGCGGATGCGCCTCTCGCGCACCCACATGGCGCTCGTCGTGGACGAGTATGGCGGCATCGACGGGCTGGTGACGATCGAGGACCTGGTCGAGGAGATCGTCGGCGAGATCGAGGACGAGCACGAGATCGTCGAAGGGCCCAGGCTGATCGAACGGCCGGACGGCACGCTGGTCGCCGATGCGCGAACCCAGCTGGAAGAGTTCGAGGAGCGGGTCGGGCCGGTGCTGACCGAGGACGAGCGCGAGGACATCGACACGCTGGGCGGGCTCGTCGTGACGCTCATCGGCCGTGTGCCGAGCCGTGGAGAGCTCGTCACCCACTCGTCGGGACTGGAATTCGAGGTTCTCGACGCCGACCCCCGGCGCCTGAAGCGGCTCCGCATCCGTAATCTGCCCCAGCCGCAGGCGTGAGGGCCGCGAAAGCACGTTCGACCGACGCCACCGTGCTCGACCGCGCGGCGGCTCGGCTCGCCGGGCTCGCGGGGTGGCGCCGCATCGCCGTGGCCGTGTGCTTCGGGGCGGTGTCGGCGCTGGCGTTGCCGCCGTTCAATATCTTTCCCGTTCTGTTCCTGTGTTTTCCGGCGGCAAGCTGGCTGCTGGACGGTTGCGAGCGGCGGACCGCCGCGTTCGCCACGGGCTGGGCCTTCGGCTTCGGCAACTTCGTGGCCGGACTGTACTGGATCTCGAACGCGCTGCTGGTCGACGCCGCCCAGTTCGCCTGGCTGCTGCCCTTCGTGGCTGCCGGGCTGCCGGCGGTTCTGGCGCTCTTCACCGGACTCGCGTTTCTCGCCGTCTGGCCGGCGCGAACGCTCGGGCCGGGCCGGGTGCCGGCATTCGCCGTCGCCTGGACCGTCGCCGAGTGGCTCCGCGGCCATCTCTTCACGGGCTTTCCCTGGAACCTGATCGGCTACACGTGGACCGGCAGCGAGGCGATGATCCAGCCGGTGTCGCTGATCGGCATCTATGGCCTCAGCCTCCTGACGGTCCTCGCCGCCGCCGCGCCGGCGGCGCTCGGGACGGTGACTGAACGGCGCCAGGCCGTGCGCACTCGCTGGGTGCCTCTCGCGGCGGGTGTGGCTCTCCTGCTCGCGGGCGGCCTCTATGGCCTGACACGACTGCCGGCTGGGCCCGTCGACACGGTCGAGGGCGTGAAGCTCCGGATCGTGCAGGCGAACATCGATCAGCGCCTGAAATGGCAGCCGGAGGAGCGAGCCGAGATCGTGAGGCGGCATCTGCGCATGTCGCAGGAGGGAAGCGGCGAGCCGCCGGATGCGGTCATCTGGCCGGAGACGGCCGTTCCGTTCCCGGTCGGCGAAGACGAGCAACTGCACCAGGCGCTGGCGACGGCGATCCCGGGGGGCGGAGGGCTGCTCCTCACCGGCGCGCCCCGGCTCGAGCGCGACGGCACGGGCGGACCTCGAATCTGGAACAGTCTCGTGGCTGTCGATGCGGCGGGAGCGCTGGTCGGCGCGTTCGACAAGTTCCACCTGGTGCCGTTCGGCGAGTATGTGCCGTTTCGATCCGTGCTGGGGGCGCTCGGGATCGAGAAGATCACCGCCGGATCGCTGGATTTCTCGGCGGGCCCCGGCCCTCGCACCCTGCGGCTCCCCGGTCTGCCACCGGTCAGTCCTCTGATCTGCTATGAGGTGATCTTCCCCGGAGCGGTGGTACCCCGCGACGACCGCCCCGCCTGGATCCTCAACGTGACGAACGATGCCTGGTACGGCTTCAGCACCGGCCCTTTCCAGCATCTCGCGATCACGACGGTGCGCGCCGTGGAAGAAGGTCTCCCCCTCGTCCGAGCCGCGAACACAGGCATCTCGGCGGTGATCGATCCCTACGGGCGCATAGTGGCGCGACTGGATCTTCAGACTTCCGGGACTATCGACGCCGGGCTGCCTCGCGCCCTGCCCCCGACCTGGTATGGCCGGCTCGGCGATCTGCCGCTGGTCATCCTCCTGCTCCTCACCACGGCCGCGGCCTGGAACTGGCGGAAGCCGCCACCGGAGCGGCGCCCCCGGTAGTTCGGCTGCCTCCCTTTGGCCAGCGTGCAGAGCGCGCTGGAATCACTGTTCGTCCGGTCGCATACTATGGTAGGCAACGCCTGTTGTGCCCCAGAGGCTCGGGCGGAGAGGCGGGAATCTCACCATGCAGGTCAACACGGTGCAGAAGCAGCGACGGACGCGAGGCAAGCCGAACAGGATCGACATTCACGTGGGCACCAGAGTGCGTCAGCGGCGGACGTTGCTCGGTATGAGCCAGGAGAAGCTGGCCGATGCGCTCGGGCTCACCTTCCAGCAGGTTCAGAAATACGAGCGCGGCGCCAACCGGATCGGCGCGGGGCGTTTGTACGAGCTGAGCCGCGCCCTAGACGTTCCCGTGTCCTATTTCTTCGACGAGGTCGGGCCGGACGGAGCGGCGGCGGGAGGGCTCGCAGAGAAGCCCGCCGCCTACGAGGCCGACCCCATGTCCAGGCGCGAGACGCTGTTGCTGGTTCGCGCCTATTATGCGATCCCTGACACTGCGGTTCGCCGGCGGGTCCTCGACCTGATGAAGTCCCTCGGAGGCGGCGACGATCCGAAGAACGAGTAGTACTCCGCCCTTTGGGAGGAGGATCGGCAAATGGAGCGTGGCCGGGAAGGGCCTTGACGCTGACGCCGTGAAGCGGCATCTAGCGCAGGGCGCGAGTTGTTACTTTTTCCTGAAAAGGTGAGCCCAGCCCCGATCGGAGCCGTCGTCTCGGTCGGTGGGCATCGAAGCGCATCGCCACGAGAGGCCACGGCACTTCTCCAGACTGTAAATCGAGGGAACTGTGGGTAAGGGCAATTATCTCTTCACGAGCGAGTCGGTGTCCGAGGGACATCCGGACAAGATCTGCGACCGGATTTCGGATGCGGTGGTCGACGCCTACCTCACGGCGGACCCGTTCTCCCGGTGCGGTGTCGAAACGCTCGTTACCACTAATCAGATCGTCGTCGCCGGTGAAACGCGCGGGCCCGACAGCATCGACCATGCCCGGATCGAGGAGATCGCGCGGCAGTGCGTGAAGGAGATCGGCTACGACCAGCCGAATTTCCACTGGGAGCGCGCGAAGGTCAAGGTGCTGGTCCACAACCAGTCGACCGACATCGCGATGGGCGTGGACGCCTCGGGCAACAAGGACGAGGGCGCCGGCGACCAGGGACTGATGTTCGGCTACGCCTGCAACGAGACTGATGCATTGATGCCGGCGCCGATCCACTACAGCCATGCGATACTCCGCTCGCTCGCCGAGGCGCGGCATGCGGGCTCGATCCCGGGGATCGGGCCGGATTCGAAGAGCCAGTTGACCCTCGAATATCGTGACGGGAAGCCGGTTCGGGCGACCTCGGTCGTGGTCTCGACGCAGCATGCCGAACACATGTCACAGGCCGACGTGCGCGAGATCGTCCGCAGTCATGTTCTCGACGTCCTGCCGGAAGGCTGGATGTGCCCCGAGGAGGAGTTCTACGTGAACCCGACCGGCCGGTTCGTCATCGGCGGTCCTGACAGCGACGCCGGCGTAACCGGACGCAAGATCATCGTCGATACCTATGGCGGCTCGGCTCCGCATGGCGGTGGCGCCTTCTCGGGCAAGGATCCGAGCAAGGTCGATCGTTCGGCTGCCTATGCGGCGCGTTATGTCGCCAAGAACATCGTCGCCGCCGGCCTCGCCGACCGCTGCGTCATCCAGATCGCCTACGCGATCGGCGTTTCGAAGCCGTTGTCGGTCTATGTAGAGACTTACGGCACCGGCAAGTTCGACGAATGGAAGATGGCCGAGGTGCTCCGCCGGGGAGACGTGATCGACCTGTCGCCGCGCGGGATTCGTGAGCACCTGAAGCTGAACCGGCCGATCTATGCGCGCACGGCTGCCTACGGGCACTTCGGGCGGGCACCGGACGAGGACGGCGGCTTCTCGTGGGAAAAGGTCGATCTGGTCGACGCCTTGCGGTCGGTCGCCGGCTGAGCGAAGCGGCGGCACCATCCGGTAGATGACGTCGGAGAGACCCGTCCGCGAATACGATCTGTACGGGCGCCGCCGGGGGCGCCCCTTGCGGCAGGGTCGGCAGCGTGCGCTCGAAGAGTTGCTGCCCGAGCTGGGGATCGAGCTCGCTGGCGAGGCTCCGCTGGATCCGTCCACGCTGTTTCCGAAAGCGCCGCACGACGTCTGGCTCGAGATCGGCTTCGGCGGGGGCGAGCATCTGGCGTGGCAGGCGGTCCACCATCCGGCGGTCGGACTGATCGGCTGCGAGCCGTTCGTAAACGGAGTCGCGCGGCTGCTGTCGCTGGTGGCGGAGCGGAACCTCGACAATGTGCGCGTTCTGCCGGACGACGCGCGACCGCTTCTCGATCGTTTGGCTCCTGGTTCGATCGGCCGGGCCTTCATTCTGTTTCCCGATCCCTGGCCGAAGGCACGGCACCATCGCCGCCGAATCGTCTCCGAGCCCGTCCTCGACAGGCTGGCCGCGGTCATGCGTGAAGGTGCCGAATTGCGGCTCGCAACCGACGACATGGACTATTTGCGCTGGATGCTCGAGCGGCTGCTGGCGCATCCTGCATTCGAATGGATGGCCGAGGGCCCTGAGGATTGGCGGGCGCGGCCGCAGGACTGGCCGGCGACCCGCTATGAGGAGAAGGCCCTCCGGCAGGGGCGGCGGCCGGTCTACCTCCGGTTTCGCAGGCGTGGCGCCTCCTCCGGGCGCCCGGAAATGACTTGAAGCGGGCTGGCGCCCGGATATATACACGGTCCGGGGATTTTGGCGTATCAAGTCCCCCGATCCTCGGATCACACGGGTGATGAGGGGGTGGGCCGTGGCCCACCTCTTTTTGTTACGGGGTGGCTGAATCACGAGCCGGCGGGTGGCGCGTCCATGGATGGGCTGCAGCGTATCAACGGGCTGATCGAACCGGTCGTCGACGGCATGGGCTATGAACTCGTCCGGGTGACGATGATGGGGTCGGCGCGGCCAACCCTGCAGGTCATGGTCGAGCGCAAGGACCGCGCGCCGATGACGGTCGACGACTGCGCTGCGGTCAGTCGTGCCGTATCCGCGGTGCTCGACGTGGAGGATCCTATAGAGGCGCAGTATTCGCTGGAAGTCACCTCGCCGGGCATCGATCGCCCGCTGACGCGCCGGGACGACTTCGAGCGGTTCGCCGGCTTCGAGGCGAGGGTCGAGATGGAGGAGGCCGTCAGCGGACGGCGGCGGTTCCGCGGCAAGCTGCTCGGCCTTCACGGGGACGCGGTACGGATCGACACTCCCGACGGGCCGGTCGATCTCGATCTCGGCGGAATTCGAAAGGCGAAATTGATGCTGACCGACGAATTGCTCGCGGCCGCAGCGGCTGAAGCGAGCTAGGTGAGGCGCAGATGTTGCAGATTCTTGGGCCCGAGCTTTTGCAGGTAGCGGACAACGTTGCCCGCGAGAAGGGCATAGAGGCCGACGAAGTTCTCGAGGCGATGGAGCAGGCGATCCAGAAGGCCGGTCGCTCCAAGTACGGGCTCGAGCACGATATCCGCGCGGAGATCGATCGCCGCACCGGCGACATCAAGCTCGCCCGCTATAGGGAGGTCGTGGACGAGGTCGAGAACGAGGTGACGCAGCTTCCTCTCGAGGCGGCGCGCCGGATCAAGCCGGATGCCGAGGTCGGCGACTTCATCGTCGACACGCTGCCGCCGATCGACTTCGGCCGCATCGCCGCGCAGACCGCGAAGCAGGTCATCGTGCAGCGGGTGCGCGAGGCGGAGCGGCAGCGCCAATACAACGAATATATCGGCCGCGTCGGCGAGATCGTGAACGGTCTCGTCAAGCGGCAGGAGTTCGGCAACGTCATCGTCGACCTCGGCCGCGCCGAGGCGATCCTGCGGCGCGACGAGATTCTGCCGCGCGAGCACTTCCGCCGCAACGAGCGGGTGCGCGCCTACATCGCGGAGGTGCGTGAGGAGACCAGGGGACCGCAGATCTTCCTCTCGCGCACGCGCCCCGAGTTCCTGGCGAAGCTGTTCGCCCAGGAGGTGCCGGAGATCTACGACGGCATCATCGAGATTAAGGCGGTGGCCCGCGACCCCGGCAGCCGGGCGAAGATCGCCGTCGTGTCCTACGATTCCGGTATCGACCCTGTCGGCGCCTGCGTCGGCATGCGGGGCAGCCGGGTTCAGGCGGTGGTAAGCGAGCTCCAGGGCGAGAAGATCGACATCATCCCCTGGTCCGAAGACCCGGCGACGTTCGTCGTCAACGCGCTGGCGCCGGCGGAAGTGGTCAAGGTGGTTATCGACGAGGACGACCACCGGATCGAGGTCGTCGTCCCGGACGAGCAGCTCAGCCTCGCGATCGGGCGCCGTGGCCAGAACGTGCGGCTGGCGAGTCAGCTCACCGGCTGGGCGATCGACATCATGACCGAAGCCGAAGAGTCGGAGCGCCGGCAGGAGGAGCTCCGTCAGCGCTCGCAAATGTTCATCGAGGCTCTGGATGTCGACGACGTCATCGCCCATCTGCTGGTAGGAGAGGGCTTTACCTCGATCGACGATCTCGTCTACGTTCCGATCGAGGAAATCGCCTCGATCGAAGGTTTCGACGAGGAAGTGGCCGAGGAGCTGCGCCGGCGTGCGCAGGAATATCTCGCCCGCGAGCACACGAGACTGACGGAGCGGCGCCTCGAGCTCGGCGTCAGCGACGAGCTCGCCAGCGTCGAGGGTCTGACGCCGGCCATGCTCGTGCAGCTCGGCGAAGCAGGCGTAAAGACCCTGGACGATCTTGCGGACCTGTCCAGCGACGAGCTTCGGTACATCACCGGCTCCGAGACGCCCGTGACGGTCGACGAGATCGCGGCGCTCGATGCGAGCGAGCTGGCGAAGGGAACCGCCGCCAGCCCTCTGAGCCATGAGGAGGCCGACGCCATCATCATGTCGGCCCGCTCGCATTGGTTCGAAGGTGAGGACGGCGAACAGCCCTTGGTGGCCGGAGGCGCAGCGAGCGAGTGAATCTTTCGGGTGACATGACCGTGGCCGGGCAAGCCACGGCTCCCGCACGATCCGGTGGCAGGCCGACGGCTCGACGGGACGAGTCCGACGAGCGATCGCCGACACGCCGGTGCATCGTCACGCGGGCCGTGCGGGCGCGCGCGGAGTTGCTGCGCTTCGTCGTCGGCCCGGACGGAGTCGTCGTGCCCGATCTCGCGGAGCGGTTGCCCGGGCGAGGGCTCTGGGTGAGCTCGCGCCGCGACGTTCTCGAGAAGGCCTGCGCCAAAAACGCTTTCGCACGGGCGGCAAGGAGTCCGGCGCGGGTTCCGGCGGATCTGGTGGATACCGTCGAAGCACGCCTCGCGGATCGGTGTCTGCGGCTCGTCGAGTTGGCGCGACGTGCGGGCGAGGCCGTCGGCGGTTTCGAGAAGGTGCAGGAGTGGCTGCGGACCGGCCGTGTGAAACTCCTGCTGGTGGCAGTCGATGGCGCGCCTGGATCGAAGGAAAAGCTCCGGCGACTCGCGAAAGGCGTTCCGGTCGCCGGCCTGTTCAGCGCGGCCGAGCTGGGCTCGGCCTTCGGGCGCGAGCAGGTGGTGAATGCGGCGGTGGCGCACGGAGGTCTGGTTCGGCGCCTCCAAGCCGAGATATTCCGTCTGTCCGGTTTCCGGACGGCGGACGAAGGGAAATGATTGGTAATGGCGAATACGACCGAGCGCGATCAGAACAAGCTGAGCCTTTCCCGTCCGGGTAAGCTCGAGCTCAAGAAGACCGTCGAGACCGGCAAGGTCCGGCAGAGCTTCAGCCATGGGCGCTCGAAGACCGTCACGGTAGAAGTCAAGCGGAAGCGGACCTATACGGCCGATTCCGGCGGCCAACTGCGCCAGGTGCGCGCGACCGACGCCGCGGGCAAGCCGATCGAGGAGAAAGGCGTCCACGGCCTGACCGAGCAGGAGCGGGCGGCACGCGTGCGGGCGCTCAAGGCGCGCCAGCTCGTCGAGGAGAGCCGCGCGCCCGAGCCGGAGACCGATGTCGAGGTTGCGCCGGAGCCGGCACCCGAGCCCGAGCCGGAGCTGACGCCGGAGGAGATCGCCCGCCGACAGGCAGAGGCGGAGCTCCAGGCGCTGCGTGAGGCCGAGGCCGAGGAAGACCGGAAGGCGGAGGAAGAGCGGCAGCGTCGCGAGGCCGAGGCGGCTCGCCTCCAGGCCGAGCAGGAAGCCCGCCGGGCGGAAGAGGAAGCGAGGAAGGCCAAGGAAGCGGCCGCGCGCGCCAAGGAGGCGCCAGCGCGGGGACTGCCGCGTGCCGCCGTCGTGCCGGAGCCGGAGGAGGAAGGCCGTGGCCGCCGCTCCGCGCGCGGGGATGCCCGTCGCCCGGCAGCGGCGCCGAAGCGCAGCGGTGACTCCCGACGGCGCACCGGCAAGCTCACGATCACGCAGGCGCTGGAAAGCGAGGGCGGCCAGGAGCGGGTTCGCAGTCTCGCCTCGGTGCGCCGGGCGCGGGAGCGGGAGCGTCAGCGCCAGCGGGAGCAGATGGAATCGCCGCAGAAGGTGATTCGCGAAGTCGTCATCCCGGAGACCATCACCGTTCAGGAACTGGCCAACCGGATGGCCACCCGAGGTGTCGAGGTCATCAAGGCCCTGATGAAGATGGGCGTGATGGCGACCATGAGTCAGGTCATCGATGCCGATACGGCCGAATTGATCGTCGAGGAGTTCGGCCACCGGTCGAAGCGCGTTGCGGAGGCGGACGTGGAACTGGGCCTCGAGGGCGCGCCCGACGAAGAGGCGGATCTGGAGCCGCGTGCGCCGATCGTCACGGTCATGGGCCACGTCGACCACGGCAAGACCTCGCTGCTCGACGCCCTCCGCTCGACGGACGTCGCCAGCGGCGAGGCCGGCGGCATCACCCAGCACATCGGCGCCTATCAGGTCGAGCTGCCGTCCGGCGCGAAGATCACCTTCCTCGACACGCCGGGTCACGAGGCGTTCTCGTCGATGCGGGCGCGCGGTGCCAAGGTGACGGACATCGTCGTTCTCGTGGTCGCCGCCGATGACAGCGTGCAGCCGCAGACGGTCGAGGCGATCAATCATGCCAAGGCGGCGGAGGTCCCGATCATCGTCGCCGTCAACAAGATCGACCGTCCCGAGGCGAACCTGGATCGGGTCAAGAACGACCTGCTTCAGCACAGCATCGTGCCGGAAGACATGGGTGGCGACGTCCAGGTCGTGCCGGTATCCGCGCTGAAGCGGACCAATCTCGACCAGCTCGAGGAGGCGATTCTCCTCCAGGCGGAGCTGCTGGAGCTCAAGGCGAACCCGAACCGTGCCGCCGCCGGCGTCGTGGTCGAGGCGCAGCTCGAGCGCGGGCGTGGTCCTGTGGCGACGGTGCTGGTCCAGCGCGGGACGCTGAAGATCGGCGACATCCTCGTCGCCGGTGCCGAGTGGGGACGGGTGCGGGCGCTGATCGACGATCGAGGCCGCAATGTCGAAGCCGCCGGGCCGTCGGTGCCGGTCGAGGTGCTCGGCCTCAGCGGCCTGCCGCAGGCGGGCGACGACGTGGTCGTGGTGGAGAACGACGCCAGGGCCCGCGAGATCACCGAGTTCCGCCAGCGCAAGGAGCGCGAGAAGCGGGCCGCGCTCGGTGCACGTGGCACGATCGAGCAAATGTTCTCGCGTATCGCCGCCGGCGAGGCCATGGAGCTGCCGATCGTCATCAAGGCCGACGTGCAGGGCTCGCTCGAGGCGATCGTCGCTGCGCTCGAGAAGATGGGCACCGATGAGGTCAAGGTCCGGATCCTCCACGCGGGCGTGGGCGGCATCAACGAATCGGACGTCACCCTCGCCGGAGCGTCGGACGCGTTCATCATCGGCTTCAACGTTCGTGCCAACAAGCAGGCGCGCGACGCGGCCCAGAGGGATGGCGTCGATATCCGCTACTACTCGATCATCTACGAGTTGATCGACGACCTGCGGACGTCGCTCAGCGGTCTGCTGCCGCCGGTGCTGCGCGAGCGGCAGATCGGGAACGCCGAGGTCCGCGAGGTGTTCAACATCACGCGGGTAGGCAAGGTGGCCGGCTGCCGTGTGACCGACGGGATCGTGAAGCGCGGGGCAGGCGTGCGCCTGTTGCGCGACGACGTCGTCATCCACGAGGGTACGTTGTCCAGCCTCAAGCGCTTCAAGGACGAAGTCCGGGAGGTCCGGGAAGGTTACGAGTGCGGTATGGCATTCGAAAATTACCAGGACATCCAGGTCGGCGACGTCATCGAGTGCTTCGAGGTCGAGTCGGTGGTGCGCGAGCTCTGAGCGCGCGGCTGTCGCTCACCCCGAGCAGCACGAGCGTCCGACGGCGCCCGCCCCCTACGGGGTGGATGGTTGACGAGGGCAGGTTTCTGCGATGACTCCGAAGCGTCACAACGCGCGCCAGGCCGGAATGCCGAGCCAGCGGCAACTCCGGATGGGCGAGGCGATCCGCCATGCCCTCGCCGAAGTGACCGCTCGCGGCGACATCCGCGATCCGCAGCTTCGCGACTTGCCGATCACGATTACGGAGGTCCGGCCGAGCCCGGATCTGCGTCGTGCCACGGCGTTCGTGACACCCCTCGGCGGCCAGAACATGGACGAGATCGTCGGAGCGCTGAACCGCGCCCGGGGCTTCTACCGGGCGAAGGTCGCGCAGATGGTCGAGGCGAAGTACGTGCCGGAGATCACGTTCCGCGCCGACGACTCGTTCGAACAGGCGCAGCGGATTGCGAAGCTCCTGCACGAGACGACGCATGAGGGGCCCGGCGCCGCGGGCGAAGACGAAGAGGATCTGGACAATGGCGGGGAGTAGGCGCGGCCGGCGGGAGCGAGCTTCCCCCGTCAATGGCTGGCTGATCGTGGACAAGCCGTCCGGGATGACCTCGACGACCGTCTGCAACCGCGTGAGGCGGCTGGCGGGCAACTCCAAGACGGGCCATGGCGGCACGCTCGACCCGCTGGCGACCGGCGTCCTGCCGATCGCGTTCGGCGAGGCGACGAAGACGGTCGCCTACACGATGGATGCCCGCAAGAGCTACCGCTTCGTCGTGCGGTGGGGCGAAGCCCGGGATACGGACGATGCCGACGGCGAGATCGTCGAGACGTCGATCGAGCGGCCGAGTCGAGAGGAGATCGTCGCCGGTTTGGGGCGCTTCGTCGGCGAGATCGAGCAGACGCCACCGATCTATTCGGCGGTGAAGATCGGGGGCGAGCGTGCTTACAAGCTCGCCCGAGAGAACCGTGCCGCCCTGCCGGAGCCGCGGCGGGTGAGGGTCGAGTCGTTCGAGCTCCTGCGGGAGATCGACGAGGATTCGGCGGAGTTCGAGGTCGTTTGCGGCAAGGGCACCTATATGCGGAGCCTGGCGCGGGACCTGGCGCTTTCGCTCGGCACCGTAGGGCACATCGCGGCCCTGCGCCGGACCGCCGTCGGACCGTTTCGCGAAGCGGACGCGATGACGCTGGCGTCGCTGGAGGCGCTGGGGCATATTCCGCCCGATTTCGAAGGAATTCTTCCGGTAGAGACCGCGCTGGCCGACATCCCGGCTCTGGCCTTGTCCGGAAGTGAGGCTGCCACCCTGCGTAGCGGGCAGGTCGTGCAGCTATTCCGCACCACGGACCTTCCCCGCCTCGGCGAGATCGCCGACGGCGCGACGGTTCGGGCGACGGCGGGCGGCAAGCTCGTCGCCGTTGCTCGGCTCGAAGGGGGGCGAGTTCGGCCGGTGCGAGTCATGAACCATTAGATGCGAGGAGCAACGATGTCGATCACGGCCGAGCGCAAGCAGGAACTGATCAAGGAATACGGCACCAAGGAAGGGGACACCGGATCCCCGGAGGTGCAGGTCGCGATTCTGACCGAGCGGATCAGGAATCTCACCGAACATCTGCAGACCCATCACAAGGACGTGCACTCGCGGCGCGGCCTGTTGATGATGGTCGGACAGCGGCGAAACCTGCTCGACTACGTGAAGAGAAAGGACACCGCCCGATATGAAGGCCTCATCCAGAGGCTCGGACTTCGGCGGTAGGCGCGCCGATCCGGGCGAGGCGGCGGGATGCCGCGGCCCGGAATCGCGCGTAACGGACCCGGCATGTCGTCGGGGACGTCTGAATCGGAGCTGAATGGGGCGCCGGCATGGGCCGGCCGTCGGCGCAAAGCCGTATCCACAGCTCCATGGTTGACGCGGGCCGTGATTGTAGGTGCGGCCAGGCAGATGGAGTGTCGCCGGCCCGCGTCCGAAAGGAAACGACTGCATGTTCGAGATAACGCGTAGGGAAATAGACTGGGGTGGGCGAAAGCTCACCCTCGAGACCGGACGCATCGCCAGACAGGCGGATGGCGCCGTGCTCGCCTCCTATGGCGAGACCGTCGTCCTGTGCACGGCGACTGCCCAGAAATCCGCCCGCCAGGGCGTCGACTTCTTCCCGCTGACGGTGAACTACCAGGAAAAGGCCTTCGCTGCCGGGAAGATCCCGGGCGGCTTCTTCAAGCGCGAGGCGCGGCCGAGCGAGAAGGAGACGCTGACGTCGCGCCTCATCGACCGGCCGATCCGGCCGCTGTTTGCCAAGGGCTTCCGGAACGAGACGCAGGTCGTCTGCACCGTCCTGAGCCACGACATGGAGAACGACCCCGACATCGTCGCCATGGTCGGCGCCTCGGCGGCGCTGACGATCTCCGGAATTCCCTTCATGGGTCCGATCGGGGCGGCGCGCGTCGGACGGATCAACGGCGAGTTCGTCCTGAACCCGCTCGTGGACCAGATCCCGGAAACCGAGCTCGACCTGGTCGTCGCCGGGACGGCGCAGGGCGTGCTGATGGTGGAATCGGAAGCGCAGCAGCTTTCCGAGGACATCATGCTCGACGCCGTGATGTTCGGGCATCGGTCTTTCCAGCCGGTGATCGACATGATCATCGACCTGGCCGAAAGTTGCGCGAAGGAGCCGTGGTCGCTGCCGGAAGCACCGGACACGTCGGCCACCCGGGATCGCCTCGCGGCCATTGCCGGGGAGCGGCTGCGCAAGGCTTACGAGCTCCAGGGCAAGCAGGACCGTCAGACCGAAATCACGCTGACGAAGGAAGCTGCGAGCGCCACTTTGGCGGAAGAGGGCCACGACTCCGATCTGGTCGGGCCGCTGTTCAAGGATCTCGAGCGCGACATCGTCCGCGGACAGATTCTCGATACCGGTCGACGCATCGACGGGCGCGACACGAAGACGGTCCGGCCGATCGTCGCCGAAGTCGGCGTGCTTCCCCGGGCGCATGGCAGTGCCCTGTTCACCCGCGGTGAGACCCAGGCCTTCGTCGTGACCACGCTCGGCACCGGCCAGGACGAGCAGATCATGGACGCGCTCCAGGGCGAGTACCGCGAGCACTTCATGCTGCACTACAACTTCCCGCCGTATTCGACCGGTGAGGCCGGCCGGATGGGGCCGCCGGGACGGCGCGAGATCGGGCACGGCAAGCTCGCCTGGCGTGCGCTCCGGCCGCTGCTGCCGCCGAAGGACGAATTCCCCTATACGATGCGGGTCGTCTCGGAGATCACCGAGTCGAACGGCTCCTCGTCGATGGCGACCGTCTGCGGTGGCTCGCTCTCGCTGATGGATGCCGGCGTGCCGCTGCGCGCGCCGGTCGCGGGCATCGCCATGGGCCTGATCAAGGAAGGCGACCGTTATGCGGTGCTTTCCGACATTCTCGGCGACGAGGACCATCTGGGCGACATGGACTTCAAGGTGGCCGGCACCGAAGCCGGTGTCACGTCGCTGCAGATGGACATCAAGATCACCTCGATCACCGAGGAGATCATGCGCGTCGCCCTCAATCAGGCACGCGAAGGCCGCCTGCACATTCTCGGCGAGATGGCGAAGGCTCTGGGTGGAGCGCGGGAAGAGGTCAGCGCCAAGGCGCCGCGCATCACCACGATCCATATCCCGCGCGAGAAGATCCGCGAAGTGATCGGCAGCGGCGGCAAGGTGATCCGTGAGATCGTCGAGGTGACCGGAGCCAAGGTCGACATCGAGGACGACGGCACCATCAAGATCGCCTCTGTCGACGCCAGCGCCAGTCAGGCGGCGATCGACTGGATTCGCGGGATCGTCGCCGAGCCCGAGGTCGGGGTGATCTACACCGGCAAGGTGGTGAAGATCATGGACTTCGGCGCGTTCGTGAACTTCCTCGGCAGCCGTGACGGGCTGGTCCACATCAGCGAGCTGGCGCCGGAGCGCGTCAAGTCGGTGGGCGACGTCGTCAAGGTCGGGGACGTGGTGAAGGTGAAGGTGCTGGCGGTGGACGACCGCGGGAAGGTCAAGCTTTCCATGCGGGTCGTCGACCAGAAGACGGGAGAGGATCTCTCCGCCGCCGAGAAGAAGGAGGCTTCGCCCGCTGGCTGAGGTGCCGCTTCGGGACCGCGACCGGTATGCCCGGTGGCGGTCCCTCGGTTTTTTGCGTCCGCCGATTGGCCATCGCGGTCGACCGTGAACATAAGGACTATGGCGGGCATTCCGCCGCAGACGAGGCGGCCGTGGGGGGTCGCCCGGAACGGTAAGAATGGAGGATTCGGCACGGAGATGCAGCTCAAGCCGATCATGCTATCCGGACGCGAGGTGCTGCCGCTCGTCGAGGGCGGCAAGGGTATAGCCGTATCCAATGGCGAAAGCTCGGGCGCCTGGGCGGCGGCGGGGGGCGTCGGCACGTTCTCCGGCGTCAACGCCGACTCGTACGACGATCAGGGCAATCTCATCGAACAGCGTTACCACGGCCGGACGCGCCGCGATCGGCACGAGGAGCTGATCGGGCACGCCGTGCGCGGCGGCATTCAGCAGGCGCGCGTCGCCTACGAGCGTGCCAACGGCCAAGGCCGCATCCACATGAACGTGCTGTGGGAGATGGGGGGCGCCGAGCGGATCCTGCACGGCGTCCTCGAGGGGGCGAAGGGGCTGATCCATGGCGTCACCTGCGGAGCCGGCATGCCCTATCGCATCGCCGAGATCTCTGCGGCCTACGGCGTCTACTACTATCCGATCGTCTCCTCCGCGCGGGCTTTCCGTGCCCTGTGGAAACGCGCCTACCACAGGCATGCGGAGTGGCTCGGCGGCGTCGTGTACGAGGACCCGTGGCGGGCCGGCGGACATAACGGGCTCTCCAACAGCGAGGATCCCGAGCGGCCGGAGGACCCGTATCCGCGCGTTCGCGAGATACGCAACGTCATGCGCGAGGTCGGCGTCGGCGACACGCCGATCGTCATGGCGGGCGGCGTGTGGGCGCTCGACGAATGGGCCGACTGGCTGGACAATCCCGAGCTCGGCCCGATCGCCTTCCAGTTCGGCACCCGGCCGCTGCTGACGCGAGAGAGCCCGATCTCGGACGAGTGGAAGCAGAAGCTCCTGCATCTGCGCGAAGGCGACGTGGCCCTCAACAAGTTCAGCCCGACGGGCTTCTATTCATCCGCGGTTCACAACGCCTTCCTCGACGATCTGCAGCGGCGCTCGGAACGGCAGATCCCGTTCACCGCCGAGCCGGTCGGCGAGCACGAGACGCCTCTGGCGACCGGGGCACGCGGACGGAAGGTCTATGTGGCGCCCGAGGACAAGAAGCGCGCCGAGAAGTGGATCGCCGAGGGTTACACCGAGGCCATGCGGACGCCGGATTCGACGCTCGTCTTCGTCACGCCCGAGGATCGCGACCAGATCGTGCGCGACCAGATAGAGTGCATGGGCTGCCTCAGCGCCTGCCAGTTCAGCAATTGGTCGCAGAACGAGGCCGGCACCACCGGCCGCAAGACCGACCCGCGCTCGTACTGCATCCAGAAGACGTTGCAGTCGATCGTTCATGGCGGCCCGGTGGACCACCAGCTCATGTTCGCAGGCCACAACGCCTTCCGCTTCGCGACCGATCCGTTCTATCGGAACGGGTTCATCCCGACCGTGAAGCAGCTCGTGGATCGGATCGCGAGCGGCGCCTGAACCCGCCCCGCCGGCATCACGCCAGCAGTTCGAGCTCCTCGTCCGACAGGTTTCCCGGCACGATCACGATCGGCACGCGCATGCGGCCGATCGATTTGCCGGTGAGGGACGAGACCAGGGGGCCCGGACCCTGCGGGTCGACGCTCGCGGCGAGCACGAGGATGGAGATGTCGGGCTCCTCCTCGACCAGCTTGATCACTTCCTCGCTCTCCGGCCCTTCGCGGATGTAGAGGATCGGCATCTTTCCGCTCCAGCGCTGCACCTGCGCCGCTGCCCGCTGGAGGCGCTGCTCCGCCTCGTCCCGCGCTTCCTCGCGCATCAGATCTCCGATCGAAGCCCAGTGCTGGAACTCCGTCGGCTTGTCGATCACGTAGAGGAGCGCCACTCTGGCATTCGTGCGGCGCGCCCGGAGAGAAGCGAACTCCAGCGCGACCGACAGCTCCTCGCTGTCGTCCACCACACACAGCAGCACCCGTTGGTTGCCCGATCGACTGCTGTGGCTTCCTTTCTGCGTCGGCTCGGCCATCGGCTTCACACCTTGCGGAACAGGGTGCCGGCCATCCATCCTGACATCAGCGCGATCAGAATCGCTATCAGGCCGTAGGCGGCGGCGTAATCGTAAGCGAAATCGTAGACGGCCGCACCGAATCCGGCGCGGCTCACGATCAGGGGCGTGTTCAGCATGCTGGCGACGCGCCCGTCGGAAATGCTGAAGACTTCGACCGTATAAGTGCCGGTCGGCACGTTGGCGGGGAAGCGGATCGTGGTGCGGAACAGGCGGCTGCCGATGAACGTGACCGGCCAGGTCCTGGCAGCGTAAAGACCTTGCCGCTCCTTGCCGCGAATAAAGGCCTCGCGGAACGCGGCCGCAGTGTCGGGATCGATGCCCTCGTCCGCTTCGGCCGGCTGGATGTTGCGATACTCGGCCCCGATCTCGTACTCCGCGAGGATCTCCTCGACCCGTTGCGCGGCGAGGTCGCCGCTGCCCGCTACGTGATAGAAGGCGGGCACGTCGAGGAAGGTCATCCGATGGGCATTCACCCAGATGCCGGCGACGCGCTCTTTCTGGCGGACGACCACGTCGCTCTCCGGCCCGCGGACGATCACGATCACGTCGCCCTCCCCCTCCGTCGCGCCGAAGAGGAGGACGTCGGCGCCGGTGAAGCCGGTGGTGATCGCCACCAGGCGTTGGGAGATGTCGGCGATCAGCTCGGCTGCGCCCGCCGGCCTTGCCGGTACCAGGGAAATGCCGATCAAACAGAGAAGAAATAGCCCGCGCACGTGCATCAGTGGCCGCCGAGGTCGAGGGAGAAGAGGTCGGCGGGTCGCGCGATGAGGTCGTAGCCCAGCTTCGCACAGACGCCGAGGACGAGCGTCGCCAGCAGGATGCGGAAATGCTCGCTGGGCAGGAGGCCGGCGTAGCGGCTGCCGAACTGCACGCCGACCACCGATCCGAGGAGCAGGAGAAGCGCCAGCATCACGTCGACCGTCTGGTTCTCATAGGCGTGCAGGAAGGTCACGTTGGCGGTCACGAACAGAATCTGGAAGAGCGATGTCCCGGCCACCACGGCGGTCGGCATGCCGAGAAGATAGATCATCGCCGGCACCATGATGAAGCCGCCGCCGACCCCCATGATCGCGGACAGCATGCCGACAACGGCGCCGATCGCCAGCGGCGGGATGACGCTGATGTACAGCCGCGATTTCTGAAAGCGCATCTTCAGCGGCAGCCCGTGGATCCAGGTGTGCCGGTGCAGCTTTCCCCGCCGCCGGCCGGTGCGGCGCTGTCGCACCGTCGTCCGGACGCTCTCGAAGAGCATCAGCCCGCCGATCGCGCCCAGGAACACGAGATAGCTGAGCGAGATGACCAGGTCGATCTGGCCGACCCCGCTCAGCGCCTTGAACAGCGATACGCCCGCGGCAGAGCCGGCGACGCCGCCGACCAGAAGCACCGTGCCCATCCGGAAGTCGACGGCGCCGCGTCGCCAGTGTGCGAGAATCCCGCTCATGGAAGACGCCACCAGCGAGTTGGCCTCGCTCGCGACGGCCACCGGCGGTGGGATACCGATGAAGATCAGAAGTGGCGTCATCAGAAACCCGCCGCCGACTCCGAACAGCCCGGAAAGGAAGCCCACCCCGGTGCCGAGTGCGAGGAGCATCAGCATGTCGACCGAGGTCTCGGCGATAGGGAGGTAAATCTGCATCGAAGGGTCCGACCCCGACGCCAAGAGGGGCACCCTCCCGTATGCCTGCGGCCCGGGCGGGAGGCAAGGAAAACCCGGTCGTGTGGCTGGTATTGCGGCCGCACCCGGTCGAATATCGCTTGCCGGACCGCTTCCGGCACCGAACCTCACGAAGGGAGAGAGGTCAATGCTCCTCGACGTCCGCACCTACACCTGCCGTCCCGGCACGATCAAGAAGCATCTCGAGCTGTACGAACGCATGGGCAAGGGACCGCAGACGCGGCATCTCGGCCAACCGCTCGCCTATCTCGTCACCGAGACCGGCAACCCGAACCAGTACGTGCATATCTGGGTGTACGAGAACGCCGGCGACCGCGAGAAGAAGCGGGCGGCGATGCAGGCCGACCCGGACTGGATTGCCTACACCCAGGAAAGCGCGAAGCTCGGGGCGCTCGAGAAGCAGGAGAACAGGCTGATGCGGCCGGTGGACTTCTTCCCGATCGCCCGATGACGTTCCGGCCGGGCGGCTGCGGCCGCCCGGCCGGCCGGATCAGCCGACGAGGAAGCGGGCCCGTTCCTCCTCGTCTTTCATGAGCGCATCCACATAGAAGCCCTGAAACACGTCGACGCCGAGCGCCAGGCCGGCGCGAACCGCCTCCAGCGACTCGATCCGCGCGAAGACGACACGGGTGCCGCTCTCCTGCACCTCCCGGACCGTGTCCGCGAACGATGCCGAGGGCGTCTGCAGATCATCCACGAACACCTTGATGAAGTCGCAGCCGAGCCGCTCGGCATTGAGGACGGCGAGCATCGACGGCCGCACGTTGTCGATCGCGATCCGCGAGCCGAGATCGGTGATCCGCTTCCGGGCGAGGATGAAGCGGTCGAAGTCCTCGAAGATGTCGCTGGCCCGCAGCTCGACGATCAGATCGCGGGCGAACCCCGCCTCTCCCAGCTCCTCGAACTTGCGGGTGAAGATCGTCTCCAGGTTGAAGTTGAAGGTGGTGAATCGCGGCCGGATGTGTCTGCGCATGAGACAATCGATCATGTACTGATCGAGTTCGAGCGTCAGCAACTTGAACAGTGGCTGGTTGAGCTGGAGATTGACGCCCGGCAGCAGCTTGTCCTGGATTGCCGACATGCTGACGAACCATTCGGTAAGCGCAGCCACCGGCGGCTGTCCGGGACGAAGGATCGCGAGCGGCTGGAACCGCGTGAACTGATCGACGAAGCTCTGCCGGGTGAAAGCGTCGAGCTTCTGAAGAGTGGCCTCGTGATCGCTTGGATAGAGCGGCCGGATCGGGCGGCTCGAGCGGTCCGCGGCACGGCGGAGATTGTTCTCCAGCAGCTTGAACAGCTCTCGCCGTTGCCGCGATAGGTCGAGCACCCGGACGAGCCGGCTCTGATCGACGCCGGCGAAGGCATCCGGCGCGTGGTGCGCGATTGCCTTGAGCAGCACCATCTTCACGTCGGTGACCGCGCCGACCACCCCGATCTCGGATTGGCCGGAGAAGAGAGCGAAGTCGGTGTCGCCCACCTGGATCAGCTCGCCCCCGCCGAGCGCAGAGAGCTTGCTGCGCCGCTTGTGAAAGTCGGCGATGATATCCGGGAAGCGCGGAAGGTGCGCGAGCGAGTCGAGCGAGATCATGATCGCGAACGGCCCCACGGCCCTTCTCGGTGTGGCGCGCAGCCGTTCCAGCAACGCCACGATATTGTCGTGGAACGGTCTGTTCGCCGGCGGCATCGGTCGCGACTGTCCGTCATGTTCGGCGCGAGGGCCGGTTGCGGACGCCGGGGCGGTCTGCGCCATAATCTCTCTCGCTCGTCGGGAAGGGGCCGCCGGCCTCCGGACTATTCAACCGGCGGCGGGTTAAGAATGGTTTGAGCCGCCCGAAGAGATTCGCTAACCGTGATCGCCGAGGGCCACGATCCGGTCGAGGGAGAGGGAGAGCGCCGATGTCCAGCCGGTATGAAGAGGTCTACCAGCGGTCGTTGCAGGACCCGGAAGGGTTCTGGGCGGAGGCGGCGGAGGACGTTCGCTGGGACAAGCGATGGGACACGGTGCTGGACCGGTCCAACCCGCCCTTCTACCGCTGGTTCGTCGGAGGCGAGCTGAACACCTGCTTCAACGCCGTCGACCGTCACGTGGAGGAGGGCCGCGGCGGTCAACTCGCGCTCGTCTACGACAGCCCCGTCACCGACACGGTGCGCCGGTACGATTTCCGCGAGCTGCAGGAGCAGGTCGCGAGGTTCGCGGGCGTGCTGAAGAACCTCGGCGTCGGCAAGGGCGACCGAGTGATCATCTACATGCCGATGATCCCCGAAGCCGTGATCGCGATGCTCGGCTGCACCCGGATCGGTGCGGTCCACTCTGTCGTGTTCGGCGGGTTCGCGCCGCACGAGCTCGCGACCCGCATCGACGATGCGAGGCCGAAGGCGATCGTCTCCGCCTCCTGCGGCATCGAGGTCACGCGGGTGATCGAGTACAAGCCCCTGCTCGACGAGGCGATCCGCCAGGCGAAGCACAAGCCGGAGGCCTGCGTCATTGTCCAACGGCCGCAACGGCCGTGCGAGCTGACACCGGGGCGAGACACCGAATGGGGAGAGGCGATGGCGGCGTCGACGCCGCAGCCCTGTGTCCCGGTGGCGGCGACCGACCCCTGCTACATCCTCTACACGTCCGGCACGACCGGACAGCCGAAAGGCGTGGTGCGCGACACCGGCGGCCATGTGGTCGCGCTGAAATGGAGCATGCGCAACCATTACGGCGTCGAGCCGGGGGAGGTGTTCTGGGCCGCTTCGGACATCGGCTGGGTCGTCGGCCACTCCTACATCGTCTATGCCCCGCTGTTTCACGGCTGCACGACCATTCTGTTCGAGGGCAAGCCGGTCGGCACGCCGGACGCCGGCGTGTTCTGGCGGGTGATCCAGGATCACGGCGTCGCCGCGCTCTTCACGGCGCCGACGGCCTTCCGCGCCATCAAGCGTGACGATCCCGACGGCAAGCTCGTCGGCCGCTACGACCTGTCGCGCTTCCGCACCTTGTTCCTCGCCGGCGAGCGGTCGGACACCGATACGGTCAAATGGGCGGAACGCGTCCTGCAGAAGCCGGTCCTCGACCACTACTGGCAGACCGAGACCGGCTGGCCGATCATCGGGAACTGCGTCGGGCTCGGGCAATTGCCGGTGAAGTACGGCTCCCCCACCAAGGCGGTGCCGGGATATGACGTCAGGGTCGTGAACGACCAGAACGAGGAGGCCGCGCGCGGCGAGATCGGGGCCATCAACATCAGGCTGCCTCTGCCGCCGGGGTGCCTGCCGACGCTCTGGAACGCCGACGACCGCTTCGTCGCCGCCTATCTCGAGGAATACCCGGGTTACTATAAGACCGCGGACGCCGGCTACATGGACGAGGACGGCTACCTCTACGTCATGGCCAGGACCGACGACATCATCAACGTCGCCGGCCATCGTCTCTCCACCGGAGCGATGGAAGAGGTTCTGTCCCAGCACCCGGACGTCGCCGAGTGTGCGGTCGTCGGCGTGCATGACGACCTCAAGGGCCAGATCCCGGTCGGCTTCATCGTCCTGAAGGCGGGTGTGAACCGGCCGGAGGACGAGATTATCGCCGAGGTGGTGCAGATGGTGCGTGAGCAGATCGGCGCCGTCGCCTCGTTCCGCGTCGCGACCGTGGTGGAGCGGTTGCCGAAGACCCGGTCCGGCAAGATCCTGCGCGGCACCATCTCCAAGATTGCCGACGGCGAGAGCTACCGCGAACCGGCGACGATCGACGACCCCGCGATCCTGGGCGAGATCGAGGAGGCGTTGAAGCGACTGGGTTACGCCCGCGAGAGCGCCTGAGCGGCGGATCGGCTACTCGTCGTAGGCGACCACCGAGTTGAACGGGATGTCGAGCTTCGACCGGCCGTTCAGGAAGGTCAGCTCGATGATGCAGGCGCCGGCCGTGACCTCTGCACCGACCGAGCGGAGCAGGTTCACGCTCGCTTGCATGGTCCCGCCGGTGGCGAGCAGGTCGTCCAGGATCACCACGCGCTGGCCCGGCTCGACGGCGTCGGCCTGAATCTCGACCGTGTCGGTGCCGTATTCGAGATCGTAGGTATAGGGGATCGTCGGGCCGGGCAGCTTGCCCTTCTTCCGCACCATGGTGAAGCCGAGCCCGAGCGACAGCGCCAGCGGGGCAGCCACGAGGAAGCCCCGCGACTCGATGCCGGCGAGCAGATCCGGTTTGTGCGGGCGGACCGCCTCGGCCAGCCGGTCGACCGTGTGCTGCCAGGCGTCGGCGTGCCGCAGCAGCGTCGAGATGTCGTAGAAGAGGATTCCCGGCTTCGGAAAATCGGGAATTGCCCGGATATGGGCCTTGAGGTCCATCGGCTGGCTCCGCACGCGAGGCTGGACGCGCGGCATCCTACCGGTCGTCCCAAGACCGCGCAATTGCGGGCCGCGGCGTTTTGTGAACCCCACCGGCTCCTGATAGCGTACATTCAATTGCGGCGAGACCCGTAACGGACGTGCACAATGAGCCATGTATTTCATCGCCATACGCGCTCCGAGTATCCGGTGGCCGACCGGGGCGAGGGAATTCATATCGTCGACACTACCGGGAAACGTTACATCGACGCGTCGGGCGGGGCCGCCGTCTCCTGCCTCGGCCACGGCCATCCGCGCATCGTGGAGGCGGTTCGGGAGCAGGTCGGCCGCCTGGAGTTCGCGCATACGGGGTTCTTCACGAACCGGCCAATGGAGGCGCTGGCCGACCGGCTGATCGCCTCGGCGCCGGCGGGGCTCGACCGTGTCTATTTCGTTTCGGGCGGCTCGGAAGCCGTCGAGGCCGCCATCAAGATGGCGCGTCAGTATTTTCTCGAGATCGGGCAGCCTTCGCGAACGCGGTTGATCGCGCGCAGGCAGAGCTATCACGGCAACACGCTCGGCGCGCTCGCGACCGGCGGTAACATGTGGCGGCGGGAGCCGTTCGACCCGCTGCTGATGGATGTGAGCCACATCTCTCCGTGCTATGCGTATCGCGGGCGGCGTGAGGACGAGACGGAAGCGGAGTACGGCCTCCGAATGGCCGAGGAGCTCGACGTCGAGATCCGCCGCCTCGGGCCGGAGAACGTGGCCGCCTTCTTCGCCGAACCGGTGGTGGGCGCGACGCTCGGGGCGGTGCCGGCGACGGAGGGCTATTTCCGCCGCATCCGTGAGATCTGCGACGAGCACGGCGTGTTGCTGATCCTCGACGAAGTGATGTGCGGTATGGGCCGCACCGGCTCCCTGTTCGCCTGCGAGCAGGAGGGGATATCTCCCGACATCGCCGTGATCGCCAAGGGACTCGGCGCCGGCTACCAGCCGATCGGCGCCGTGCTGGTTTCGGGCCGCATCTACGACGCGTTCCGGGCGGGGTCCGGATTCTTCCAGCATGGACACACCTATATGGGGCATCCGGTCGCGTGCGCTGCGGCGCTCGCCGTGCAGCGGGTGATCGAGGAAGACGACCTGCTGGAGGCGGTGCGAACCCGTGGTGCCCGGTTGCGGTCGCTGCTCGAGGAGCGGTTCGGCAATCACCATCACGTCGGCGACATTCGCGGGCGCGGACTCTTCCTGGGACTGGAGCTGGTGGCGGACCGGGCTTCGAAGGAGCCGTTCGCGCCGGAGCTCGCATTGAACGTGCGGGTCAAGCGGGAGGCGATGGACCGCGGCCTGATGTGCTATCCGATGGGCGGCACCATAGACGGGCGGCGCGGCGACCATGTTCTGCTTGCGCCGCCCTTCATCGTCGAGGATGCCGATCTAGAGGTGATCACCGCCCGGCTGGGAGAGGCGGTCGATGCCGCCATTGCCGGCGCGATAACATGAGGGGGGTTCGCGGCTCAGGCCGCGTAGGCTGCGGATGCTCGCAGCCGGGATGTCGGGCGGGTGCGGTCACCGGCGGATGTCCTGAAATGTTCGACCGCAATGCCTTTTCCATGGGAGGTCATCTGTTATGAATCGAGTTCTCCGGACACTGTCCGTCGTGGCAGTAGGTGCCGCGGTGGCCGGTGCTTTCGGCTCTCCTGCCGCGGCCCAGCAGCAGCAATTCATCAGCATCGGCACCGGCGGCGTCACAGGCGTCTATTACCCGGCGGGTGGCGCCATCTGCCGCCTGGTGAACCAGAACCGTAAAGAGCACGGCATCCGCTGCTCCGTCGAATCGACCGGCGGTTCGATCTACAACCTCAATGCTCTGCGGCAGGGTGAGCTCGAGTTCGGCGTCGTTCAGTCGGACTGGCAGCACCACTCCTACCACGGCACCTCGCAGTTCTCGGACGCGGGCCCACACGAAGAGCTGCGCGCCGTCTTCGCGCTGCACCCCGAGCCGTTCACGGTGGTCGCGCGCGCCGATGCCGGCGTGAAGACCTTCGAGGACCTGAAGGGCAAGCGGGTCAACGTCGGCAACCCGGGCTCCGGACAGCGCGGGACGATGGAAGTCGTGCTCGAGGCGCTCGGCTGGACGATGAGCGACTTCGCGTTGGCCTCCGAGCTGAAGTCGGCCGAGCAGAGCCAGGCGCTCTGCGATAATCAGATCGACGCCATGGTCTTCACGGTTGGCCACCCGAGCGGTTCGATCCAGGAAGCGACGACCTCCTGCGATTCGGTGCTGGTCTCGGTCGAGGGCGAAGCGATCGACAAGCTGATCGAGGAAAATCCCTATTACCGCAAGGCGGTCATTCCCGGCGGCATGTATCGCGGCACGGATGCCGACATCACCACCTTCGGCGTCGGCGCCACGCTGGCCAGCACCTCGGACGTCGACGAGGAGGTCGTCTACCAGCTGGTGAAGGCGATCTTCGAGAACTTCGAGGACTTCCAGAAGCTGCATCCGGCCTTCGAGAGCCTGAAGCCGGAGGAGATGATCAGCGAGGGCCTTTCGGCGCCCCTCCACGCCGGAGCCGAGCGCTATTACAAGGAAAAGGGCTGGATGTGACCTGAGCAGAGGGGGGAGTAAACTCCCCCTTCGTGCTTTTCGGGGGAGCTAAGGGGGAGCAGGGGGAATGGCCGAGGCGTCCACCAGGCAAGCGCTTTCGGAGGCGGAGCTCGAGGATCTCGTCGCCTCGACGGATACCGGGGCACGCAACCCGCCGGGCGGGGTCGGGCACATCCTGGCCGGCGTGGCGCTCGCCTGGTCGCTGTTCCAGCTCTGGATCGCGTCGCCGCTCCCGTTCATGGTCGGGAACATCATCCCGGTGCTCAACAGCACCGAGACCCGCTCGATCCACCTGGCCTTCGCGGTCTTTCTCGCCTTCACCGCCTATCCGGCGTTCAAGCGCTCCCCGCGTGACCGGGTGCCGGTGGCCGACTGGGTCCTAGCGCTCGTCGCCGCGTTCTGTTCGGGGTACATTTTCCTCTTCTACGACGAGCTCGCGCGTCGCCCAGGCCTGCCGACGATGATGGACCTGGTCGTTGCGGGCGCCGGTCTCGTGCTGCTGCTGGAAGCGACGCGGCGTTCGCTCGGCCCGCCGCTCATGGTCGTGGCGCTGGTATTCCTCGCCTACGTCTTCTTCGGCCACCACCCGATGGTGCCCGACATCATCCAGTGGCGCGGCGCCTCGTTCGAGAAGGCGATGTCGCACCAGTGGCTGACGACCGAGGGCGTGTTCGGCATCGCGCTCGGCGTGTCGTCCGCCTTCGTCTTCCTGTTCGTGCTGTTCGGCGCCCTGCTCGACCGGGCCGGCGCCGGCAACTACTTCATCAAGGTGGCGTTCGCGCTGCTTGGCCACATGCGGGGCGGGCCCGCGAAGGCTGCCGTGCTCTCCTCGGCGATGACCGGCGTCATCTCCGGCTCCTCGATCGCCAACGTCGTCACGACCGGCACCTTCACGATCCCGCTGATGAAGCGGGTCGGCTTCAGCGCCGAGAAGGCCGGCTCGGTCGAGGTCGCGGCGTCGGTCAACGGCCAGATCATGCCGCCCGTCATGGGCGCGGCCGCCTTCCTGATGGTCGAGTATGTCGGCATTCCGTACATCGAGGTGATCAAGCACGCCTTCCTGCCGGCCGTGATCTCCTACATCGCGCTTCTCTATCTCGTGCACCTCGAGGCGCTGAAGGCGAACATGCAGGGGCTCCCACGGCCGGGCGCAGAGCGTCCCCTCGTGCAGAAGCTGATCCGCTCCGGTATCGTCATATGCAGCGTGATCATCCTCGCCGGCGCCATCTATTTCGCGATCACGCTGGTGCAATCCGCGCTCGGCACCGCCGCCACGACCGTGCTGGTGGTGGCGCTTCTGGCCGTATACGTAGGTCTGATCGCGTTCGCAGCCCGTTCACCCGATCTCGAGCTCGACGACCCCAACGCTCCCATCGTCTCGCTGCCGGAAGTGTGGCCGACGGTGCGGACAGGGCTCCACTTCATCCTGCCCATCGTCGTCCTCGTCTGGCTGCTGATGATCGAGCGGCGCTCGCCCGGCCTCTCGGCCTTCTGGGCGATCTGCCTGCTGCTCGTGATCCTGCTGACGCAGCATCCCCTGAAGTCGCTGCTCCGCGGCGGCGGCGACGTGGGCCGGAGCTTTGTGCGCGGCTGGGACGAGACGATATCCGGCCTAATCGCCGGCGCGCGAAACATGATCGGCATCGGCGTCGCCACCGCGACCGCCGGCATCATCGTCGGGACGGTGACGCTCACCGGCATCGGCCAGGTGATGGCGGAGTTCGTCGAGTTCATCTCCGCCGGCAATCTCATGCTGATGCTGATCTTCACCGCGGTGATCAGCCTGATCCTCGGCATGGGGCTGCCGACCACGGCGAACTACATCGTCGTCTCGTCGCTGATGGCGGGCGTCGTGGTGCAGCTCGGCGCGCAGAGCGGGCTGATCGTGCCGCTGATCGCCGTGCACATGTTCGTGTTCTATTTCGGGATCATGGCCGACGTGACGCCGCCGGTGGGCCTCGCGTCGTTCGCCGCCTCGGCCGTGTCCGGCGGCGATCCGATCAAGACCGGCTTCACCGCCTTCTTCTATTCGCTGCGGACGGTGATCCTGCCGTTCCTGTTCATCTTCAACACCGATCTGCTGCTGATCGACGTCGGCTGGGTCGACGGGGTCTTCATCTTCGTCATCGCGACGGCCGCGATGCTGATCTACGCCGCTGCGACGCAGGGCTATTTCCTGACGCGCAGCCGGCTCTGGGAGTCGGTGGCGCTAATTCTGGTCGCTTTCACGCTCTTCCGCCCCGGATTCTGGCTGGACCAGGTGCAGCCGCCCTATCGTGAGGTCCCGCCCGCCGAGATGGAGGAGGTCGTGGCCGGACTGCCGCCCGATACGGATGTGCGGATGGTAGTCGAGGGCGAGGAGATCGGCGGCGGTCATGTCTCGCGCACGGTGGTCCTGCCGCTCGGGCCCGCTGGCGACGGCGCGACGCGGCTCGAGCAGGGCGCCGGATTGATCCTGCGTTACGAGGACGGCCGCGCCTATGTCGACGATCTCGTCTTTTCGGGTCCGGCGGAGCAGGCGGGCATCGATTTCGACTGGGAGGTGATCTCGATCATGGTCCCGGTGGAACGGATGCCGAAGGAGGTGTTCTATATTCCCGGCCTACTCCTGTTCGCGGTCGTCGTCCTGTTTCAGCTGCGCAGGCGCAAAGCCGCCGCCTAGGAGGAGACGTCATGTACAGGAACATTCTCTTCACGGTCGACCTCGGCGAGGAGAGCTCCTGGCAAAAGGCGCTTCCGGTAGCCATCGAGCATGCGAGGGCGTTCGGTTCCCGCCTCCACGTCATGACCGTGGTGCCCGGCTTCGGAATGAGCATGGTCGGGCAGTTCTTCCCGAAGGGCTACGAGAAGAAAATGCGCGAACGCGCCAGGGCCGAGCTGCACGATTTCGTCAAGGAGCACGTGCCCGAGGGCATTCCGGTCCAGCACATCGTAGGCGAGGGCACGGTCTATTCGACGATCATCGAGACGGCACGAAAGATCGGCGCCGACCTAATCGTCATGCAAGCGCATCGGCCGGAGCTGGGAGACTATCTCCTGGGACCCAACGCCGCCCGCGTCGTCCGCCACGCCGACTGCTCGGTTCTGGTGGTGCGGTAGGCAGCGGGGCTTCGTAACCCTCGGCGGTAGCCTATATCCACATCGTCTTCGCGAGCGTAGCGAAGCGATCCAGGGCCGCAGCCACCGGGCGGTTCCCCTGGATTGCCGCGCTCCCTCCGGTCGCTCGCAAAGACGCACTCCTGCGAGGGATGCGATTTATCGACCCGCCGCGCAGGGTAGCCTACGCGCTCTCGCAAAAGCCCTTGGACAAGGCGCTCAGCCCCGCCCGATCGCGCGCCATCCTATGTCGCGGCGGCAGAAGCCTTCCGGCCAGTCGATCCGGTCAATTGCCGCATAGGCGCGGCGTTGCGCCTCGTCCACGCTGGCGCCGATCGCAGTGACGCCCAGAACGCGACCGCCGTCGGCGAGAATCCGGCCACGGTCGTTGCGGGTCCCGGCATGGAAAGCGATCACGTCCTGCCCATCGGCGGCGTCCGCAAGACCACGGATTTCGCTGCCCTTGCCGTAGGGGCCCGGATAGCCCTTGGCCGCCATGACGACGCAGAGCGCCGACTGCTCGATCCAGCGGAGGTCGAAGTGCGAGAGCCCGCCCTCGGCCGCGGCGAGCAGAGCCGGCAGAATGTCCGATCGCAGTCGCGGCATCAGCACCTGACACTCCGGGTCGCCGAAGCGAACGTTGATCTCGATCAGCTTCGGTCCTTCCTTGCCGATCATCAGCCCGGCATAGAGAACCCCCTTGTACGGGGTGCCGGCTTCGGCCATGGCGCGGACGATCGGGTTCACGATCCGCTCCATCACCTCGGCCTCCAGCGCCGGTGTCATGATCGGTGCCGGAGAGTAGGCGCCCATGCCGCCGGTGTTTGGGCCGGTGTCTCCGTCGCCGACGCGCTTGTGATCCTGGGCGGACGCGAGCGGTAGCGCGGTCTTGCCGTCGACCAGTGCAAAAAAGCTCGCTTCCTCGCCCTCGAGGAACTCCTCGACCACGATCTCGGCGCCCGCGTCTCCGAAGCGGCGTTCGGCGAGTGCGGCGTCGATCGCGGCGTTCGCCTCCTCGACCGTTTCCGCGACCGTGACGCCCTTGCCGGCGGCGAGGCCGTCCGCCTTCACGACGATCGGCGCGCCGTGTTGCGCCACGAAAGCCTTGGCTGCTGCCGGATCGCGGAACCGGCCGTAGGCGGCGGTGGGCACGCCGTGCGCCGCGCAGAGATCCTTCATGAAGCCCTTCGAGCCTTCGAGGCGCGCGGCCGCCGCGCTCGGCCCGAACGCCCGGATCCCCGCCGCTTCGAGCTTGTCCACCAGCCCCAGCACGAGCGGCGCCTCGGGTCCGACGACGACGAGGTCGATCTTTTCCCTTTTTGCGAACGCCACCAACTCGTCGACGGCGTCGGCGGCAATCGGAACGCACTCGGCCTCTTCCGCGATGCCCGCATTGCCCGGTGCACAGAAGAGCGCGTCGCACAGAGGCGACGCCGCGATCGCCCAGCAGAGCGCGTGCTCGCGCCCGCCGCCGCCCACGACCAGGACCCGCATCTCGCTCTCTCCTCAGCCTCGGTTTGGATCGTAATCGTCGGTCTTGTATCATCCGCCGCGATGGACGAGAAAGCCTCCCCCACCCTGCTTCCGAACGTGCCCGAATACTCGGTCGGCGAGATCAGCCGAGCGATCAAGCGCACGCTCGAGTCCGATTTCCGCCAGGTGCGCGTGCGCGGCGAGATCACCGGGTTCAAGCGCGCCGGCTCCGGACATCTCTACTTCCGCCTCAAGGACGATGAGGCGGTGCTCGACGCCTGTTGCTGGCGCTCCAGCGCCGCGCGGCTGACGATTGCGCCCGAAGACGGGCTCGAGGTCGTCTGCGTCGGCCGGATCTCGGCCTATTCGGGCCGATCGAGCTACCAGCTCATCGTCGACAGCATAGAGTTGGCGGGCGAAGGCGCGCTTCTCAAGCTCCTGGAGGATCGGCGCAAGCGTCTGGCGGCCGAGGGGCTGTTCGACGAGGCGCGCAAGCGGGCGCTGCCCTTCCTGCCGGACGTGATCGGCGTGGTCACGTCGCCGACCGGCGCGGTGATCCGCGACATCCTCCACCGGCTGCGCGACCGGTTCCCGCGCCGGGTGCTGCTCTGGCCGGTGCTGGTGCAGGGCGAAGACGCGGCCGCGCAGATCACGGCGGCGATCGAAGGCTTCAACCGGCTGCCGGAACGCGGTGCGGTCCCGCGGCCCGATGTGCTGATTGTCGCGCGCGGCGGCGGTAGCCTGGAGGATCTCTGGGCCTTCAACGAGGAAGCCGTGGTCCGCGCCGCGGCCGCTTCTTCGATCCCGCTGATTTCCGCGGTCGGACATGAAACCGACTTCACCCTGATCGACTATGCCGCCGACCGGCGTGCGCCGACCCCGACCGCCGCGGCGGAAATGGCGGTGCCGGTGCGCTCGGAATTGCTGGCGCGGGTGCTGGACGGCTCGGCGCGGCTCGAAGGCGCGACCGGCCGTTTCCTCGACCATCGCCGCGACCGAGTCGCCGGGCTCGCGCGCGGCCTGCCGGACCCCGTCTCGCTGATCGAGACCGCGGCGCAGCGCCTCGACGATCGTAGCGAACGCCTTCAGGTGGCGATCGCCAACCTGCTCGAGCGCCGCCGGGCGATGACGGCGGAATGCGGTGCCCGTCTCCGCCACCCGCGCGACCAGATCGCGGCGAAACGGCAGGAGCTCGTTTCCTGCGTCCGCGCGCTCGACGGCGCCGCCCGCAACGCGGTCGCGGCGATCGGGGCCCGGTACGATCGATTGGGCGCCGAGCATCGTCTCGCCAACGGGATCGCGCGCCTGCTCCGCGATTGTGCCGGCCGCATCGAGAAGGAGGGACGCCTGCTGGAGAGCTACTCCTATCGCGGTGTGCTCGCGCGCGGCTTCGCCCTCGTCCGCGACGGCGAGCACGCGCTCGGCAGCGTCGAGGAGGCAAAGCCAGGGATGGGGGTGACAGTGACGTTCCACGATGGCGACGTCGGCGCGACCATCGATGGACCCGATCCCGGCAAGGAGAAGCCGGCCCGGCAGGTATCGCGCCCGAAGCCGCCGGTCAGGCAGGGGAGCCTGTTCTAGCGGTCGCACGGGCACGACGCAGAGCGGGGGCGAGGGCCCGATCCAGAGCGGCCGCGTCAAGCCACTCGACCATGACATGCGCCACTTCCACCATCGGCCGCGCGCCGGGCGGCAGGCGCACCGCGTCTTTCGCCGTGGTGAGCGGAACGGCACCCGCTCGCGCCGCGCGCTCGCAGAGCGCCATCACTTCCTCGGGGCGGTAGCGGTGGTGATCGGCGAAGGCGACCGCATCGACCAGCCGGCAGCCCGCTTCGCGCAGCATGTCGAAGAACCTGGCGGGACGGCCGATGCCGGCGAAGGCGAG
>JAJUGE010000021.1 GCA_029268305.1 Alphaproteobacteria bacterium
GAGCGACATTCCGAGACACGGCTGGGTCGACCGGTTCATGCCCGAAGGGCTGGTGCCTTACGCCCGCCTGGCCCGCCTCGACCGGCCGATCGGCACCTGGCTGCTGCTCTTCCCCTGCTGGTGGGGCGCGGCGCTGGCCTGGGCCGCCGATCCGGCGCTGCCGGTCGGTAACGGCCTCGCCCTCGCCGGTCTGTTCGCGCTCGGCGCCCTCGTCATGCGCGGCGCCGGATGCACCTTCAACGACATCGTCGATCGCGACTTCGACGGCCGGGTCGCCCGGACCGCGGACCGTCCAATTCCGAGCGGCGCCGTCTCCGTGCCGCAGGCGGTGGCGTTCCTCGGAGGTCTCCTTCTCCTCGGTGCGGTCGTGCTGTTCTCGTTGAACACGGCGGCGATTCTCGTCGGTCTGGCGTCGCTGCCGCTCGTGTTCGTCTACCCCTTCGCCAAGCGCTTCACCTATTGGCCGCAACTCTTCCTCGGCCTCACCTTCAACTGGGGCGCCCTCGTCGGCTGGACTGCCATGTCCGGGAGCCTGGGCTGGCCCGCAGTGGTGCTGTACGCCGCCGGCATCGCCTGGACGCTCGGCTACGACACGATCTACGCGCATCAGGACAAGGAAGACGATGCGCTCATCGGCGTGAAGTCCAGCGCATTGCTTCTCGGCGACAGAACTCGCCCGTGGCTCGCCGGCTTTTATGTCGCGACCATCCTCCTCCTGGCGCTCGCCGGCATTGTCGCCGGGCTTTCCTCCTGGATCGCGGTCGCCCTGCTGGTACCGGCGGCGCAACTCTGGTGGCAGGTACAGGACGTCAAGCTGGATCACCCTGCCGATTGCCTGACGAAGTTCAGATCGAACCGCCATTTCGGTTGGCTGGTGCTGGCGACGATCATTGCGTTCGGGGTGTTCGCCCGAACCGGCGCCTGAAAACGCAGCCATGAAGAGCGCGGACGACGCCCGGCATTTCGTCCGCACCAGCACGAAGCTTTCCGCGCCGGCCATGGTGCCCGAGATCAAGATCCATCAGGCGACGGAGGTCACGGCCCTCTGGCAGGCGACCGAGAGCTATCTCGATACGATCGGGCTCCCCCCACCCTATTGGGCTTTCCCGTGGCCCGGCAGCCAGGCGCTGGCCCGATACATTCTCGACCACCCGTCCGAGTTTGCCGGCCGCAGGGTGGCCGACATCGGCGCCGGCAACGGGCTCGCTTCGATCGCCGCGGCTCTGGCGGGCGCGGCGCGGGTCGTCGCGATCGACCCCGACCCGTTCGCCGCCGCCGCGGCCACGGAGAACGCTCGCGCCAACGGGGTCACCCTCGATATTCGCATCAGGGACGGGACGCTCGACCTGCCCGAAGGGACCGATCTCGTCATCGCCGGCGACGTCTGCTACGAGCGGGCGATGGCCGAGCGGCTCGTGCCGGCGCTCCGCCGTGCCGCCGCTGCCGGCATCCGGGTGCTCCTCGCCGACCCGGGCCGCGCCTACCTGCCGAAGGAAGGGCTCGTGGAACTGGCCCGATACGGCGTTCCCACCTCACGCGAGCTCGAGGATCGGGAGGTTCGGGAGACGACGATCTGGCTGATACTGCCCTGATCCGTCAGAGGTCGAGCGGTGTGAAGGACGGATGATCGAATTTCCAGGCGTCCTCGCGCAGAATCCGGCAACGCGCCTCGCGTATTGCGGCATCCTCGATATGCTCGAGCACGAAGCTCTCGAGATCGGCATCGGGCTCGATCCGGTCGCGCACGCGCCCGAGAATCGAGAGCTGATCGAGCGCCGGAATTGCTCGGCCTTCCGCCTTCACGGTGGCGAGTGCCACCGCCGACCCCTTATGCACGAGCGCGCCGTCGAGATTGACGTAGGTGTGGACCCGGTCGAGCCGTCCGCCGCCATCCAGGGTGAGCTCGATATCCTCCAGCACCCCGTAGCCGTAGACCGACTGCGCGAGCCCTTCAGTCACGTGCATCAGATCGAGCTGTGCCTCATCCAGCCACAGCACGCTCACCTCGCAGACGGTATGCGGTGCCGGTGCGATCGTTGCGGCGACCGACCCGTAGCCGGCGAGACGAGCCGCATAGACCACGTCGAAGCCGCGTAGCCATCCGTGTGCGACCGGGATGACCACCGGCTCGCGCCAATGGCCGTATTTCCGCTCGAGCTGGCTCGGCGAGCGATTGGAGCCGTAGGCCAGGACTGACGTGCGCGGTCGCAGGGCGGCATCGCGAATACCCAGCCGGTCGAGATGCTCCGATACCGGCATCCACTCCGCGTCCACCTCGACCTCGCCGGCGAAGGGCTCGGTGCCCGTCATCCGGAGCGGCACCGGCACTCCGTCCAGATAGAGGTACGAATGTTCCGGATAGGGATAGGGATACCCGTGCGCACGGGCCAGACGCTCTGCCCGCGCTTCCCCCAGCACCACCGGCGTGCCGTCGCTGTTGTGGAGGGGGCCATCGGCCGGCGCGGCGCTTTCGGCGCTCTTCGAACCGTTCATCTCGGTACGCCCCGCGCCTACCGGGTTCTACCGAGTGTCCGCACGCGAAGTCTCACTCGGTCGCGTCCGTTTCCACGGTGATTCGATAGCGCGCATGGCAGTCGTCGACGCTGCGCCATGCGAGGCGCGCCCATTCCTCCTTCGCCTCGGCGAAAGTCCGGAAAGGGCCGAACCGCTCCTCGCCGCCGTCACCGGCGATCTCGTCGAATTGCGTGTCGCTGTAGATACCACCCACTACCCAATAGCGTCGGCGGGCCGGCTGCGCAGGTTCATTCATGCCGGGTAGGTCTCGCCCTTCGGTTGGATACGGTCGTGCGCCGTCGATATTGAACATCGGTTCATCGGCCGGCGCCGTCAAGCGCGTGCCAGAGTGGCAGACAATGGTTAACCGGCGCCGAAAACCAATGCCTTGTCGTCATCCCGACACTCGCTTCGCCGAGCGACCGGCTTGACGTGAGCGCTCGGCTTGACGCCAGTTGCAGGATTCGTGCCTCCTAGTCGCTCCCTGGACAGCGGATAACGCATGGCCTTCGACTCTCTCCGCGACTTCATCGCCCGACTCGAGCGCTCGCAGCGCCTGGTCAGAGTGGCGGCACCGGTGTCCCCGCATCTGGAGCTGACGGAGATCCAGACGCGCCTTCTCGCCGAGGGCGGGCCGGCGGTGCTGTTCGAGAACGTCGTCGGCGACGACGGAAGGCGGTTCGAAATGCCGGTGCTGGTCAACCTGTTCGGGACCGTCGAGCGCGTCGCATGGGGCATGAATCGGGAACCCGGCCAGCTTCGTGAGGTCGGGGAGACGCTGGCCTTCCTGCGTCAGCCCGAGCCGCCCGGCGGCTGGCGGGAGGCAGTCGGAATGCTGCCGTTGCTGAAGACGGTGATGGCGATGCGGCCGCACACGGTCTCGAAGGCGCCGTGCCAGGAGGTCGTGCTGACAGGAGACGACATCGATCTCGGCCGGCTTCCCGTCCAGGGGTGCTGGCCGGGCGAGCCGGCACCGCTCATCACCTGGCCTCTGGTGGTCACCAAAGGGCCGGGCACGCGACGTGAGGACGATTTCAACCTCGGCATCTACCGCATGCAGGTCGTCGCACGGGATCGGACGATCATGCGGTGGCTGAAGCACCGGGGCGGCGCCCAGCATCATGCCCGATGGAAGAACGAGCGCACCGAGCCGCTTCCCGCCGCGGCGGTGATCGGCGCCGACCCCGGCACCATCCTGGCCGCCGTGACGCCGGTGCCGGATACGCTGTCGGAGTACCAGTTCGCAGGGCTGCTCCGAGGTGCGAAGGTGGAGTTGGTCGACTGCCGGACGGTGCCGCTGAAGGTGCCCGCCACGGCGGAGATCGTGCTGGAGGGCCACGTCTCTCTCGACGAGTACGCCGACGAGGGCCCTTACGGCGACCACACCGGCTACTACAACGCCGTCGAGCCGTTCCCGGTCTTCCATATCAGCGCCATAACCATGCGCAGGCAGCCCATCTACCTCTCCACCTTCACCGGCCGCCCCCCCGACGAGCCCTCGGTTCTCGGCGAAGCGTTGAACGAAGTCTTCATTCCGCTGTTGCGTCAGCAGTTTCCGGAGATCGTCGACTTCTGGCTGCCGCCGGAGGGATGCTCCTACCGGATCGCGGTCGTTTCGATGCGCAAGGCCTATCCGGGGCACGCGAAGCGGGTGATGCTCGGCGTCTGGTCCTATCTCCGTCAGTTCATGTACACCAAGTGGGTGATCGTGGTGGACGAGGACATCGACGCGCGCGACTGGAAGGACGTCATGTGGGCGATCTCGACGCGCATGGATCCGGCCCGCGACATCACCGTGATCGAGGGCACGCCCATCGACTATCTCGACTTCGCGAGCCCGGAGTCGGGTCTCGGCAGCAAGATCGGCCTCGACGCCACCGACAAATGGCCGCCAGAGACCCGGCGCGAATGGGGGCGGAAAATCCGCATGGCGGACGAGATCGTCGAACGCGTCACGAGCCGCTGGGACGAATACGGCCTGCCCGGCAGCGGCCGTCCGATCTGGAAGCGCGATGCTTGATCCGCGTCGTCCGACCTCGGCACGGTCGTCGGAGCTGGAAGGCAGCCTCGTGACCGACGTGCTGCTCATGGTCGGCGCGATCGCGGCGTTCTATTTCGCCGCCTACCTCTATGAGATCGGTTTCCTCTGGCGGCTCGGGCTGCCGATTACGCTGGCGGAGATCGGCTTCTCGCGCAGCCTGGCGATCGTCGCGATCGCGGCTCCGGCCGGTTGTCTTCTCGCCGGCGCCTTCCTGCGCGTGCACGCCCTCGCCGGCTCCGCCTCAGGGACGCCCGACCCGCACGCCGCGATCACGCTCGGCGCCATGGCGACGGCCGCCGCCGCATTGCTGCTGCCGGACGTGCGCAGCCACTTCGTCGACAGCGCTCTGATCGCCTACGGGCGGGCCGAGCTCGATCTCGCTAAGGCGACGATCTTCCTCGGCGGCATCGTGGCGCTCGCTCTCTATTTCGGACATTCCGCCCGGCTGCTCGCCGGCGCCGAGCCCGGGCGGGTCGCTCTGGGCGGGGTGCTGCTGCTGCTGGCGCTCGCGGTGGTTGTGGGGCTCGGCCGGCGCGGCGCCGAGGCCAAGGAAGGCCGGCCGGAAAGCTTCCTCTACCTTGTCGGCACCGACTTCGCCCTCGTGCGCCTCTACCCGGACAAGGCCGTGTTCCTGCAGTTCGACCGCGCGAGCGGCAAGTTCGGTTCCGACTACCGCGTCCGTCACCTCGACGGCACCGTGACCGACTCCGAGATCGCCCGCAATCTTGAAATGCGCTGACGAGACGCGCCGACGGTCACCCGGTTCGGAGCCGCGGGTTCATCTCCCAGGGCCGGACGACGCCGATCACGGATTCGGGCAGGTCTTCCTCGATCGCGCGGATCACGCCCTCGGCGATCTCGTCTTTCGTGTTCCAGCGGGATGACTCACCCTCGATCCGGAAGCCGAGAACGATCTCGCGGTAAGCGAGCCCTTCCAGCGCCCGGAAGGCGGCGCCGCGGCCACGTCGCTCGCGGGCCGGATCGGCGGCCGCGCTGCCCAGGATGCGGAAAAAGCGACAGCGCTCTCCGGCGGCCTCGCCGGCCGCGCCGTCGGCGAGACGGGCGATGATACCGAGGGCGTTCGGTGCGTTCGGCCGCACCCACGCGACCACCAGGGCGAGCGGCCCGTGTCGCTCGATTGCCCCCGAGACGCCGGCGCTCAGCGCCGCGTCGTCCGAATAGTCGAGCGGCAACGGCTCCACGCGCCCGGGGGCGGCCGCCGCCTGCGCCAGTTCGGCAAGTGCGTCGGCATTCCGGGCGATCACCGACACCACCCAGCCGGCGGCGGCGAGATGCAACACGACGCCGCGCAGCATTCCCGTGCCGCCGACGACCAGAGCGTGGCGCTGTTTTTCCATTGCCGTCACCCTTCGAACGCCAACGAGTGTCGACTCTACAACGAACCGCCGGTGCCGCCAGCCCGGCATGAAGGCACGCCCAGTCCTCCGGGCGCGAATGGCAGAAGGGGCCGGACGCATTGCGCCCGGCCCCTTCCCGGCGGCTCAGCCGTCTGCCCCCCAGCTGCAGCGAGCCGCCTGCCCCGAAAGCTCGAATGTTTCAGCAGGCGTTCCGGGCGGTGAGCACCACCGCGACCGTCTTCAAGAGGATGCGGAGATCGAGCAGAACCGAGCTCTGCCGCACATAGGCGATGTCGAGGCGGACGCGCTCGGCGAACGTGGTACCGTTCCGCCCGGAGACCTGCCAGAGGCCGGTGATCCCCGGCAGCACCGACAGAATCTCGAGGTCGTGTCCCTCCATCGCCGGTACCTCTTCCGGAAGGTAGCAGCGGGGCCCCACCAGGCTCATGTCGCCGAGAGCCACGTTCAGAAGCTGCGGCAGCTCGTCCAGGCTGTACTTGCGCAGGAACGCACCGACGGGCGTCACGCGCGGGTCGTGGCGCAGCTTGCGAAACATCCGGTATTCGAGGCTTGCCAGGTCGTCGGCGGCCAAGTGCTCCGCGAGCCGCGCATCGGCGTCGACGACCATCGTGCGGAACTTGTAGATGTGGAACACCCGCCCGCAGAGCCCGACGCGCCGCTGCAGGAAGATGCCCGGCCCCGGTGACGTGAGGCGTACCGCCACATGGATCGTGAGAAGAAGCGGGAGAAGTGCGACCAGAAGCAGAAGCGACACCGCCAGGTCGAAGGTGCGCCGGAGCGGCCCGCACCCCGGCCGCCTGGCCGGTATGCTTGCGGCGGTCCAACCCGTCGTCGGCACGTATGTCATCAGCGCTTCCAGCATCCTGCCTTCCCGTCGGCTTTACACCGGCCGCACCACGGCGACCGTTATGCCGGCCAAGGAGCAACCGCCGTGCCACGCCGGCGCCGCGGCGTCATCCTAAGGTTTTGTGCTGATTTCTGTAAAATCCGGGCCAAATGTTGAGCACCATCCCGGCGCCAGCTCGCAACCTGCTTTGCATTTCGCCACGCGAGAAGAAGACGAGTCGCCGGATGCGATGGATGCGAGGAAACGATAGAGCCGATTGAAGCAGGCGATGAAGAGCAGCAGTTCCACCTGATAGGCGAACGGCACAAGCTGAAGCGGACTAGGGTGAGCTGCCGCGCAGGCGCACTATTGCATTATCAATTTTTGGTGCCCCCGGGGAGACTCGAACTCCCACGCCCTTGCGGGCAACAGATTTTGAGTCTGCCGCGTCTACCGGTTCCGCCACAGGGGCACGGGGCGGACATTAGCTGCGTTGCCCGGAGAGGGAAAGAGACTAGGCTGCCCTCGCCGGATCATTGTCGGTCCGCGCTTGTGAGGCTTCCCTCCCCCTGCTAAACCCGCCGCGGTTTCGGGAGGCGGGTTTGCTCAGACGCATCTACGACTGGACGATTTCGCTGTCGGCGCACCCGCGGGCGATGTGGGCGCTGGCGGCGATCGCGTTCATCGAGAGTTCGGTGTTCCCGATCCCGCCCGACGTGCTGATCATCCCCATGGTGCTGGCTGCGCGGGAGAAGGCCTGGACCATCGCCGCCGTGGCGACGATCGCCTCGGTGCTCGGCGGGCTCGCCGGTTACGCGATTGGATACGGGTTCTTCGAAGCCGTGGGGCAGCCGATCCTCGCCTTCTATAACTACGCCGACAAGTTCGACCAGTTCAGCCAGCTCTACAACGACTGGGGCGCCTGGATCGTCGGCGGCGCCGGCCTGACCCCTTTCCCCTACAAGGTCGTCACGATCGCCAGCGGCGTGACGCAACTGGACCTCGACACCTTCATCGTCGCCTCGATGCTGTCGCGCGGCGGGCGCTTCCTGTTCGTCGCCGCGCTGCTGTGGCGCTTTGGGCCGCCGATCCGCGGATTTATCGAGCGCAATCTCGGCATGCTCACGATCGCCTTCTTCGTCCTGCTGTTCGGCGGCTTCGTCGTCGCGCGCTACATGCTCTGAGCCAATGGGCCGGACACTCGACCAGCTCACGGTGGAGCGCGGCCCTTGGCTGGTCGCGGGTTCGAGCCTCGCGCTCCTCGCCGGCGCTTTCGCCTTTCAGCATCTGGGCGGCCTCGCGCCCTGCGTCCTCTGCATCTGGCAGCGCTGGCCGCACGCCATCGCCGCCCTGCTTGCGCTGGTCGCCGGGCTATTGACGCCTGCAGGCCGGGGCGGAGCGGCTGCGGCCTGGCTGATGGTCGCGGCCGGCGTCATGTTGCTCGCGGGAGCCGGCATCGCCGGGTTCCATGTCGGCGTCGAGCAGCACTGGTGGGAGGGGACGCCCGAATGCGGCACGACCGAAACCGCCGCTTCGGTCGCGGAGCTGAAGGCGCGCCTCCTCGAAACGCCCGTCGCGCGGTGCGACGAGGTCGCCTGGTCTCTTCTCGGGATTTCGATGGCCGGGTGGAACCTGCTGTTGTCGGTCGGGCTGGCTGGCCTATCCTTCCTCATCGCACGGAAGATCTACGGGAAGTCCAAGCCATGACGGCCGAAAACGACGTCGACTCGATCCAGCGCGATCCGCCGCGGCGAACCGGCGAGGGCTGGCTGCCCGGCGACCCGCCGCCCCGGCAGCGGCTCGAGCAGATGATCCGCGTCGACCAGGCGGGCGAATTCGGGGCGACCCGGATCTATGCGGGTCAGCTGGCTGTCCTCGGGCGGACCGCCAGTGGCCCGGTGCTTCGCCACATGGCGGAGCAGGAGCGCGCGCACCTCGAGACCTTTAACCGGCTGATGGCCGAGCGCCGCGTCCGGCCAACGATTCTGTCGCCGCTGTGGCACATCGCCGGCTTCGCGCTCGGGGCGGGCACCGCACTGCTGGGAGAGCGCGCCGCCATGGCCTGCACCGTCGCGGTCGAGGAAGTGATCGACGAGCATTATGCCCGCCAGCGCGACGAGCTCGGCGACGACGAGACGGAGTTGCGGGAGACGATCGAGCGCTTCCGCGCCGAGGAGTTGGAGCACCGGGACACCGGCCTCGAGCGCGAGGCGGAGCTGACCCCCGGCTACGAGCTGTTGACGGGCGCGATCAAGGCCGGCTCTCGTCTGGCCATCTGGCTCTCGACGCGCTTCTGACGAGCCGGCGGCTCAGGCCGGGTCGAGCTCCGAATCCCAATAGAGGTAGTCGCTCCAGCTCTCGTGCAGGTAGTTCGGCGGGAACGCCCTGCCCCGCTCCTGCAGTTCGTAGACGGTCGGCATGTACGGGCGCTTGCGCGGGTGCATGCCCACCTGCTTCGGCAGCCGGTTGCCCTTGCGCAGGTTGCAGTCCGAGCACGCCGTGACGACGTTCTCCCAGGTCGTCTGCCCGCCGCGCGAGCGCGGCAGAACGTGATCGAACGTCAGCTCCTCCGGCCTGAAGCGCTCACCGCAATACTGGCAGTCGAAGGTATCGCGGAGAAAGACGTTGAAGCGGGTGAAGGCCGGCCGCCGCGCCGGAGGCACATACTCCTTCAGCGAGATGACGCTGGGGAGGCGGAGCTGGGTCGTCGGCGAGTGGATGTAGCGGTCGTACTCGGCGACGACGTTGACCCGGTCGAGAAAGACGGCCTTGATCGTTTCCTGCCAGGGCCAGAGTGACAGGGGAAAATAGCTGAGCGGCCGGAAGTCGGCGTTCAGCACCAGCGCATGGCAGCTATTCAATGTTCCGTCCAACTGCCCGTCCTCGTCGTCTCCGGAACACGTACTGCTTAGCCGAAGACTGGCCGCCGTACAAGTTGCGGCTCGATGTTGTCGGCCGGCAGATGGATGATGCCAGAAGCGGGTTACGGCTGCATGACGCGTAAGTCCGGCCTCTTGGCGCCTTCCGGGGAGAGGCCCATCTAAGCTCCTGAGCCGCCGAACGGCGGGCCGAAGCGAGGATCCTGACCATGCGGGCACACCGCCCGGATCGCCCGACGGGCAGTATGGCCGCGGTACGGAAGCTGCTCCCCTACCTCTGGCCGGCCGGCGAATGGCATCTGCGCATGCGGGTGGTGCTGGCCCTCGCCTGCCTGATGGCGGCGAAGGTCGCCACCGTCTACGTGCCCATCTTCTACAAGGATGCGGTCGAGGCACTCGACGCCAATGCCGGGCTGCCGCTGATCCTGCCGGTCGGGCTTATTCTGGCCTACGGCACCGCCCGCGTCCTCTCGCTCGCGTTCGCCGAGCTGCGGGACGCGATATTCGCGCGGGTCGGGCAGCGCGCGATGCGCCGCGTAGCGCTCGAGGTCTTCCGCCACCTCCACTCCCTCTCGCTCCGCTTCCACCTCGAGCGCCAGACAGGAGGCCTCTCCCGCTCGATTGAGCGCGGCACGAACGCGATCGATTCGCTGCTGCGCTATATGCTGTTCAACATCCTGCCGACGGCATTCGAGATCGCGCTCGTCTTCGTGATCCTGTGGTCGATGCTGAACATCTGGTTCGCGCTCGCCACGATCGTCACCGTCGTCGCCTACATCGCCTATACGCTTTCCGTCACCGAGTGGCGCATCAAGTTCCGCCGGCGCATGAACGAGCAGGACACGCGCGCCAATAGCCGGGCGATCGACAGCCTGCTCAACTACGAGACGGTGAAGTATTTCGGCAACGAGCGCCACGAGGAGCAGCGCTTCGACGAGGCGCTCCAGTCCTACGAACGGGCGGCGGTGCGCAGCGCATCATCGCTCTCGCTGCTGAATATCGGCCAGGCCGCGATCATCTCGGCCGGGCTGACGCTGGTCATGTACATGGCGGCGCGTGGCATCGTCGACGGCCGCATGAGCCTCGGCGACTTCGTGCTGGTGAACACATATCTGCTGCAGCTCTATCAACCGCTCGGGATCTTCGGCTGGGTCTATCGCGAGATAAAGCAGTCGCTCGTCGACATGGAGCGGATGTTCGAGCTGCTCACGGTCGAGCGCGAGGTCGCGGACGCTCCGGGGGCGCGGCCTCTGCACATCGACGGCGGCGAGGTCCGGTTCGAACACGTCGACTTCGGCTACGACCCACGCCGGCCCATTCTGAAGGACGTCAGCTTTACGGTTCCCGCTGGCCACACGGTCGCGATCGTAGGGCCTTCGGGGGCAGGCAAGTCGACGATCAGCCGGCTGCTGTTTCGCTTCTACGACGTTAACGGCGGGCGCATCACGATCGACGGGCAGGACATCCGCACAGCGACGCAGGAGTCGGTACGTGCCGCGATCGGCATCGTTCCGCAGGACACGGTGCTCTTCAACGACACGATCCGCTACAACATCGCCTACGGCCGACCGGACGCAAGCCAGGCGGAGATCGAGAACGCCGCGGGCCTCGCCCGGATCCGCCACTTCATCGAGGCGCTGCCCGACGGCTGGGACGCCATGGTCGGGGAGCGCGGCCTGAAGCTCTCCGGCGGCGAAAAGCAGCGGGTCGCGATCGCACGCACGGTGCTCAAGAACCCGAAGATCCTCCTCTTCGACGAGGCCACCTCTGCCCTCGACAGTCAGACGGAGCAGGAGATTCAGGCGAATCTCCGCGAACTCGCCCGTGGGCGCACGACCCTTGTGATCGCCCATAGATTGTCGACCGTGGTCGATGCCGACGAGATCATCGTCCTCGACAAGGGGCAGGTCGTCGAACGCGGCCACCACGCCGCTCTGCTGGCCCGGCGCGGCGCCTATGCGGCTATGTGGGCACGGCAGCAGGAAGGTGCCGGCAACGAAAGCCAGGCGAAAGAGCCCGTCTGAACTTCAGGGGCCGCCTGCGGCGGTGAAGTCGGTCTCGTATTTGGGCGCCAGAGCGTTGATCGCCTCGGCCGGCAGTGGGCCCATGTTCGTCGCGGCGATCGCCTCCTCGAGATGATCGAGCGTCGCCATCCCGACGACGACGCAGGAGATATCGGGATTGGCGAGGGAGAAGCGGAGCGCCGTTTGTGCCGGCGTGCCGTATCTGTCGCCGAGAATGGCTCCGACCGCCTTCGCCCGCCGCTCCTCGTCGGCGACAGCAGCGCCGCGCGCGATCACGATTTCGCGCCCGTGCCGCTGCTCGCTCGCGAGGACACCGGCCGCGAAGACGCGGATGTTCATTACCGCCATATCCTTCCGGCGGCAGTCGGCCATCAGCTCCTCGAAGTTCTGGCCGGACCAGTTCGGCGGGACCCGGCGGGCAGCACTCGGGTTGATCAGGTTGTAATAAACCTGCGCCGCATCGAAACGGCCGCTCGCGATCACCTCCCGGCACGCCGCAGCGTCCCCGAGAGCGGTAATGCCGGCGAAGCGGATCAGCCCCTGCTCGCGGAGCCGGTCGAACGCATCGGCGACGGCGCCGCGCCCGAGCACCTGCTCCACGCCGATCGCATTGCCCGATGGCGACAGCATGATCTGGTTGTGCAGTTGCAGGAGGTCGACCGAGTCGACCCGCAAGCGCGTAAGACTCTCCTCCAGGCTGCGCTCTATCTGGCCGCGGATGTCGCCGAGTGCCTGTACGTCGAGCCGCACCTTCGTCGACAGGTGCCACGGACCCGTCGTCTGCGGCAACAGCCTGCCGATCGCCTCCTCCGACTTGCCGTTGCCATAGGCGGGAGCCGTGTCGATCCAGTTCACTCCCGCCTCGTTCGCCCGCCTGAGCGCCGCCAGCTTCGTCTCGTCATCCGGGTCGACGAGGATCCCGCCCACCACACCGCCGCCGAAGGCGATCTCCGATACTTCGAGGCCGGTTCGGCCGAACCTGCGATAGCGCATGTTCCCTCCCTTAGCTGCGTTCCGCGGCTACAGCCCGGGTGGCCGTCGGGTGTGCCAATCGGTCGACTGCTCGTAGGCCCAGCCGATGCGCAGAACAGTCGCCTCGTCGAACGGGCGCCCGACGACCTGGAGCGAAGACGGCAGGCCTCCACGTGTCAGACCGTTCGGCAATGCCAGCGCGCACAGGCCGAGAACGTTCGCCATACGAGTGATGTCGGCCGGCGTGCGGCTCTGGTCCACGTCTGCCACCGGAATAGCAGCCATCGGCAACGTCGGCAGCACCAGCGCAGAGAAGCCGTCCATCGCCTCGGCGAATGCCGCTTTGGCACGCCGCTGCGCATCGAGCGCTTCGATGTATTCCTTCGCCGTGATCATGCCGCCGGCCCGCAGGCGGAGACGAACGGCGGAGTCGAGCGGAGCGGCATCGTCGTCCGCGAGATGCGCCAGCTTGGCGTAAGCCTCGGCGCCGATGATGGCACCGGCCATGTCGCGATATTCCGTGAAGCGATAGGGAAGCGGCACCGGCTCAAGCCGTGCGTCGAGCGCCTCCAGCACGCGAAGCGAGGCATCGTAGGCGTCGAGAATGTCGGGCTCGATCGCGTCCCGCTCCGCCGCCGCCATCGTCGCGATCCGCATGCCGGCGATGCCGCGTTTCAGCGTTGCGAGCGAATCGTCCACGGGAGCGCTCAGCGTCGACGGATCGGCGAGATCGGCGCCCTTCACCGCTTCGTAGACAAGGGCCGCATCCTCGACCGATCGGGCGAGCGGGCCCGGCGTGTCGAGGCTGTGCGAGAGCGGCAACACGCCGTGAACGCTGATGCGTCCGACCGTCACCTTCAGCCCGACCGTGCCGCAGAATGCCGCCGGGATGCGCACGGAGCCGCCGGTATCGGTGCCAATCCCGGCCGGCGTGAGACCGGCGCCGACGGCCACCCCCGTCCCGGAGCTCGAACCGCCCGGAACCCGATGCGTCTCCAGATCCCAAGGATTCCAGGGAGTGCCCATATGCTCGTTGGTGCCCCAGCCGCCATACGCGAACTCGACGGTGCGCGTCTTGCCGATCACGATCATGCCGGCGGCGACGAGACGGCGGACGAGCGTCGCAGTTTCAGGGGAGACCCTGTCGGCCCACGCCTTCGAACCCCCGGTGGTGATCCGCCCCTCGATGTCGACCAGGTCCTTGACGGCGATGGGGAAGCCGTGCAGCGGGCCGAGGTAGCGCCCCGCCCGGATGTCGCGCTCGGCGGCCTCGGCCGCGAACCTCGCCTCCTCGGCGTATACCTCGGTGAACGCCTGCAGCTTCCCATCGTGCCGCTCGATCCGGTCGAGTGCCCGCTCGACGATCTCGACCGGCGAGAGGCGACCCGATCGCACCTCGGCTGCCTGCTCGTGGATCGGGGCGAATGCGGCTTCCGAAGCGTCCATGGCAGATCCTTTCAAGGCAAATCAAGGCAAACGGGGACGAGTGGCACTGGCTGGTACCGGCGCCGGCGCGCGCTGCATCAGCTCGCGATTCAGAATGTACAGGCCGCTCCCGATCACCAGCACCACGCCGGCCAGCGTCCAGGGTTGCGGGATGTCGCCCCACATGATGAAGCCGAGCAGCACGGCCCAGACGAACGCCGAATATTTGAACGGCACGACCACCGCCGCCTCCGTCAGGCGCAGCGCTTCGATGACCAGGAAGTGCGAGCAGCCGAGAAGAAGGCCGGAGACGGCGAGCGCGGCGAGATGCGGGAGCGTCGGCGTGACCCAGGCGAACGGCACGGTAACCAGGCCTCCGAGCCCCACCGCGGTGGTGGTGACGAGCAGGATTGATTCCGAGGTCTCGGTCAATCGCAGACGCCGAGTCCAGATGTCCCGAACCGCACCGGTGAGGGCGGCGCCGAGAGGGAGCAGGGCGGCCCACTGCAGGCCGGCGCCGGTCGGCCGCACCATGATCAGCACCCCGGCGAACCCGACGAGGACGGCTGTCCACCGCTTCCATCCCACGAATTCGCCGAGCAGGAACGGAGCCAGTGCGGTGACGAAGAGCGGGCCGGCGAACGCAATCGCCACATTGTCGGCGAGCGGCAGGAACTTGAGCCCGTAGACGAAGCAGAACGCGGAGCTGACGACGGCGACAGCGCGGATCGCCTGCCCCGTCCAGTCGTTCACCCGCAACGACGCGAGCCCGCCGGCCCGCCAGGCGAAGTAAGCCACAGGGATCAAGGTGAAGAGACAGCGGACGAACAACATCTCGCCGACCGGATAGATGCCGCCGAGCGACTTGATGATCGAATCGTTGAGGGTGATCAGCGCAGAGCCGCCGACCATGCACGCTACGCCTCTGGCGGCAGAGGCGGAAGTGCTGCCGGGGGCCGGCACCCGAGGCTCCCTTACGCCTGGGGCGGGACCAGGCGAATGCGCCTCTCGGCCGCCGCCTCGATCGCCTCGCGACTGAAGAGCATCGGGACATACTCCTCCCGCGCCCAGCTTTCGAACAGGTCGCGGTAGTGCGGGCTCTCCGGATCGCCCGACTGCCCGGGCGCATTCAGCGTCCAGCAGGCGTCCCAGTTGCCGACGTCCAGCACCATCCGGAACGTCACCCCGGAGGTCACCCGAAAATCGGAGATGCGATAATTGTTGTTGTTGATGGTGAAGTTGCTGCCGCCCTTTGGTGCGGGCCCGACGTCGAGGCGCGCTCGCATCTCCTCCCCCAGCACCATCGAGAGCGGGTGTTCGAAATAGCCGTGATGCAGCCGTCCCCACGACCATTCCGCCGGATCCGGGCCGAGCCGCTTCGCCAGATCGTCGACCGCCGACGACAGGCTGTCGAGCAGGATCTTGTCTCGGGCGACGGTGGGGTCGGCGCCGAAGCGCTCGTCCGGCGCTTCCAGCAGCTTCACCGCCAATGCGGTGTCCGGCGTCGCGACCAGCTCCGGCATGCCGGCCGGCATGAGGTGGTGGAACGTCGCCGGCAGCAGGTGCCTCGAGAACCAGACCTCGAACAGCGCGCCCCCGGCTGAATCCGGATCGAGGCGGTGGTCCCACGACCGCAGCAGCTCCAATGCCGTCCGCACGGCCGGGGCCACCGCCTCGGCGTCGAGACCGCGGAGAAGGGCGCAGATGCGGCGCCCCGGCACGAGCGTGAAGTCGGTCTGCAGCGCCTTCGTTTCCTCGATCGAGAACCTCTCCTGCCCCGTCAGCGCTTCCTTCAGGCGGGCGAAGCGGGCGCCGTCGGTCCATTCGAAGCAGGTTTTGTGGCGGCGGTAGTCGAAATCGGGCGGCAGGTTCATCTGGTTTGCCGAACCGACCCAACCGTCGGCCGGATTGTAGATGCGCGGCATCTCCTCGGCCGGCAGGAAGCCGCGCCACTCGTAGCGGCCATCGCCGGGCACCGGCATGAGGCCGTCCCAGTTCAGCCGGATCGGCGCGAAGCCGGCGGCCGACCAGCCGATGTTGCCGTCGACGTCGGCGTAGACCTGGTTGGCGGCTGGCGCGCCCCAGCCGTCGAGCGCCTCGGTGAATTCCTCCCAGGTTCCCGCGCGGATGTAGTTGAGGCTGGCGAGATAGGCGGCGGTGCCGGGCTCGGTCCAGACGGTGCGCAGCGCATAGGCCCGGCCGCTCTCGTGATCTGCGTGAAGGACTGGCCCGTGCCGGGTGAACCGCAGCTCGACCTCGACCGCCTGGCCACCGCGCACCGGAATCGTCTCGGTGACGGTGCGCATCGCCTCCCAGCCGTCCCGATAGCGATAGCGGGTCGGATCGGCCGGATCGAGGTCATAGACGAACAGATCTTCCTGATCGATCGGGTGAATCGTGAGTCCGAAGGCGATCCGTTCGTTGTGCCCGAACGAGACGCCGGGAACGTTCGGCTCGCCCGCACCGATCACGTTCAGTCCAGGCGCCGAGAGGTGGGCGATGTACCGCAGCGACGGCTGCTCGTGGATGCGATGGGGATCGCTGGCGAGAATGGCGCGACCGGTGGTCGTCCGCGACGGCGCGAGCGCCCAGTTGTTGCTGCCTTCGGCGGAAGCGTCGCCTGCCGCAGCGCCCCCGACCCGCTCCCGCGAAAAGAGCGGGTATCCGGTCGCCAGCATGTAGGTATTCAGCACTTCCGGCGGCAGCGGCCCCGGTTCGAAGCCTTCGGGCACCGCCGTCTCCCACTCCGGCTCCAGCATCTTGAAGAGCTTGCTCGCCTCGAGGCCGAACCGGCCAACGATCTCGGCCCGCGGAATCTCCATTTCCAGGTTTCGAACCCGGGCGTGGCCGCGAATGCGGACTACATCCTCCGCCTGCCAGCGGAGCGGCCGGTAACCGAGCTCGCGAAACTCGACCGGCAACCGGGCCGGTTCCCGTTCCACCAGGTCGATCCACGCATTGATCCCGGCGACGAAGGCTTCCGTCAGCTCCTTCGAGTCCGGGCCGTAGCACGCCCATTCCGCAGCCATGTCGCCGCGGTAGAGGATCAGCCGGGCGGCTCGGTCGCGCTCGACATAGGCCGGCCCGAACGCTTCGGCGACGAGACCAAGGCCCCGGCGTCGCCACATGTCGATTTGCCAGAGCCGGTCCCGTCCGGCGTTGAAGCCTTGTGCGAAAAAGGCGTCTGCCGTGGAGCCGGCGAAGATGTGGGGTATGCCCCACCGGTCGACGACGATCTCGGCACTCCCCCGGAGGCCCTCGACGACAATTTCTTCCTCGCTCGCCAAAACGCTCCTCCCGGCCACCTGCAATCCGATCCGGAAGTGTCGTCGACCCTCATGCCGCGCGACAAGGGGCAAAGAACCCGAACCCGATCCGAACCGCACGGTAGATCGGCGCAAGTCGAGCGGGTATGTATTGGTCGAAGACGGAGGAAGCGGAGGCAGCGAGATGCCGCTCGACGAGACGAGAAAATATCAGACGATCGAAGTAGCCCCGGTCACCCCGGTGATCGGCGCAGAGGTGAGCGGCATCGACCTCGGCGCGCCGCTCAGCGACCTCGCGCGGGACGAGATCGAGGCCGCCCTCAACGAGCATCTGGTCCTGTTCTTCCGCGATCAGGACATCACTGCCCAGCAGCATGTCGCCTTCGGTAAGCGCTTCGGCGAGGTGCCGCTCGCGCCCGGTGCGTCGTTCGGCATTCACCCCGACGCTCCGGAGGTGTCGGTGCTGGAGTACGACGAGGCGCGGCCGCCGAACGTGAACCACTATCACAGCGACGGCATCTTCCGTGCGGTGCCGGAGTTCGCATCGGTGCTGCGTGCGATCGTGGCGCCCGCATCGGGCGGCGACACCATCTTCGTCAACTGCATCGCCGCCTACGAGGCCCTGTCCGATCGGATGAAGCGGCTGCTGGAGGGGCTGACCGCCGTCAACAACTTCATGCATCTGCACGGCCGCCCCTCGAAGGCGCGGAGTTGGGAAGGGGAAGGGCGCGCCCGCATGGAGAAGGCGCGCGATGCCAACCCACCCGTCGAGCACCCGGTCATCCGCACCCATCCGGCGACCGGGAAGAAGTCGATCTACGTCAGCGAGAGCTTCACCACCCACATCGTCGGCCTGAGCGAGGGCGAGAGCCGGGCGGTGCTGAACCACCTGTTCGACCACCTGAAGACGCCGGAGTTCCAGACGCGCTTCCGCTGGTGGAAGAACTCCGTCGCCTTCTGGGACAACCGCTGCACCCTCCACTACGCGCTGGCCGACTACTGGCCGCAGCACCGGGTCATGAACCGCATCTCGATCCGCCGGGGCGAGAAGCCGGTCTGACGCTCCGGCCCGTTCATTGCGAGGTGCGAAGCGCCGCGGCGATCCAAGGCAAACCCCATACCGGTGACCCTGGATTGCCGCGCTCCCTGGTTGGGAGAGTGGAATGCCGCCCCTCTACTTCCCTTCCCGCACCACGGGGTTTCGGAGCACGCCGATCCCGGTGATCTCGATCTCCACCGTATCGCCGTGCTTGATGTTCTCGGTGGCACCCTCGGTGCCCATCCAGATCACGTCGCCGGGATAGAGCGTCATGTATTTCGTCATCCGGGCGATGAACGTCGGGATGCTGAAGATCATGCTGTTGCTCGGGAAATCGATCTTCTCCTCGCCGTTCACGCGAACGATGGTGCGCGCGGCGTCCAGATCGAGGTCGGTCTCGATCCACGGCCCCATCGGCTTGAAGGTGTCGGTGTTCTTTGCGCGCCAGAGGGTGCGGTCCTCGCCCTGCCAGGAGCGCTCGCTCACGTCGTTGCCGATGGTGTAGCCGAGAAGACAGGATAGCGCTTCGTCCTCCGAGAGGTTCTTCGCCTTCTTGCCGACGACGGCGACGATCTCGCCCTCGTATTGCACCCGCTCGGTCGCATCCGCCGGGATGACGATCGGTTCGCCGTCGGCGATCAGCGCGTTGACCGCCCGGTAGCCGATGTCGGCGTTGTCGGGCAGCTTCGGGACCTCGCCGCGCTTGTTGGCGGCGGCGATCGCATGCTCCGGATAGTTCAGCCCGGCGGCATAGAAGGTCGGCGGCACGACCGGCACCAGGACCTTGACGCTGGAGAGCGCCCGCTTCGTCGACGTCTTTTCGTAGCCCGCGAAGGGATCGCCCTTTACGTCGAGCACCTGATCCCCTTCGACGATCCCGTACCGGATCGCTCCGTCGGCCTCGTACCGCATCCACCGCATTCCCGCCTTCTCCTCTCTTTCCGGATGAGGGCCGCATCATGGCACGATCGCGCGGCGATGCGAGCCCTCACGGACCCGGAAAATCGGAATGCAGAACGTCGCTATTCGGCCGCCATACGGGCGACCGCACCCGACGCACTGCCGATCGGATCCTGCCCCAATGCGACCCGGCCGGTGAAAAGCACCTGCCGCTTCTCCGGCAGGGGATGGAACTGCGCGCCGTGGGCATCCCGGAGCAGCCGCTCCAGCCCGAGCAGGCGATAGAATCCGGCACCCCCGCTCGCTTCGAGCGCCTTCTCCGCGGTCCGGAACACCGCCTTGGCCGCTATCGTCTTGCGCACCAGCACCGCGTCGGCAGTATCGAGGGTCGGCTCGACATCAAGGTCGTTGGCGATCCGCACCATGTCGGCCACGGCCAGCCGGGCGGTGGTGAGGTGATTGGCGAGCTCGCCGAGAAGGTAGGGTGTGGCCGGATCGCCTGCACGCTTCCGCGCCTCCTGCCCGCCGATGGTCGCCGCCGCCTCGGCCACTCCCAGATAGGCCGACATGATGAGCGGCATCGCCACCGTCAGGATGACATTCCAGGCCGGATGGTATGCACCGCGAGGCCGGCGAAGGGCGACGGCTTCCTCCGGCACGAACACGCGGTCGAGCACGACCGTATGCGAGCCGGTCGCGCGCATTCCGAGCGTGCGCCAGTCGTCGGCGATCGAGACCCCTTTGGCCGCGAACGGCACCGGGAAATGAAGCACCTGCCAGCCGGCCTCGGGATCCTCGTAGGGAGCGGAAGTCACCAGAACCGCACCCTTGGGAGCGCCGCTGCAGAACGGCTTTCGGGCCGTCACCCGGAAGCCGCCATCGGCGCGCTCGACGACGCCGCTCGACTCCATCCAGTCGTTGGCGCCGGTGCTGACGAGTACCGCTTCACTGCCGGCGACCTTCTCCAGCAATTTCCGGCCGGGCCGGCCCGCCCGATGGTTCACCACGGCGGCCGCCACCAGATGCTGGTGCATCGATAGGGCGAGTGCAGTGGAGCCGCAGAAGTGAGCCAGCCGGCGAACGAAGTCGCACATCTCGCTGTGACTTGCCCCGCCGCCGCCCAGCTCGGCCGGGACCAATGCCGAGAACACCTTGTATTCGCGCAAGCGGTCGTAGGCCTCGGACACGAAGGTATCGGTCTCGTCCCGGTCCGCGGCGTCGCGTTCGAGTTGCGGGCCCAGAGCGGAGAGAACTCGCGAAAGATCGATCGATGCCGTCATGATGAAGTCCTCCCTTTCCGAATTTATGAGGGAGGGTCCTCCCGTCCTGGTTTGCTTACAACTTCATTATGTGAAGTGATCGAAGCCGGCGCTGGAAGCGCGAGTGCGGGAGGATTAGGCTCTTTCCATGGGAGCGCCCAAGGGATACGGGCAGTTCTGCCCGGTCGCCCGCGCCGCCGAGATCCTGGCGGAGCGCTGGACTCCCTTGCTGATCCGCGAGCTGCTATGCGGCAGCGTCCGATTCAACGAGCTGCATCGCGGCGTCCCTCGCATGTCGACCTCACTTCTCGCGCGTCGGCTGAAGGAGTTGGAGCACGCGGGGATCATCGAGCGTCGTCTGTCGGAGGGCGGCGGCGTCGAATACCACCTCACGCAAAGCGGCCGCGAGCTGTTCCCGATCGTGGAGGGTATGGGCAACTGGGCGCAGCGCTGGGTCCGGGACGATCTGCTCGCCGATGAGAACCTCGATCCCGACCTGCTGATGTGGGACGTGCGCCGGCGCGTGATCTCGGCACGCGTAAGCCCGGAGCGGCGCTTCGTTGTCCGCTTCTCGTTCCGTGGCATGCCGAGCCATCGCCGCCGCTATTGGCTGCTGTTCGACCGCGGCGAGGTGGATCTGTGCGTCAAGGATCCGGGCTACGACGTCGATCTATACGTGGACGCGGACCTGCGTTCGCTGGTCCGTGTCTGGCTCGGACACGAGACGATCGATCGGGCCGCGGCCAACCAACAGCTGGAGCTGCACGGCGACAGTGCCGACGTGCGCGGGTTTCGCGACTGGTTCGGTCTCAGCCTCTTCGCCACCGCCGGCCGTGAGCCCCCTGGGATAGGGACGAATCAGGCACTCACCCGCCCCAGATCTCCGCCAGGACCCGCCGCAGGTTCTCGCCGAGATAGCCCCTGATGTGCTCCTCGCTCCAGCCCCGCTCGACGAGGGCTTCAGTGACGCGCCACAAGTCGGCATGCGACGTACAACCGTTCAGGTAACGCGAGGGGATGTCTTCGCCGAACAGGCGGTTGAAGCGGTTGATGCCTTCCCAGCGGCGCGGCGTCTCTCGCAAAAATGCGATGCGGGCGAGATCGCGGCCGCTGGTGAGATCGGTGCCGAAGGAGACGTGCTCGGGCCCCGCGACCTCGACGATGTGCTCCAGGTGGCGGATGTAGTCGGAGATGTCCGGTCGGCGGCTCTCGTCGCCGTTCCAGCACATGGGGCCATAGATGCTCGCGCCGATCACGCCGCCGCTGTCGGCCACCGCGCGGATCAGGTCGTCCGGCTTGTTGCGCTCCAGGTCGGTGATCGCGCTCGCATTGGCATGGGTCAGCAGGACCGGCTTCGTACTGACCCGAATGGCGTCCATCGAAGTGCGGTAGCCGACGTGGCTGAGGTCGATCGCGATGCCGATCTCGGTCATCAGCTTCACCGCATCGCGGCCGAGCGTCGTCAGGCCCGCGCCCTCCGGTTCGAGGCAGCCGTCGCCGAGGAAGTTCCGGTAGTTGTAGGTGAGCTGCATGATGCGCAGCCCGAGGCGATGGAAGAACCACAGCCGGTCGAGCCGGTCGGCGATCGGCCGGCAGTTCTGCCAGCCCATGACGAGGGCGGTCTCCCCGGCTGCCTTGGCCGCATCGATGTCAGACGCGCGCTCCACCAGGCGCCAGCCGGAGCCGGGCTTCGAGGCGATCTCGATCCAGGCCGAGATCTGGGCGCAGGCATCGGGGAAGTCGGCTTCGAAATGGCAGACGGTGGTGTTGATCGCGTCGACATGGGCCGCGCGGAGGTCTTCCGTGCGGCCATCGCAATAGTGCACCAGACCGTCGAAAACCAGGGCGGATTCGTGCAGCGCGCGTCCGTTCATCGGTTTCCCGTGAGCTACGAAAGCCAGGGTGGCCCCGCTCGCTGCCGAGCGGGGCGCGATCGCAAACGTTCCCGGTCAATCGAACGTGGAGATGGAGACTTCCTTCTCGGTGATGAACTCGAGCAAGGCCGGCTGGCCGCGCTCGGTCGCCTCGATGCCGCGCTTGATCGCCGGGATGATATCTTCCGGCTGAGTCACCCGCTCACCGTAGCCGCCGAAGGCGCGCGCCATCGCCGCGTAGTCGCCGGAGATGTCGGTGCTGCGGTACTTCTCGGTCGCGACCGGCAAGACCTTCAGCTCGATCGCCATCGAGAAGTTGTTGAGCAGGATCGAGAGGATCGGAATGCGCTCGCGCACCGCGGTCTCGAAGTCCATGCCGGTGAAGCCGATGGCGGCGTCACCCCAGACGTTGATGCACAGCTTGTCCGGCTTTGCGAGCTTCGCGCCCATCGCGAGGCCGAGGCCGTAGCCGAGCTGGGTGGTCTTGCCCCAGCCGATGTAGGAAAGCGGCGTCGTCGACTGCCAGAAGGGCGAGATCTGGTCGCGAGGGCTGCCGGCGTCGTGGGTGATGATCGTGTTCGGCCGGTCGACCGTGTTGTGCAGGTCCCAGAGCACGCGGTAGGGCGAGAGCGGTGCCGAGTTCGAGGTGAGCTTCGGCATCCATTGCGCCAGCCACTCTTCCCGGCCGGCGGCGATCTCGCGGGCGACCGGCTCCGGATCGCGCCTGGTTCCGCCCAACTCCTGCTCGGCGGCGGCGATGATCGCGTCGAGCGTCAGCCCCGCATCGCCGACCAGCGTGTGCTGGGCGACGATGTCCTTGTTCAGATCGGCCGGATCCAGCGTCGCGTGGATGATCGTCTTGCCCGACGGCATCTTCACGCCGAAGTTCGTGCTCGTGAAACTGCAGCCGATTCCGAAGATTACGTCGGATTTCTGCAGGAAGTCGTGTACCGGCTTCGGCATCGAACGGCCGCCGGAGCCGAGCGAGAGCGGATGGTCTTCCGGAAAGGCGCTTTTGCCCTGGAGGCTGGTGGTGACCGGTGCCGCGAGCAGCTCGGCGAGCCGCTTAAGCTGCGGCCAGGCCTCGGCGTAATGAACCCCCTGCCCCGCATAGATCACCGGCCGCTTCGCCTCTACCAGCATCTTGGCGACCTTTTTCGCCGCCTCTGGATCGGGGCCACTCTTCGCACGGGTAACGGGTTGGTAGTTCAGCGGCTCCGGTACCTCTTCGTTGAAGACGTCGGAGGGAATCTCGACCATTGCCGGCCCGGGGCGCCCGTTGCGCAGCATCGAGAAGGCGCGGCGCATGATGTTCGGGATCTCCGCCGCCGACCAGATCGGCTCGACCGATTTGGTGACGTGCTGGAAATTGATCGTCGAGTTGAAGTTCGGCGAGACGTAGGCGATCCGCCGCGGGTAGCCCATCGGCATCACCAGCACGGGGACCGATTCCCCCCACGCCTGCGCGACGCCGCCGAACGCGTTCTCGGCGCCCGGACCATGCTGCATGGCAAAGACGCCCACCTTCTTGCCGCTCGAGAGCCGCGCCATCGCGTCGGCCATGTGCAGGCCGACGCGCTCCTGCCGGACGATGATCGGGCGGATATCGGCCCGTGCGGCGAATTCGAGCACGTGGTTCACCGGATAGCCGATGATGATCTCCACGCCCTCGCGTTTCAGTATCTCGGCGATCGCCTCGCCTGCCTTCATGGTTCCCTCCCTCGCATGTGACCGCCGGTTGCCGACGCGGGACTCGAAAGTAACACGGGGCTACGCCTCGGGCACGCTCCGAGCGGCAGCGGCCTCCGATGCAGCGGCGAGATCGTCCGCCCGCAGCGGCCGGAGCAGCAACAGCCCCACCAATGTGGCCGGCACCGCGGCCACCAGGAACCCCCACACATAGCTTTCGGTGAGCGCGAGAAGCCCGCCGAACATCGCGGGGTAGCTCATCATCGACAGGCTGATGCAGGAGATAATGCCGCCGGTGGAAGGGCCGACGAGGCCTTCGGGCGCGAGGCGAGCGGTCTCCGCCAGCAGCACGCCGTGCCAGCTGACGGCGGTCGCCGAATAGCAGATCGCGACGAGCGTGATCGCGAGCGTCGACCATTCGGGCGTGTAGAGCGCCGTCGCAACGGCGGAAGCGGCCGCGCCGAAGCCGATCAGCGACAGGACGATCCGAGGCGGCACGCCCTGACTGCAGACGATCCCCCACAGGATGCGCGTGCCGATGCCGACCCCGCTGGCGGTGGCGAAGATCTGCCCCGCCTCGGCGAGAGGGCGGCCGATGCCGTTCTCGAGATAGTTCACGAGGAAACCGGCGAAGATCGCCTGCAAGCCTCCGAACGCGAACCCGGCGAGCGCCAGCTCGCGCAACGGCCGGAACCGCAGCACCAGGCGGATCGTGCGGCCCACGTCCGAAGGGGAGAGGCTCCGCCCCGGCTGGCGATCGTCGTCGTATATGGGCCGCAGCGGCTGTAGAAGGAAGGCGGCGACGAACGCCATCGCCCCGATCGCGATGAAGGTGCCGTAGAGCCCGAAGATGCCCAGGTAGAACGGCACCAGGAGGCCGGCCACGACGCTCCCGATCGGCACGCCCGTCTGCTTGATCGAGAAGATCGTCGGTGCCAGCCGCGGCGGGCAGAAGCGCTGGAGGATGTGCGAGCTGGCCGGCGTCGAGACGGCGGCGACGCCGAGACACATCGCCGCGAACGGAAACAGCCAGAGCTGACCGAACGATGCGATGCCGAGGCCGGCCGCCATCATCACCATGGTGAACTGGCTGACGCGCATCCCGCCGTAGCGGAGCACGAAACCGCCGCAACACATGGCGGCGATGGTGGCGTTCACGTTCACGATGAACAGGAAGACACCGAGGAGCGACGAATCGACGCCGAGATCGGCGGCCAGATTGGTCGCGAGAATCGGCACTACGAGCTGGCAGGTGTAGTTGAGCGACTGCTGAACGAGCATCGCGACGGTGGCGACGATCAGCAGCGTCGTGGCCGAAGGGGATTTCGCCGAAGGGCGGGTCATGGTCAGGATGCTACGCCTGTCGCCGGCAAAAGCCAGCGGCAGCCGCGAAGGCCTGCCGTGCGCCGGGTGCGATTCCAAGCGGCGGCGAATTGTGCTAGGCGACTTGTTCGAGCGGGAGGAAGGCGGAGTGGCAGCAGAACGGCCACCGAAGGCCAGGGTGCCGGAGATGCCGCTGCAGGCGCGGCAGGTCGCCTGCGTCGAGACCGGCGCGGAGAAGATCCGCACCCGCTGGGACGGCGGCGAGATCGTCTGGCGCGTCTGGGGCGAAGGCGCGCCGCTCGTCCTCCTGCACGGCGATTTCGGCTCATGGACCCATTGGATCCGCAACGTTCTGCCGCTCGCTAAGCGGTTTCGCGTGATCGTCCCGGACATGCCGGGGTACGGCGACTCGGCCCCGCCTCCGACCGACTGGACGCCCGGCAGCCTCGCCTTGATCCTGTCCCGCTGCCTGGGCGACGTGGTGCCGGCGCCGGAGCGATATGCCCTCGCCGGATTCTCGTTCGGCGGCATCATCGCCGGGCATCTGGCGGTGCACGACGGCGACCGTGTGGAGACGCTCGTCCTCGCAGGCGCGGGCGGTTTCGGCCAGCCTTATCCATCGCTGCCGCCGCTCCGCCGTCTCTCGCCGGAGATGGCCGACGACGAGATCGTCGCCGTCCATCGCCACAACCTCGCCGCTCTGATGATCGCCGATCCCGCCCGGGCCAACGATCTCGCCGTGCACGTTCAGATCGAAAACGTGCGGCGCGCGCGGATCCGGGCCGGCGATATTCCCACGTCGGATGTGCTTATACGGGTGCTGCCGCAGGTGCGAGCCCGGCTCGGCGGCATCTGGGGAGAGCGTGATGCCATGTCGGGAGACGGCATCGCCGATCGGGAGTGGATGCTTCGGAGGATTCAGCCGGATCTGGACTTTCGGCTCATTCCAGGAGCCGGGCACTGGGCGCCGTTCGAGGCTCCGGAGCCGATCTGCGCAGCCCTGACCGCCATGGTCGGACGGTAGAACAGGCCGAGCTGCAGGCTGCGGCCGATCCGTTCGGCGGCTTCGATGAAGACCGCTGCGACATCCTCCGGCATCAGCTCCCGCGCCTTGCGTCGCCAAAGATCGAGCCAACGTTCGAAGTGCGCCGGCTCGATGTTGTCGAGCGCCATGTGCTTCTGCATCGGCGTGCCCTTGTAGCGGCCGGTCATCATGGTGACCGAGGACCAGAAGGCGCAGAGCTTTTCGAGATGCTCGTCCCAATGATCGCCGATAGCACCGTTGAAGATCGGCCCCAGCAATTCGTCGCGTCGCACGTCGGCGTAGAACGCGTGGACCAGCCGGGCGATCAGCGCCTCGTCGATGGCCGGATGGAGCGGCCGGCGCACCGGGCGGGAAACGACCGGGATCTCGCTCATACCGACACCTCCGGTGCCGGCAAATGCGCGAGGTGGCCCGGGGCCGCGACCCGCAAGAGCGCGGAAAGCTCCGAACGCGGCTCCAGCAGATCGGCGAGGGTGTAGCCGTCGAGGACCGAGAGGAACGCCTCCAGCGCCTCGCCAAGCGCTTGACGGAGGACGCAGGCCGGCTCGATTCGACATCGACCGCCGCCCCCCTGAAAACACTCGACCAGGGACAGGTCCTCTTCGGTGAACCGAACTACCGTACCGACGGTTATCCGCTCGGGATCACGGGCCAGCCGCATCCCGCCGTTCTTTCCGCGCACTGTCGTGAGATAGCCGAGTTGTCCCAGGCGCGAGACCACCTTCATCAGATGATTTCGGGAAATGCCGTAGCCGTCGGCGATCTCGTCGATCGTGGCGAGTCCGTCGCGCTTGGTGCCGACATAGATGAGCACCCGCAGACAGTAGTCGGTGAACGTGGTGAGCCGCATGTTCCGGACTCTTCCTCCTGCGACGTGGCTGCTTCGATCCGTCGCGTCTCTTGACCTTCCATAACATGTATCGATGATCCATGTATACTCCGACACCACCCGCTTCAAATTGAAGCTGCAGAGGAGAGCGCCCATGGCGAGCCAAATCGGAAAGCCACCGGATTCCAAGCCGCCGATGTCCGCGATGAAGACGGCGTCGATTCTCGTGGTCGTGATAGGGGGCGCGATCGGGGGGCTGGTCCTGTTCCTGATGTATCTTGCGCCGGACACGGGCGACACGGTAGTGAGCGGACACGGAACCGTGGCGATGGTCCTGGGTGTCGTGTTCAGCCTGATCGTCGGTATCGGATTGATGACGCTCGTCTTCTACTCGAGCCGCCGCGGATTCGACGATGACGCCGTCGTCCACCGTCGGGCGACGCCGAGGGAAGGCAGCCACAGCACTGCCCCTGGAGAATAGGATGACCTACGTCGTCAACGAGGCCTGCATCCGCTGCAAGTACACCGACTGCGTCGAAGTGTGTCCGGTCGATTGCTTCTATGTCGGCGAGAACATGCTGGTCATTCACCCAGACGAATGCATCGATTGCGGCGTATGCGAGCCGGAATGCCCCGTGGAGGCGATCGTGCCCGACACCGATCCGTCGGCCGACGCGTGGCTCGCGCTGAACCGCGAGTATGCGGAGAAGTGGCCGAACATCACGCGAAAGATCGATCCGCCCGCCGACGCCGACGAGTGGAAGGACGTGCCGGCGAAGTTCGAGAAGTATTTCAGTCCCGAGCCCGGCACGCCCTGAGGCCAGCTATCAGCGGGCCAGCGCCCGATCCACGCGCTGGTCGGCCGGGCCATGAATCGCCAACACGGTCAGGCGATGCTCCTGCCCGTCGCGCCCGACCCATGAGATGGACTGCCCCTCGGTCATGCCGATAAGCGCCGCTCCGATCGGCGTTAGGACGGAGATTCTGCCTTCGGCTATGTTCTCCTCCCCCGGATAGACGAGGGTGACGCACTGCGTCCTGCCGTCGGGCTCGCTCCGGAACTCGACGTGCGAATACATCCCGACAGCCTCTACGCCGGCCGACGGGGGATCGAACAGGGTCGCGCGCTCCAACTCCCCGATCAGGAACTCCGCCAGCGCCGGGTCCCGTCGCTCCAGGCCCATGGCGAGCGAGATCAGCCGATCGTAATCGTCCGTCGAAACGAAGATGGCGGGCTCTGTCGTGGTAGCAGTCATGGTCGTTTCCTCGAAACCTCATTGGAGTCACAACCCTGGAAGACGCGTTGCCGGCGCGGCGAGAACCTCTGCCGGTCAGGCCGCGCCATCCGGTTCGGGTCGCGGGTTGAAGCCGGGCAGAACACGTTCACGGCGGCGGAACGGCACCACATTGGATGCGTGCGGAGGCTCCACTTCCATCACTCTGATCGTCCGGTCCCGCCCCAGCGGGCCCCGGAACTGCATGGCGTTCCCGACGCGCAGACCGATCAGAGCGGCCCCTTCCGGACTCAGGACCGAGATGCATCCGCACCCGGCGATCCAGTCTTCCGGATAGACCAGCAGTCCCTTTCGCTGCTCTTCGTCATCGATGCGATAGGTGACCCTCGAGCCGATGACGACCGTGTCTTTGGGCAATTCGTCGTCATCGCAGCCGATCGAGCGGTCGAGCTCCGCGAGCAGAAACCGCCCCGTCCATGCACCTCTCTTCGCCAACGGATCGGCGATCTGACGCAGGCGCGGCTGGTCCCGATGCGGGATGAAGATCTGGGGAAGTATCGACCCAAGGCTCACGATGCTGCTCTCCGTCATAACCATCGCGCCTCACGTGAAACGTAAGACGCGATCCATCCCTGAGAAGAATAATGAGATGCCCCCCGGACCGGATGGCGATTCGCCACAGGGTCCGGGGCTAGGAGCCTGCGTGGAGGCGCCCCGCTCGGAGACAGTGTCGGTATGCTTTGGCAAGAGCAAACATCGTGCTCTTCATATTGGGATCACTAGAGGTAAAGTCAACGCGCTCCCGAGGGGTTGGCCTGCAGCTAACGGCCAGGCGCGTCGGATCATCGCGCCCACCTCTCTCGGAGGCGGGAAGAAAAACTGCATGTGATTTACTTGCAGCTCGACTATACATCGCCCCCACGCACAGACAGGAGCGACAGCGGGTGGGGACTCCGGACGTCGTGCCGGCAGGGCCCGCTCAGCGAGCCGGAGGAATCCATGCCGTTGACAACCAGGCTGACCCAGCTTCTCGGTATCGAGCACCCGATCCTGCTCGCTCCCATGGGCAACGTCGCCGGTGGAGAGCTGGCGGGTGCAGTGAGCGCCGCCGGCGGCCTGGGCCTGATCGGCGGCGGCTATGGCGATCGTGACTGGCTCGAGCGCCAGTTCCACGCGGCCGGCAACCGTCGGGTCGGCTGCGGATTCATCACCTGGTCCATGGCGCGACAGCCGGACCTGCTGGACGTGGCTCTCGACCATCGCCCGGCAGCGATGATGCTCTCTTTCGGAGATCCCACTCCGTTCGCCGAGAAGATAAAGCGCACCGGCGCGCTCCTGATCTGTCAGGTCCAGACACCGGCCGACGCGCGCATCGCCGCCTCCGCGGGCGCCGACGTGATCGTCGCCCAGGGAACCGAGGCGGGCGGTCACGGAGCCGATCGCGCCACGCTCCCGTTGATACCGGCGGTCGCCGACGCGCTCACCAAGGCCGGCTCTCAGGCCGTGTTGGTGGCGGCAGGCGGAATCGCCGACGGCCGGGGATTGGCGGCGGCGCTCTGCCTCGGAGCGGACGGGGTGCTGGTCGGGACGCGCTTCTATGCGGCGCGAGAATCGCTCGGCCATCCGAACGCGGTCGAGCGAATCGTGCGCAGCACGGGCGACGAGACGCGGCGGACCAGCGTGTTCGATATCCTTCGCGGCTACGAGTGGCCGGCGCCGTTCACCGGTCGAGCGATCGTCAACGGCTTGCTGGAAGAGTGGCACGGCCGGGAAGCGGACCTCATGCGCGCAGGCGAGGCCGAGCGGGCACGCTATGCCGCCGCGGCGGATCGCGGCGATTTCGATCAGGCGGTGATCTTCGCCGGCGAGGGGATGGACCTGATCGCCGATGCGCCGCCAGCCGGAGAAATCGTCGCCCGCATGGTGCAGGAGGCCGAGGCGGCGCTGGATCGCGGCGCTGCCTTCCGCCGGTAGGACCGCGCTAAGTAGTCTGTCTTTCCGCCTGCGCCGCCATTTTGCGAAGCTTCTTCATCTCCTCGAAGCGGGCGGTGTTGTCGCGCATGATCGCGGCGACCCCTTCGACCCGTCCATCGTCTCCCTTGACCATCGCTATCGTGAACTCGACGGAGATTCGCTTGCCCTCCTTGTGCAACGCGGGGACGCTGAGGAGATCGCCCTCGCCGTAACGGCTTCGGCCGGTTTCCATCGTCTGGTCGTAGCCGGTCCAGTGTCGCTCGCGCAGGCGCTCCGGGATGATGATGTCGAGTGACTGCCCGAGAGCCTCGCTCGCGGAAAAGCCGAACAGTCGCTCCGCGCCGCGATTCCAGAAGCGGATCACCCCCTCCCGATCGGAATAGATGACCGCGTCCGGCGCCTCCAGGATGGCGTGTGCCAGCCGCGAAAGATCGGCCTCGGTCATGTAATCGCTCGGCATCTTCTTTCCTTCCATTCAAGCAGTGCCACCTCGGCGTCCCTCAGGATCCTTCGAGAGCCTCCTTGAGTACGACGGCGCTGTTGCGATGCTCGTCGCTGGCGGCATAGACGAGCGTCAGCCGTCCACTCCTGGCCAGGGCCCGCAGCCGCTCGAGATCCGCCGAGTGCGACCGCAACTCGGCGAGATACCGTTCGCGAAACTCCGGCCAGCGCTCCGGTTTGTGCGAATACCAGCGGCGAAGCTCCGGCGTCGGTGCCAGGTCGCGCGTCCATTCGGCGAACTGCGCCCGGTCTTTCGAGATGCCACGCGGCCAAAGGCGCTCGACGAAGATGCGTGTGCCGTCATCCTCGGTGGCTGGCTCGTAGACGCGCTTCAGTCGGATGTCGCCCTTCGCCACCTGTTCACTCCTCCCGCGTCGATTCGCCGCGCGGCCCCTCCTCATCCAGCCGCACCAGAAACTCCTCGAGCTCGTCGCGAAGCGTGGAGGGATAGACACGCGGCAGAGCTTGCCTGCACCGTTCTCGCAGGGCGTGGCGGGCAGCTTCCGCCTGGTCACCGACGTTGGCGAGCGCCTCGCGCCAGAGGGCTCTGATCTCCGTCAGAAGCTCCTCTACCTCCGCTTCGCTCATGTAGCCCAGATATTCGGGCCGCACTTCGTGCATGAAGCACGGCGGCGAGCTGAACGTCAGTTCCTCTGGAGGATCGTCGACATTCCGATCTCGGCGGGGCTTCTCCACCATGGCGGGCGTCCTTTCTCCGGCGGCCAAGCCGCCGGCGGTCCATAGTTCGCCTGCTATCGAAACACAGAATCATCACCATGGGGTAGACTCGACGGCTGAGGGTTTCCGTCAACAGGGCAAAGCATCGAATGTTCGGTTTCTCAGGCTGGTGGCTGACGGGGCTGGTCTGCCTGGTCGAGGTGCTGAGCATGCTCGGCTTCTCGTCTTACGCGGTGCTGCTTGCGCCCCTCCGCGACGCCTGGGGCCTGACGAACACCGAGGCCGGCTGGATCGGCGGCAGCTTTTTCGCCGGCTACACGATCGCCGTGCCGGTACTGGTGACGCTGACCGACCGGATGGACCCACGGCGCATCTGGATCGCCGGCGCGCTGCTCACGGTTGCAGGCAATGCCGGATTCGCGACATTCGCCGACGGATTCTGGCCGGCGCTGCTGTTTCATGCGATCGCGGGCACAGGCCTCGCCGGCACCTATATGCCGGGCCTTCGCCTGCTCGCCGACCGCCTCTCGGGTAGCGCCCAGTCGCGCGCGGTCGGCTTCTACACCGCGAGCTTCGGCATCGGCACCGCATCCTCCTATCTCCTCGCCGACGGGATGGCATCAGCTTTCTCATGGCAACTCGCGTTCGCCGTCCCCGCGGCCACGAGTGCGGTCGCCATTCTGATGGTGCTGCTTTTCGTGGGGCCGAGCGCACCGCCGCCAAAACCGACGACCCGCCTGCTCGACCTTCGGCCGGTCCTCCGCAATCGCGATTCAGTCGCCTATTCGATCGCGTATTTCGCACACAGCTTCGAGCTGTACACGATCCGGGCGTGGATCATCTCCTTCCTCGCCTTCTCCGGCGGGAGTGTCTTCGCCGGCGGTGCATTCGCACCCGCGAAGGTCGCCTTCGCGATGGCGGTTCTCGGTATCTTCTCGATCCTGCTCGGTGCGGAGAGCTCGATCCGCTTCGGGCGCAAGCGCACGGTCGCCGTGCTGATGTCGCTCTCGTCGGCGACCGGGATCCTGCTCGGCCTCTCCTATCAGATCTATGAAGTCGCGGTCGTGGCGGCGCTGATCTACGGGATGGTGCTGACCAGCGAGAGCGCGTCGGTGACGGCCGGTGCGCTCGGCAACGCCGACCCGAAGCTGCGTGGCGCCACGATCGCCGTGCACTCCATGATCGGCTTCGCCGGCGGCATTTTCGGACCCGCGGTCTTCGGTGCCGTGCTCGACCTCGCGGGAGGCACCGACACGGCAACGGCCTGGATCATCGCCTATGCGGTGCTAGGGACGATCACCCTGATCGGTCCCCTTTCGATGGTCCTGCTTCGCCCGGCCGATCTGCAAGGCGACGGCGCGTTCAGACAGGCTCGAGCGGCGCGTTCAGCTTCGTCCCGGGCACGATGATGCCGCCGCGATCGCCGATTTCGACCTTGCCGTAGCGCTCGGCGTAGATCGGTGGCAGCGGTCTCGCTCCCGGAACCGCCAGCCAGAGACGCAGCAGGTGACGCTTCCGCTCCGGCTCCGGCCAGTCTTCGAACGCCGTGCGATCGTGCAGCATGGTGTGATTGTGCACCCATTGCATGTCGCCCGGCTCGAACGCGAGATGCAGGTTCAGCTTCGGGTCCTCGGCCAGGCTTTCGAACAGGTCGAGCGCCTCGACCTCCTCGTCCGAGAGCGGCGCCACGTCGTCGAACCGGCGAGCCGACTCGATATAGCGACGCGCGAAGATCACCGACAGGTACCCCTCGTACCAGTTGTAGACCGGGATCTCGAAATACGGCTTCTTGCCTTCTGGCACCTCGCCGCGGCGGTCGGTCGCAAAGGGGCGGAACAACACCTTCAGCAGGTCCGGCCGCCGACGATACATCTCGTTGTAGATGGTCATCGAGCTGACCAGGGCCGACTTGCCGCCGCTCTTGGCCGTCTTCAGGCAGAGCAGACCGACCACGTCGGTCGAGTCCGTGTGGAAGGTTTGCCGCTCCTTCGTCTGATAGATGCGGGCGGTGGGATCATTGACCGCGTCACGGCCGAGATCGCGGACATGGCCGAGGACATGGCCCATGGCGTTCTGCGAACGCGGATTGCCCATGTGCAGGCCGATGCCGAAATAGGCCGTGGCGGACTCGCGCATCGTCCACTCGTTCACGGGCAGGCCCCGCATCACGGCGAAACCCCGCCCGTGCAGCAGGTCACGGGTGACTTCCTGAATGCGCTTCGATAACCGGGGCAGCGGAAAGTCCTCCTTCCGCATCTGCCCGATCTCGACCTCGCGCTGCACCAGCGGCCGCATCGCCGCCTCGATCTCGGCGAGCTCCGCCCCGTCCAGCTCGTAGAGCCATTCGCTCGAACGCGCCATGTCCGGACCGTACCAGGCCGCCTCGCCTTCGATCGGCGGCGGCAGTTCGTCGATCGGCGCCTGGATCGTGTCGACAGCCATTGCGGCCTCCTTCTCTTCTATTCCGCCTCGAGCGGTGCCCGGAACGGCACGCCGGGCACCTTGATCCCGTTCGGCCGCCCATTTCCCGTCTGGCCTTCGTAGTTGCGCAGCATCGCCTCGGGCAAGGCCGGTCCGTCCTCGCACGCCAGCCACAGGCGCAGCAGGTGGCGCCGGTTCTCCGGCTCGGGCCAGTCCTCGAACGCCGTGCGGCTGTGCATGATGCTGTGGTTGCACAGGAGCTGAATGTCGCCCGGCCTGAAATCCATGTCGAGATGGATCGCCGGGTCGCCTGCCAATGCATCCAGCTCGTCGAGCGCCTCGATCTGGCGATCCGTGAGCGGCGGCACCCCATCCAGCAGCTGCCCCTTGCGGATCGCGCTGCGCACGTAGTGGACGATCATGCGTCCTCCGTGCGGCATGAAGACCGGAACCTCGGCCCAGGGCTTCTTGCCTTCCGGTATCTCGCCCCAGCGCGTGCGATGGAAAGGCGACATCAGCACCGGTACGAGATCCGGTCGCCGCCGCACCATCTCGTTGTAGAGCGTGGTCGAGCTGACGATGGAGCTGAGCCCGCCCGACTTTCCGGTTCGCCAGCACAGCAGCCCGACGATATCGGACGAGTCGGTGTGGTAGGGCAGACGCGCGTTCGTCTGATAGCCGCGCGCGAGCGGATCGTTGTAGTCGAGGCCCAGATTCTTCACGTGTCCGAGAACGTGACCCTTCCCGTTCTGGGAGCAGGCCTCGCCCATATGCGTGCCGAGGCCCCAGTAAGCCACTGCAGCCTGGCGCAGGGTCCACCGGTCGACGGGGAGCCCGCGGATCAGAAAGAAGCCACGGCCATGCAGGACGTCCCGCTTCACCGTGGCCAGCCGCGAGGAGACCGTCGGCAACGGGAAATCTTCTCGACCGATCTCCAGGATCTCCAGCCCTCTCGCCTCGACAGCGCTTACGGCGGTTTCGATCTCGTCGATCTCTTCTGCCGTCCATTCGTGGACCCATTCCGACCGGCGGTTCGCCATGTCGCGCCCGTACCACGCCTGCGGGTCCTCGAACATCGGGAGAGGCGGCGTCTGGCGAGGTGTCTGGATCGTCGTCTCGGACGTCGTCCGGGTGTTCATCTGGCGTCCTCCGAGCGCTTGTTGGCGTGCTCCAGGGGCCGTTCGTTCGGCGTACACGGTGCCGGCCACGGCTCGCTCCCGGGTGTGGCCGGCTTCAGCCCGCCACTTGTGCCCATCGATATCACGATTAATGGCCACGCATTAGAAAATAATGCAGTCTCATTATAAGGGATGCAGTGGCTGCCGGCGCCGGCAGGAACGGGACGACATGGCGAACGGACGTCGGACGCGGGAACGAGGAACGCGGGAGCTGCTGCTGGATACAGCGGAGCGGCTGTTCGGTCAGCACGGGCTCGAGGGAGTCTCGCTGAGCCGGATCACGCGCGAAGCGGGTCAGCGCAACGCCTCGGCGCTGCATTACCATTTCGGCTCGAAGACCGATCTCCTGAAGGCCCTTCTGGCAAGACGCATGGAGGGGATCAATGCGCGGCGGCACGCGATGCTGGAGCTGGTCGACGAGTCGGACCGCACTTCGGCACTTCGCCGGGTCGCCGAGGCGCTTGTCATTCCCTTCGCCGAGCAGGTCGATCAGGGCGGCCGCCACTACGTCCGCCTCGTCGCCCAGCTTCACGGCGATCCTCGCACCCGTACCTTCAGATTGACGCGTGGGGTGCACGATTCGGCGATACGCGAGACAGCGGAGCTGGTGCCCCGGCTCCTCCCCGACATTCCGCGGGAGATCGTGCGTCAACGCCTGCTGCTGGTGACGAGCCTGATCATTCACGCCGTCGCCGAACAGGAGCGGGCGATGGCCGAGGGATCACCTCGGAACGTCATGCCGCTCTTCGTCGGCAACCTCGTCGACGTGATCCAGGCAATGCTGCTGGCGCCGGTCAGCAGCGCCTCCGCCACCGAACTTGCGGCGCTGCAGAAGGTCAGCGCCTGACGCGCTAACGCTGGCAAACGGCACGACCGGCCGGGAACCCCGCCGGGCGGGAGTCGTATTCCGACGGTCGGGTGATCGTTAGCGGCGCCGACGCTCTATTCAGCCGCACGAGAGATTCGAGCGATTCACAAGCAGCCTGTATTTCTCGGTTCCGCCCTTTCCCTAACTCTGCTGATCGTCATCGGGGTGAGCGCTCCCGATGCGCTCGGCGATTTCGCCGCACGCGGTCTCGCGGTCGTGACCGGCCTGTTCGGCTGGTTCTACCTCCTGTCCGTGTTCGGCTTTCTCGTCGTGCTGCTCTCGCTCGCCTTCAGCAAGTACGGCAGCATCCGTCTCGGACCGCAGGACGCCGAGCACGAGTTCGGCTTCTTCTCGTGGATCAGTATGCTGCTGGCGGCCGGCTTCGGCGTCGGTCTCGTCTTCTATGGGGTGGCGGAGCCGATGAGCCACTTCGCCGAGCCGCCCTACGGAGACCGTGAGCCGGGGACGATCGCGGCCGCGGTCTATGCCCTGCAGTATTCGTTCTTCAACTGGGGCGTCCATCAATGGGCCGCATTCTCGATCGTCGGCCTAATCATCGGCTATTACCAGTTCCGCCGCGGCAGAAGCGGCCTCGTCTCTTCGGTGCTGGGGCCGGTTCTGTCATACCTGCCGTTCAGCCGCCTGCTCGGCTACGCGGTAGACATCCTGGCGGTCGTCGCCACCGTCATGGGGGTGGCGACGTCACTGGGATTGGGCGTCCTGCAAATGAGCAGCGGCGTGGCGCTCGAGACCGGGATCCCGAACACCTTCTGGATGCACTCCGCGATCCTGTTCCTGATGTTCCTCGCCTACATCGTCTCCACCTGGTTCGGGCTGGAGAAGGGCATCCGCCGCCTCTCGAACATCAACATGATCCTGTGCCTTGCGTTGATGGCCTATGTGCTCTTCGCCGGCTCGACCCTCACCATCCTCGAAGCGATCACGAACGGCATCGGCGGATACCTTCAGGAGTTCGTCCGCATGAGCCTGCGGACCACACCGTTCACGCCGGACGAATGGGCGAGCACCTGGACGATCTTCTACTGGGCCTGGGTCATAGCCTGGTCGCCGTTCGTCGGAACCTTCGTCGCTCGCATCTCGCGCGGCAGGACGATTCGGCAATACGTCTTCGGCGTGCTTCTGATGCCGGCCCTGCTCGCGTGCCTGTGGATCGGCATCTTCGGTGGGGCGGCGCTCGACATGGAGCTGAACCGCGACGTCGGACTCGCGGCAGCGACACAGGCCGACATCACCTCCGCTCTCTTTTTCATGTTCGACAACATGGCCTTCAGCGGTGCGCTCTCGGCGGCGGCGCTCCTGCTGATCTTCATCTTCCTGGTGACGTCCGCCGACTCCGCGTCCTTCATTCTGGCGCAGATGAGCTCCGGCGGCGACCTTCATCCGCCGGTCTTCAAGCGCGTGCTGTGGGGCGTGCTGATCGCACTGATCTGCTTCACGCTTCTCGTCGCCGGCGGCTTGAACGCGTTGCAGTCGGCCTCCGTACTGGCTGCCTTGCCGTTTATCTTCGTGCTGTACGCGATGATCTTCGTGCTGCTGAAGGAGCTCAGCGACGATCACAGAGAGATGCTGCAGGAGTTGTACGAGCGCCACGACGAGACGCCGGTCGGAGCCAACGTCTACGAGGCACAGCAGCTGAACGCAGAGAACGAGTCCTCGGACGAGCCGTCACAGGCGAAGGCCGCCGAGGACTAGACGACGCGCGTGTCGCGTGGCCGAAGCCGGGGCGGCCATCGCCCCGGCGTATCAAGCTACCTGGTCAGTACTGAACCTTGTCGAAGATCTCGCGCTTCAGAGCGGCCTCGTAGGCATCGTAGTCGTCCCCGATTTCGGCCATGATCCCCGTCCACTTCTCGACGTTGTCGAGGAAAATGTCGATGATCTCGCGCGCATTCTCGACGCCGCGCCCGCTGGCGACCTCCGCCACGCGTGCCGCCTCGTTCGTTCGCGCCTCGGCGATGGCCTCTCGCAGGCTGTCTTCGGGAGCGACCCAGGTCACGCCGCGCTTCTCCGACTCGGCCTTCACTTCCGCCTCGTCCTGGAGATAGCCCTCCATGATGCCCCGCACAGCGAACGGGGCATGGTCGAGCAGGGCCTGCCGCTCGTTTTCGGCCAGGCCTTCCCAGGTGTCGGTGTTGATGTTGATCGGTAGGGAACCGTGATAGGTCCCGAGCGGCAGCTCGGTCACATGGGTGGTGACTTCCCAGAGGGCATAGTTCTCGAGCCAGGCGCCCGAGCCCATGAAGCAGTCGACGTTGCCGCGTTGCATCGCCTCGTAGACCTCGGAGCTCGTGACGTTGACCGCTGTGCCGCCCAGATTGGCCGCCAGGACGCCCATGGCGGCGGTCGCACGGACCCTCTTGCCGACCAGGTCCTCGGCCTCGGTCACCGGCGACTTGCACTGCAGCAGGTACGGAGAAGTCGAGATGAAGCCGAGGGGCAGCACCTTGTCTCCGAGATAATCCTGCAGGCACTCCTCGCAATCGAGCAGCATCGTCTCGTTCATTGCCGCCGCCATCACCAGCGCGTTCTCGCCGAACAGGAACAGATCGCTCAGCATGGTGCTGATCGGCAGATCGCCGGGCGTGTAGAGGTCGACGAGCGCGCCCATGTCGAGTGCCCCCGTGCGAATCCCGTTGAGCGTGGTCTTGCCGCTCGCCAGCGCGCCGCCCGCGAAGAACTCGAAGGTGATCGAACCGCCGGTCTGCTCCTTCACCTTCTCGAAGTACGGCAGGACCCCGGCGGTGTTGATCGTGTGACCGGCAGGAATATAAGTGTTGTAGACGAGGCTCTTCGCGGCCGCCGGCTGCTCTGCGGCACTGGCTGCCATGAATACGCCCACAGCCGCGCCAGCCACCGCCAGCGACAATCCGATACGCATAGTTCCATCCCTCGTGATGCTTTGTTATGGAGTGATCGCCGCCAAGGCTAGCACTCCGGAAGTGCCGCCTCAATTTGACGTCCGCTCCCGTATGGGAGGGCTTCAGAAATGCCGGAGCCCGCTGCGGCCGGTCGCCGCGAGCGCGCAGGGGCGGCCGGGAAGATCGCTGTTTGCCGCGGCTCTGCGGCGTCCTAAGCTGTGCCGCGCGCAGCGCGCGCTCCAGCGCCAGGAAGAGGAACGCCAGCCATGCAGCTTTTCTACAGTGGAAATTCGCCCTATGCCCGTCGCGCCCGGCTCGCCGTCCGTGGCGCCGGCCTCTCGAACCGGGTCGAGGAGATCGACGTCGCTCCGCTCTCGCAGGAAGATCATCTCCTGCTCGGCCATGGCCCCGGCGGCAAGGTTCCGGGCCTGCTCACCGACGGCGGCACCTTTCTCTGCGAGACGCTGATCATCACCCGCTACCTGAACGACGCCTCCGGCGGCAAGCTGCTGCCGGGCGACGCTGCCGAACGCGAGAAGGTGCTGGAGATCGAGGGCATCGGCTCGCTTCTGATGGATTCTCTCTTCATCCGCTCACACGAGATCCGGCGGGACGCGAACGAGCAGTCGCCGGCGTTGGTCACGAAAGAGGCGAAGCGCGCCGCGCGCTGCTATGACGCCCTCGAAGGCAAGATCGGGCAGTGCGGCGAGGGTCTGAACCTCGGCTCGATCGCCGTGGTCGCGGCGCTCGGCTATGCCGACTGGCGCCATCCGGGCGACGAGTGGCGCCGTGGCCGGGACCGTCTCGCCGGCTGGTTCGAAACGATGATGAAGAACCCGGCCGTCGCCGAGACGAAACCGGTTTTCTGAACGATGCAGGATCGCCCCGTCAGCCGCTTCCCCGTACCGGAGATTCGGGATCTGCCGCCGGACATCCGCGAGCAGATTCTCGCCGTGCAGGAGAAGGCGGGCTTCGTTCCGAACGTGTTCCTGGCGCTCGCCCACCGTCCGGACGAGCTGCGCGCGTTCTTCGCCTATCACGACGCTATCATGGAGCGGGAGGGCGGCCTGACGAAGGCGGAGAAGGAGATGATCGTCGTCGCCACCTCTGCCGCGAACGGCTGCCAGTACTGCGTCGTGGCCCACGGGGCGATCCTGCGCATCCGCGCGAAAGACCCGCTGATCGCCGATCAGGTCGCGATCAATTATCGCAAGGCCGACATCACGCCGCGTCAGAAAGCGATGCTCGATTTCGCGATGAAGGTGTCGCGGAAGTCGCACGCGGTGGGAGAGGCCGACTTCGCGGCACTCCGCTCGCACGGCTTCACCGACGACGACGCGTGGGACATCGGGTCGATCGCCGCGTTCTTCAGCCTGAGCAACCGGATGGCGAACCTGACGGCGATGCGGCCCAACGACGAGTTCTACACCATGGGCCGCGAACCCCGCTGCGGCTAGCTCACTCCGCGCTGCCGAGGAACCAGCGGATTACGGCGGGCGCCTCGTCGCTCGCGAAAGCGTGCGATAGATCGCGGATCTCGCGGTGAACTACGCGAGCGCCTCTCGCCTCCAGCGCCCCTGCCGCCGACCGCGCCACCTCGGCCGGGAACATCCAGTCGAGCGCACCGTGCACGATGAGCACCGGCAAGCCCGAGAGCCGGTCTGCCTCGGCGAACTCCAGTAGCAGCGGGTGGAAAGTGGTGGAGAAGGGCGCCAGGTGCGTGAACGGGCTGTCGCCGAGCAGCCCGGACGTCCAGCAGAAGGTGCCGCCATCGCTCATCCCCGTCAGGAGCAGCCGGCTTTCGTCGAACCGCCAGCGCCGCCGCACCTCCTCGAGGATCCGCGCGATGTTCGGGGTATCGACGTCGTCTCCCTGGAGCGCCCACGTCCGCCCCACCGACGTCGGCGAGATCAGCATGACGCCCGCGGCCCGTGCGGCCGGCAACCAGCTCCAGAAGAAGGTGCGGCCGTGGCCTCCGCCGCCATGGAGTGCTACGACAAGAGGCGGCGGCGCACTCGACTCTCGCGCCTGCGGGACGAACAGAGAGTAACCGCCCCGGCTGCCGCTCTCATTCTCGAGATGGTGGATGCCGCCGCCCGCAGGCGTCTCGGCCTCGAGCCGGGCGCATAGCCCCTCGTCCTCTCGCGCCGCGTCATCGAGGAAGAACCGGCTGATCACCGGCGACATCGGGACCGACGGCCAGAGCGCCTCACAGCCCCGGGCGCGACGATCGAGGGCGCGGCGGGCGCCGCGCATGTCTCCCGCCGCGGCTGCGGCATCGAAAGCTTCGAGCGCGGCGGCGGCGATCTCGGCGGCGGTCAGCGTGCCGTCCCGCAACCCCCGGAGCTGTTCCGGCCATGGGGCCGCGCGGAACGCCGGCAGCGCGTTCCTGATTGGCTCCGCGGCGGGCGATACTGCGGTCCCGAGCGCCTGCAGATGCGGCGGGTGGATGTGGCGCGCGGCGAAGCGCAACATGTCGAGGCCGCGCAGGGTGGGAAGCAGAAGATCGGCCGCCACCTGCAGCAGCTCCGAGCTATCTCCGCTGCCGGCCGGCGTTGCCGCTTTTCGATCTTTCGGATCCGTCATCGACACATGCTGAGCCCGACGGCCACGCAACACAAGCAGACCGGCGGCGTTTCCTTCCCGGATGTGGGCTGGAAAGCGCGTCGGACGGAGGTGCACATGGAGCGGATCATCTGCGACGTGGCGATCATAGGCGCCGGCACCGCCGGCCTGACAGCTGAGCGCGCGGCATCGGGCGAGGGCGCCACGACCTGCCTGATCGAAGCGGGCCCGGGCGGAACCACCTGCGCGCGCGTCGGCTGCATGCCGTCGAAGCTCCTCATCTCGGCCGCGGACGCCGCTCACGCCGCGGCCGGGGCCGCAACCTTCGGCGTTCACCCCGAGAACGTCCGGATCGATGGACGCCAGGTGATGGCCCGGGTCCGGGAGCACCGCGACCGCTTCGTCGACGGCGTCTTCCGCGGCATCGAGAAGTATCCGCCGACCCACTTTCTCAAGGGACACGCGCGCTTCCTCGACGAAACGACGCTGATGGTCGGCGACGCCACCAGAGTCGAAGCTCGCGCCATCGTTCTCGCCGTCGGCAGTCGCCCCTCCGTTCCGGAACCCTTAAGCCATCTTGGCTCGCGCCTTCTGACCAGCGAAACGGTGTTCGAGCTCGAAGATCTGCCGAGATCGGTCGCGGTCATCGGCGCCGGGCCGCTGGGCCTCGAGCTGGCGCAGGCACTTCACCGCCTCGGCGTCCGGACCACCCTCCTCGACCGCGGCGAGCGACTCGGCGGCCTCACGGACGAGACCGTGAACGATGTGGCGAAGGCGGTCTTCGCGGAAGAGCTCGATCTGCACCTCGGCGCCGAGGTCGGCGCGAACATCGTCGGGGAAGAGGTTCGAGTTACGTGGGAAGGCGCCGGCGCCGGGGAGGGCATGTTCGAGCGTGTCCTGGTCGCGGCCGGGCGCCGGCCGGCGCTCGAGGATCTGGACCTGGACAAGGCGGGGCTCCGACTGGACCAACACGGCTCGCCGGTGTTCGACCCGCGCACGCTGCGCTGTGGCGACAGTGCCGTCTACATCGCCGGCGACGCCAACCACGACCGGCCGCTGCTGCACGAGGCGGCGCTGGAAGGAAAGATCGCCGGCCGCAATGCAGCACGCCATCCGGCGTCCGAGCCAGGGGATCGACCGGTGGCGCTCTCGATCGTGTTCACCGACCCCCAGATCGCCAGCGTCGGGGGCCTTCCGGATGCTGCGGACCGCGCTTCCGGATCGATCGATTTCACGGACCAGGGTCGGGCGAAGGTGATGGCTGCGAACCGGGGCATGCTTCGTCTCTACGGCAGCCGCGCGACGGGAACGCTCGAGGGGGCGGAGATGGCCTGCCCGGCAGGCGAGCATTTCGCGCACCTGATCGCCTGGGCGGTCGAAACGCGAATTCCCCCGAA
>JAJUGE010000022.1 GCA_029268305.1 Alphaproteobacteria bacterium
GACATGGACGTGCGCCTGCAGGGAAGGGAAGTCGTGTTCCCCGACCTGCCGATCCAGAGCCTGGATGCGCGCTTCCTGCTGGAGGGCGGGCGGCTGCGCATCGAGCCGCTGAAGCTCGGCGTCGCCGGAGGAACGGCCGCAGGAACCGTCACCCTTGACGCACGCGAAGACCGCCCTTCCGTCGCCGCAGATTTGTCCCTCTCCGAGCTCAGCCTGCGCTCGTTCATCGACGACCCGCAGATTGCGGAGATGACCGGGGGCCGATTCGGCGGCCATGTCGATCTGGCGGGTGGGGGGCGATCGATCGCCGAGATCCTCGGCACTTCCGACGGGCGCGCCGCGATGTCGATGGCAGGAGGGCAGTTCAGCCATCTTCTCGTGGAGCTGTCCGGCATCGACGTGGCGGAAGCGCTGCCGTTCCTGCTCGGCGAGGACGGTTCGGTCCGCGTGCGCTGCATCGTCGGCGATTTCGACATCCGCCAAGGGGTCATGCAGTCCCGGGCGCTCGTCATCGACACCACCGATACGAATATCGGCGGCGAGGGGACGATCAGTCTCCGCGAAGAGGCACTCGATCTCCGCTTCCTGGCGGAGCCGAAGGATCCGAGTCCTCTCAGCGGCCGCACCCCGATCACGATCACCGGCACCCTGGCGAGCCCCGAGGTCGGCATCGATCCGTCCGGTCTCGTCGCCCGGGGGGCAGCCGCCGCCGCACTCGGTGCCCTGCTGACGCCACTCGCCGCGATCATCCCTTTCATCGAGCTCGGCGTCGGCGAGGACAGCGACTGCGAGGGCCTGATCTGGCAGGCGAGCGGGCGGGGGTAAATCCAGTGCGGGGCACGCCTCCCCTCTTTTCCTTCACTGCGAGGAGCGACGGGACGAAGCAGTCCAGGGCGGCGGGCCCCTGGATCGCCGCGGCGCTGCGCGCCACGCGATGACGTGCAAAGTGCTCGGCATTGTTCAGGGCGCACAAAGCCCCTACCGTTCATCTTTCCCTGTAGGCCCCGGCGGGCAGGAGGTTCGGATGAAGTTCGGATGGTTGACGCTCGCGCTCTCGCCGTCGCCGGACGAGGATGCCGCGCGTATCGACCAGCTGATCGAGCAGGTCTGCCATGCCGAGCGTCTCGGCTTCTCCGACGTCTGGCTGACCGAGCACTATTTCACCGGCGAGAGCGTCTACAACGATGCCCTGACGTTCGCAGCCGCGATCGCGATGCGGACCGAGCGGATCCGCATCGGCTTCGCCGTGGTGCAGATGCCGTTCCACCATCCGGTCCGGCTCGCGGTCCAGCTGGCGCTGCTCGACAATCTCAGCAAGGGACGGATCGATGTCGGCATCGGCAAAGGCACCGTCTACAACGAGTACGAGTTCGTCGGGCACGGCCTGCGCAGCCACGACAGCCGCGAGCGCATGGAAGAAGCGGTCGAGATCCTGCAGCGCGCCTGGGCGGAAGCGCCGCTGACGTTCGAGGGCAAGTACTATCGCCTGCACGTGCCGGCGCTGCGTCCGCGGCCGGTGCAGCAGCCGGGGCCGCCGCTCTGGCGTAGCGTCATCTCGCCGACCTCGTTCACCGAGTGCGGACGGCTCGGGATCCCGATCCTGACGGCGCGCCTGCCGGTCGAGCGCATCCGGGAGCGCTGGGCGCTCTATGCGGCGGGTCTCGAAGAAGGCGGACACGACGAGGCGACCCGCTCGCGGCTGCTGGCACAGAGCGCGCTCTGGCGCAACGTCTATGTCGGCGAGTCGGATGCCGAAGCCGAAGACGAGCTCGCCCGACTGCTGCTCCGCACGCGCGAGCACATGATGCACGTGCGCGAAGCGTATAACCCGCCCGACTTCGAGATCGATCCGGCGATGCTCAACCCCTGGACCGATCCCGCAGTCCCCGACGAGGAGGCTATCCGGCTCGTGCTCGCGACCGGGTCGCTCTACGGCACGCCGGCCCGGGTGCGCGAACAGGTGGCGGAGCTGCGGGATGCCGGCGTGCGGCATCTCCTCTGCCAGACCGGCTTCGGCGACATGAATCATGAACGAAACCTCGCCTCGATGCGGCGTTTCGGCGAGGAGGTAATTCCGGCGTTTCAGGCCTGAGAGCGCCTCGGGACCACGAGCTGCATCGTCGCCACCTGCACCGCTTCGCCGTGCTGATTGCGGGTCTCGAAGCGCACGGTTACCCTGCCGCGATCCGGGCGCGACCGAGACGGCACGATCTCGACGATCTCGGCCTCGACCGTCAGCACGTCGCCCGGCCGCGTCGGGCGCGGCCACGAGATCTCGCCGCCGCCGCCGACTAAGCCGCCCGCGATGGGAAGGGCTTCGACGTTCAGCCGCATCGTCAGCGCCGCCGTGTGCCAGCCGCTCGCTGCCAGTCCGCCGAAGATGCTCTTCTTCGCGGCCTCCTCGTCGGTATGGAAGGGCTGTGGATCGTACTCGCGGGCGAACGCCTTGATCATCTCGGCGTCCAGCGTGACCGAACGGCTGGTGAACCGCTGCCCGACCCGCAGATCCTCGAGGTAGAGCGGCGACACGGCGTTATGCGCGTGGCGGAATGACCCCGGCGTCGACCAGGGCGGTGCGGTCGGCCTCCGAGTAGCCCATCTCGGCGAGGATCTCGTGGGAATGCTGACCGATGACCGGAGACAATGCCCGATCCTCGTGCACAGTCAGGGGTGCCGGGCCGGGCGGGTTCGGCACCGGAATCGGCCCGAGGCCGGGCTGCTCGGCCCAGGTAAACGTGCCGGCCGCCTTCACGTGCTCGTCCTCCAGAACGTCGCCATAATCGTTCACCTTGACGCACATCAGCCCGAGCTCCTCGAAGAACGAAACCCATTCCTCGCTGGTGCGGTCGCCGAGCGTCTTCTGCAACACCCCGTTGATGTCGGACGACGCGCGCAGGCGCTTTTCGTGCGTGTCGTAGCGAGGATCGTTCTTGAGGTCTTCCAGTCCGAGCGCGTCACAGACGCGGGCGAAGTGATCCGGCCGGTTGGCGGAGAGATTGATGAAGCCGTTCCGGGTGCGGAACGTCCCGACCGGCACGCCGTTCGCGGGCGGCTGGCCGCCCTGGATGTGATGGCGGATGAACTGACCGGCCTGCACCGCGATCGCCGAATTCATCAGGCTGACATCGAGATACCGGCCTCCTCCCCCGGCGAGCTTCGCATGCAGGGCGACGGCGACGGCCTGGAAGGCGTAGAGGCCGGTGATGTAATCGATGATCGCCATGCCGACCCGCTGCGGCGTGCCGTTGCTGTCCTGCGTGATCGACTGGAGACCGGAAAAGCCCTGAAGGATGGCATCGGTGGCCGGGCGCTTCGAATAGGGGCCGGTCTGGCCGAACCCGGAGACGGCGAGATAGATCACGTCGGGATTGTCCTGACGCACGACGTCGTAGCCGAGGCCGAGCCGTTCGATCACGCCGGGGCGAAAGCTCTGCGTCACCACGTCGGCCTCGCGTGCGAGCCGGCGCGCGATCTCGAGGCCACGCGGGTCCTTGAGGTTCAGCGCCAGAGAGCGCTTGCCCCGATTTGTGGCGAGCGACTGGGCCGAGTGGTCGCCGTGGATGCGCCCGCCCATGTTGCGCACCCAGTCGCCGTCGAGGCCCTCGATCTTGACGACCTCCGCGCCGTACTGGGCCAGCATCATGCCGCAATAGGGGGCCGCGATTCCTTGCGCGATGTCGCAGACCTTCACTCCGGCGAAGGGGCGAGCGTGATCCATCTTCCTCTTTCCTGCCTGCTGGCCCGACCGTGGACCGGCCCTCGTCTTTCGAGACGCCGCTTCGCGGCTCCTCAGGATGAGGGCCTACTTCACCTTTTCATCAGGAAAGCCTCATGCTGAGAGGGCCGAAGGCCCGTCTCGAAGCACGAGGCTTTCCGAACCCACTCAGCGACCCTGGAACACGGGCTTGCGCTTCTCGCGGAAGGCGGCGGCCCCTTCCTCGCGGTCGGCGCTGCGGTTCACCTTCAGGAGCTCGCGGCGGGCGAGGCCCTGAAGCTCGGACGGACCGCGCGGGATCACCGTGTCGGTGACGAAGCGCTTCAGCATGCCCATGACCAGCGGTGCGCTGTCGGCGAGGATCCGGGCATAGTGCATCGCCCCTTCGACCTGCTGCCCCGTGGGCACCACCTTGTTGACCATGCCGACCTCGTAGGCGCGCTGCGCGTTGAAGCGCTCGCCCGTCAGCATGAACTCCATCGCGATCTTGTGCGGCAGCCGCGCGGCGCAACCGGCGATCAGGCCGCCGCAGAAACCGAGCTGCGACTCCGGATAGAAGAAGTTCGCGTTCTCCGCCGCGACAGCCAGGTCACAGAGCTGCACCAGCACATAGGCGCCGCCAACGCAGTGGCCGGCCACGGCCGCGATCAGCGGCTTGTCCACGTGCACGCCGACGCCCGGCATGCATTCCCAGAGCTCGGGATCGCGCGGCGGGTCCTTGATGTCCGCCCCGACCGAGAACGCCTTGTCGCCGGCGCCGGTGACGATGCCGACCCGGTCGTCGCTCTCCTGGAAGCGGATCATGACGTCGCGGAGCTCGGCCACCAATCCGTTGCTGAGGGCGTTCATCTTTTCGGGCCGGTTGATGGTGATGAGACCGATCCGGTTCTCGGACGAATAGGTTACGAGCTCGGTTGCCACGGGGTCTTCCTCCTGGACGGAATTCGGTGGGCTGAGCCGGGTGCGCCGGCGCAATTCGCCTGCACAAAAGCCCCGTTCACGGCCGGTGTCAATGAAGCGCGGGGCCCGTAGATCGAAACCGTAGAAGGAAATATCTATATCTGCCGACAGGCGCTCTACGACAGGGAGCGCCGATGCCAATTCGTGGAGTACGACCATGCTCGATGTGCGGCCGAGCGGCAGGACGCTGGGCGCGACGGTGACGGGGATCGACCTCGCCCAGCCCCTCGATGAAGCGCACCGGCGCGAGATCCTGGTGGCACTCGGGCAGTACGGCGTGCTGTGCTTCCCGAAGCAGAACCCCGATCCGGCGGCGCTGAAGGCGTTCAGCGAGCGGTTCGGAACGCTCGAGGTGAATGTCGCCGGCAAATACCAGGAGCCGGGACTGCCGGAGGTCATGATCCTCTCGAACATCGTCGAGAACGGCCAGCCGATCGGCCTCGCCGACGCCGGACAGGACTGGCACACCGACATGTCGTACAGCAGCACGATCGCCTTCCTGAACGTCCTGCATGCGATCAAAGTGCCGCGGCGCGATGGCCGAGTGCTCGGCTCGACGCATTTCTGCAATATGCACGCGGCGTACGAGGGGCTGCCCGACGAGTTGAAGACGAAGCTGGAAGGCCGCACCGCCACCCACGACTTCAACAAGTTCTGGGAGATGATGCGCCAGCGCGGCGGCAACCGGGCGCCGCTAACGCCGGAGCAGCGCCGTGCGAAGCCGCCGGTTTCGCACCCGATCTTCCTCACCCACCCGATCACCGGAACGAAGGTGCTGTACGCCAACCCCGGCTATGCCGTGAAGATCGACGACATGGACCCGGCAGAGAGCGAGCAGATCCTCGACTTCCTGTTCCGGCACCAGACGAGGCCCGAGTACCAGTACAGCCACGAGTGGACCGAAGGGGACGTGCTGGTCTGGGACGACATCGGCACGATCCACAACGCGATCCCCGACTACCGCCCAGACGAGCCCCGGCTGATCAAACGCTGCCAGGTCGCCGCCGACCAGATCTTCGAGGAAGGGCCCGCGCTGGCCGCGTGAGCGGCGGCTATCCCCGCGCGCGGCGGAGGGGGAAGCGAGCTTCGATCGCCTCGAACGGAATCGGGCGGAAATCGTGCACGTCGACCCCAACGTCGAGCTGGCGCGGCAGCGGGTCGAGCCGCCCGTGACTATGCCCGTGCAGGTTGATGGCACCCCGCGCCATGCGGTTCCAGGAGCGGAACGGATAGTGGCAGAGGACGAGGAGCCGGTCGCCGATCTCGAGCTCGGCGTAATGCTGCACGCTCGCCCAGTGCGGCGCCTCGAGCGCGGCCGGTCCGTCGTTGTTGCCGGCGATCAGGTGCTTGGTGCCGTTCAGACCGGCCAGCAGCTCGTGAATGCGATCCGGCTTGCGGCCGACGGCCAAGTCGCCCAGATGCCAGACCTCGTCGCCCGCGCCGACGGTTTCGTTCCAGCGCCTGACCATCGCCTCGTCCATCTCGGCGACCGACGCGAACGGCCGCCGGAACAGGCCGAGCGCGCCGCCGTGGCCGAAGTGCGTGTCGCTCGTGAAGAAGACGGCCATCGGGCGCTTTGGATCAGTTGGCGAAGCTGCCGACCATACCCGTAATGCCGGCGCCGAAAGGTCCCGCAAGCAGCGGTGCCAGCATCACCAGGATCTGCGGCAGCTTCGCCGCGGGCGCGATCGTGAGGCCGCGCTCGTTCAGCCATTCGGCGGCGTCGAAATCGGCCTGCTCGCGCAGGGAACCCGGGACCGCGGCCAACGCCTTTCGTGACAGCCACACCGTCACCGGGATGTAGAACGCCGCGATCATCAGCGTGAAGTTCGCGCCCCAGTACAGACTGACGCCGAGCGCCTGCTTCTCGACGAGCGATCGGATCGCCGCGTCGTCGATCATCGCCGCCGGCCAGCGCAGCCAGGCGTACATGTGCAATATGCCCACGACGAGCAGGGCGGAGCCGAAGTTCAGCAGCTCTCGAAACTCGCGCAGCAGACGCCGGATGTGCCTGATCTCGGCGCCCTCGGGCACGCCGCCGGCGGGTGGTGCCAGGATGCAGCAGCCGGTCATGATCGCCACCACCGGGACGATCACGGCGAAGACGTTGATGATCAGGACGAGCAACGAGATGGCGCCGAGCGGGAACGGCGGGAAGGCGTTCGCGACCATCAGGCTGCGAAACGTGAAATAGAAGATCGCCGCAAGGCTGGTGCCGGAATAGGCGGAAAACGCGAGTTGCACCACGCCCGCGGCCGCGAGGATGCCGCCGACGATCACGAAACGCCGGAGGCACGGGCCTTTGACCGATCGGTGCGCGAGCGTTGCGAAGGCGAGCAGGCAACCGAGAAACACGATGTAGTAGATCAGCGCCGACGTGCCCCAGACGAGACGCGCTTCCGCCTCGCGCAGGCGCGCCTCGACGGTCCAGTCGTCCGGCGTCGGTAGATAGGGCACGATCGCACGTCCCGTCTCGCCGAGATCGAACGCGACGAACTCGAACAGCGTGCTCGCGATCAGCAACACCAGCAACGGCGCGGCCGCCGGAGCGAGGCAGCCCAGCTCGTGCCGCTGCAGCGGATCCGAACGAGGGCCGGAGCGGATCTCCGGCCGGGGCGTGGAAGCGCCTTCAGGCATCAGATCCGGGCTTCGTTGCCGATACCGCCGTTCGCCCGCGACCACTGCACCGGGTCGGCGATATAGGCCTCGATAGCCTCGAGAGTGTCCGAGCCCAACGCATTGCGGCGACGCGCCACCGCCAGCACGTCCGACCAGGTCGCGAGCGCGAACAGCGAGACGCCGAGGGCGTCGAGGTCCCGTACGACATGATCGAAGATGCCGTACTTGAAGAGGACGAAGGCGCGCTGCACCTCGGCGCCGGCGCGTTGGAGGCCGCGGCAGAAGAGCGCCTTCGACCGGCCGTCCGTCGTCACATCCTCGACCAGCAGCACCCGCTTGCCCGCCTCGAGAACACCTTCCGTCTGGGCGGTCGGGCCGAATCCCATCGCCTGCTTCCGCACGACCACCAGCGGCAGGTGCAGCCGGTCGGCTATCATCGCCGCGAACGGCACGCCCGCGACCTCGCCGCCTGCGATAACATCGATCGCCTCGTAGCCGACGTTGGCCATGATGCGCCGGATCGCCAGCTCGATGATCGCGTCCCGCGCGAGCGGAAACGAGATCAGCCGCTTGCAGTCGACGAAAACGGGGCTCGCCCAGCCGGACGAGAAGAAGAACGGCTCGTCGGGGCGGAACAGCACCGAGCGCGTATCGAGCAGGATCTGCGCGGTCAGCTCGGCGAGATCGTCGCCCGGGGCGTCGGCGGCGGGAATCATGGCTCGGACTCCGTCACGGTGAGAAGGCCGTTGATCAGCACCTCGGCGCCGAGGAAGAAGTCGTCGAAGGCCATGGCCTCGGCGGGATTGTGGGAGCCGTGCTCGTTCCGGATGAAGATCATCACCGTCGGCACGCCCTCGTTGGCGAAGATCGCGGCATCGTGGCCGGCGCCCGAAGGCAGCCGCTCGTGCGGGATCTCCAGCCGGTCGCAGACGGCGTCGAAATGGGCGACGAGGCGCTCGTCCATCACCGCGGGAGCGGTCGGAACGGCCGGTCCGAAATCGAAAGCCACGCCGCGCGAGCGTCCGATCGCCGCCCCTTCCTCCTGCACCAGTTCCTCGAAGCCGGCCAGAACTTCCGGGGCCTGGCTGCGGTATTCGAGGCTGAAGCGGACCTCGCCGGGCACCCGGCTCATCGCGTGTTCCGCCGGGTTGGTGCCGAGGATACCGATAGTGACGACCAGATCCTGGCCCTGCTGCAGCAACGTCTCCCAGTGGCGGTCGAGCCGCATCACGAACTCGGACACGGCGAACACCGCGTCGTGGCGGAGCCAGCGCGGAACGGCGCCGGAATGCGCCGCCTCGCCCCGGCACACCGCGCGCGGGTGACGCACGTTGCCGCGGATGCCGGTGACGATGCCGACCGGGATGTTCCGCGCCACCATGACCGGGCCCTGCTCGATGTGGAGCTCGACGAAGCAGGCGATGTCGCGCGGGTCGACGATCGGCTCCCCGCGGCGGATCCGCTCGATGTCGGCACCGGCCGCGGCCATGCAGGCGGCGAGTGTCTCGCCGGAGCCGCTCTGCGTCAGCTCGAGATCCGCCGGATCGAACTTGCCGAACAGCGACATCGAGCCGAGATAGCATTTGCCGAACCAGGCGCTCTCCTCACCGCGCAGAGCATAGACCCGGAGGGTACGATCCGCGGCGATGCCGTGGCGCTTGAGATGAACGAGCCCCAGCAGCCCCGCGATCACGCCGGCCGCACCGTCGTAATTGCCGCCCTGGGGCACGGAGTCGAGGTGCGATCCGGTCGCCAACACCGGTCGGCTCGCGTCGGTGCCCGGCAGCGAGATAAGGAGATTGGCGGCCGCATCGTACTCGACGTCGAGCCCCTCGCTGCTGGCGGCTTCGGCGATCAGGCGCATGGCCTCGGTCTCGCCGGCACCGTAGGTGGCGCGACTGATACCGACGCCGTCGAACGAGATCTCGCGCAGCCGCTCGAACAGGCCTTCTGCCCAACGCCTCAGTCCATCGTCGAAGCGGATCGGATCGTGCGGCAAAGCGTTCATAACTAAGCTTGAACCCGGAAGCGGCGGTTGCCAAGCCCGCCCTCTGCCTACTTCCTATGGTAGCCTCGTGGGATGCGAAGCGACGTCGTCGATCTGGCGGAATTCTACCGCTCCCCTCTCGGCCGGGTAGCTCAGCGGATGGTGCGGCGGCGCATCCGCGCGATGTGGCCGGACGTCTCCGGCATGACCGTGCTCGGGCTCGGCTATGCGACCCCGATCCTGCGACCGTTCCTGGAGGAAGCGGCGCGGGTCATCGCCCTGATGCCGGCCCGCCAGGGGGTCGTGCGCTGGCCGCAGCAGGAGCCGAACCTGGTGGCATTGGGGGACGAGGCCGAGCTGCCGTTCGCCGACCTTTCGGTCGACCGCGTACTGTTGGTCCATTCGGTGGAAAGCACCGAACAGCTCCGGCCCTTGATGCGGGAAGTGTGGCGCATCCTGGCCGCCAACGGCCGCGCCGCGATCGTCGCACCGAACCGGAGAGGTCTCTGGGCCCGCATCGAGCGGACGCCGTTCGCCTACGGCGCCCCCTACTCTGCCTCGCAGCTCAGAGACTTGCTGCGCAGCGCGATGTTCATGCCGACCGCGTCCGAGCCGGCCCTGTTCGTTCCGCCGACGCGCTCTCGCATGCTGCTGTCGTCGGCCGAGGCGTGGGAGAGGATCGGCAGCCGCTGGCTGCCTCTGTTCGGCGGTGTCGTCATCGTCGAGGCGACGAAGCAGATCTATGCAGCGGCCACGCCCCACGCCGCCACCCTGCGGCGCCGCGCCCGAGCGCCGCGGAACGCGGTGATCCCGGGTGCTCGCGACAGAAGCCCATTGAAGGCTATTCGGCCGCCTGGGGCAGCTCCGCCTGCACCGGCCTCGTCGCCTCCCGAGGCTTCTTCTCGCGAGCCAGCTCGATGATCGTGTAGGCGGCCGGAATCACGAAGAGGGTGAAGAACGTGCCGACGAGGAGGCCGCCGACGATGACCATGCCAATCTGCTGACGGCTCTCGGCACCGGCTCCGGTGGCGATCGCGAGCGGCACCGCGCCGAGCACCATGGCGCCGGTCGTCATCATAATCGGCCGCAGCCGAAGGGCAGAGGCGTCGAGGATGGCGTCCAGGATCGAAAGCCCGCGCTCGCGCATCTGGTTCGCGAATTCGACGATCAGGATGCCGTGCTTGGTGATCAACCCGATCAGGGTGACGAGCCCCACCTGGCTGTAGATGTTGAGCGTGCCGCCCGCGAGATAGAGCGTGAGGATCGCCCCGGCGATCGACAGCGGCACCGTCAGCATGATCGTGAAGGGGTGGATGAAGCTCTCGAACTGGGCGGCGAGGACGAGATAGATGAACGCCAGCGCCAGCAGAAACGTCAGGAAGAGGCTGGCGCTCGCCTCCTTGAACTCGCGCGACTGGCCCGAATAGTCGATCTGCGCGGTGGCCGGCAGCACTTCGGCGGCAATCCCTTCCATGAACTCGATCGCCTCGCCGAGCGAATAGCCGGAGGCGAGATTGGCACTGATTGTGGCCGAGCGGCGCTGGTCGAAGTGATTCAGCTCCTTCGGCGAAATCCCCTCCTCGACCCGGACCAGGTTGGAGAGCGGCACCATCTGCCCGCCGCGCGAGCGGACGTGGATCCGCTTCAGGTCGTCCGGGTTGCGGCGGTCGACGTCCTGCAGCTGCACCACGACGTCGTACTGCTTGCCTTCCCGCTTGAAACGGGTGACCTGCCGGCCGCCGAGCATGGTCTCCAGCGTGCGGCCGATGGTGTCGACTCCGATGCCGAGATCGCCCGCCTTCTCCCGGTCGATCTCCACCTTGATCTGGGGCGTGTTGAGCTTGAGGTCGGTATCGAGGTCGAGCAGGTTCGGGTTCTCCGCAGCCCTGACCATGATGCTGTCGACCATCTGCTCGAGGTCACGATAGGACTGGCCGGTCTGGATCACGAACTCCAGCGGCTTGGACCGGGAGCTCTGGCCGAGCGGCGGCGGATTGGACGGGAACGCCCGGATGCCGGCGATCTTCGCCATCTGCGGGGCAAGCGCACGAGTGATCTCCTGCTGCGTCCGGTCGCGCTCCTCCCAAGGCTTCAGCCGGACGAAGCCGACCATGTTGCTCACGGTCGGGAAGCCGGCGATCACCATGTAGCGCTCGACCTCGGGCACCGTGTCGAGCAGCGCTTCGACCTGCTTCGCGTAGGCGTCTGTGTACTCGATCGTGGCGCCTTCGGGGCTAATGCCGGTGATCGAGATCGTCGACTGATCCTCGTAGGGGGCGAGCTCGGACGGGAGCTGCGTGAAGAGAAAGCCGCCGCCGCCCGCCACGCACAAGCCGACGAGGACGACCAGCCAGCGCGCGCGCAACGCGTATTGCAGGACGGATCGATACCCGCCGATCACCCGCTGGAAACCGGCCTCGGTGACATTGTAGAAGCGCCCGTGATGCTCGTGCGCGCGCAGCAGCTTCGAGCACATCATCGGCGACAGCGTCAGCGCCACGAAGCCGGAGATCAGCACCGCCCCGGCCAGGGTCCAGGCGAACTCGGTGAAGAGACGACCCGTCGTGCCGGTCAGGAACCCGATCGGCGCGTAGACCGCGGCCAGGGTCAGGGTCATGCCGATGACGGCGAAGGCGATCTCCCGGCTGCCCTTGAGCGCCGCCTGGAAGGGTTTCTCCCCCTCCTCCACATGACGGTAGATGTTTTCGAGCATCACGATCGCGTCATCGACGACCAGCCCGATCGCGAGCACGAGCGACAGCAGGGTCAGCGTGTTGATGCTGAAGCCGAGCGCCAGCATGATCGTACAGGCGCCGATCAGGGCCACGGGGATCGTGACCAGGGGGATCAGGGTCGCGCGGAACGATCGGAGAAAGAAGAAGATGATCAGCACGACCAGCACGATCGCCTCGCCGATGGTGGTGTAGACATTGCCGATCGAGGCTTCGATGAACTCCGACCTGTCGTAGGAGACTGCCGCGTCGATCCCCTCGGGCAGATTGGCGAGGACGCTCGGCAGCTCGGCCCGCACCGCGGCGGAGATGTCGAGCGGGTTCGCCGTCGCCTGCTTGATGACGCCGACGGTGACCGAGGTGCGCCGGTTGAAGCGATTGCTGCGCCGTTCGTCGCGGGCGGCGATCATCGCGTGCCCGACGTCCTTGAGCCGCACCAGGTAGCCGCCCGACGATTTCAGGATGAGGTTGTCGAAGCCCTCGGGCGTACGCAGATCCGATTCCGAAAGGACGGTGAACTCGCGGCTGCGGCTCTCGATGCGGCCCGCCGGAATCTCCACGTTCTGGCGCCTGAGGGCGTCCTCGACGTCCTGGGTGGTGAGCCCGTAGGCGGCGAGGCGCTCGGGATCCAGCCAGAGCCGCATCGCGAAGCGGCGCTCACCGTAGAGGTCGACCTGGGCAACGCCCGGCAGCGTCTGCAGCTGCTCCTTGACGATGCGGTCGGCGAAATCGCTGATCTCGAGCTGGTTGTAGCGATCGCTGAAGAGCGAGAGATAGATCGTGGCCCGGGCGTCCGCTTCGACCTTCCGGATCACCGGCTCCTCGATCTCGTCCGGAAGGCGGCCGCGGGTCCGGCCGACCCGGTCGCGGACATCGCTCGCGGCCGAATCCGGCGCGCGGTCCAGATTGAACTCGATCGAGATCTGGCTCCGCTCCGGGCGGCTGCTGGAGGTCATCAGCTTGATGCCCTCGATACCGGCGAGCTGCTCCTCCAGCGGCTGCGTCACCTGGGTCTCGATGATCTCGGCGCTCGCCCCGGGATACTGGGTCGTGACCGTCACCACCGGCGGGTCGATCTTCGGATATTCGCGCACCGCGAGGCGCTGATACGAGACGATGCCCACCAGCACCAGGATCAGGCTCATCACCGTGGCGAAGACGGGCCGTCGAACGCAGGTGTCGGAAAGCTTCATCGATCAGCTGCTCCGCGGCTCGAACTGACCGGTCGGCGGCTTTACCGTGACGTCTGCGCCGTCACGGATCTTGAGCTGCCCGGCGGTGATGACGATGTCGCCTTCGGAGAGCCCCTCGACGATCTCGACCTCGGCGGCACGGCGCTGGCCGAGCCGAACCGTGGTGAGGGCGGCCTTGTCGTCGATGACCCGAAACACGGCCACACGATCCTGCAACGGCACGATCGCCTGCTCGGGCACCAGGAGCGCGTTGGCCCGTCGCTCGATGATAACTTCGACGCGGGCGAACAGGCCCGGCCGCAGCCGGCGGTCGTCGTTCTCCAGCCGAGCTCGAATGACCACGCTGCGCCCGTCGGCGTCGATGCGCGGGTCGATGGCATAGGCCTCTCCGGTGAACGTCTCGCCGGGAAATGCGTCCACCTGCACCTCGACCGACTGGCCCACCTGGATATCGCTCAAGGCCGGCTCGGGAACGCGGAAGTCGACCTTGATCGGGTCGATGTTCTCCAGGTTGACGATGTCCTGCCCCGGATTGACGTAATCGCCGACGCTGACCCGGCGCAGGCCGAGCACGCCGGAGAACGGCGCCGTCAGCCGGGTCTTTTCGAGGCGCGCTCTGGCCAGGGCCACCTCGGCCTCGCTGGCACGCAGGGCCGCCATCGCCTCGTCGCGTGTGCGGGCGGTGCCGACACGCCGCTGGAACAGCTCCTGCGCGCGTTGGGAATTCTGGCGACTGAGATTGAGCCCGGCCTCTGCCTGGGCGAGCTCCGCGCGGTAGACGGAATCATCAAGCGTGACGAGCGGCGCCCCTGCTGCGACGCGCTCGCCTTCCCGGAAATGTATCTCGGCGATACGACCGGCGATTTCCGGGCGCAGGATGACGGATTCATTGGACTGGAGCGTTCCGACCGCCGTGATCGTGCGTGTTACGGTGCCGACGCGCACCGGCACCGCCTCGACCGTCACGGCGGCGGCCACCGCAGTTTCTCGAGCCTCCGCCCGCGGCTGCGCGCTCTCGTCCGGGCGCAGCGTCGAGTACCAGTAAACGCCGACACCCGCGACGATGAGCAGCAGGGCCGCTGCCAACTTTCGCATCATGTCCCTTGCCCACCATCCCAGATGTCTATGAACGGCATTTAAGTGCAATAATGCAACTGAATTATGGCGAGCCGTCCCGCTCTGAATAATAATTTAGCGGGGCCGGATTAAGGATCGATCTACGGCGGCGGAACGTCGCCAACCTGCCGACACCGCGGCTTCAGGCGCCCCGTCGCAGCAGGAACACGGCCTGTTCGCCGAACAGGTTGCCGCGGCCCCCTTCACCAGAGCGCATGTCGCGGCCGCCGCGGCGCAGCACGATCGAGCGCTCTATCCCGATATCCAGCTTCCGGCAGAGTGCCACGAAATCGGCGATCGTGCAGAGGTGGATGTTCGGCGTCGCGTACCAGGGCTCGCTCAGCATTTCGGTCACCGGCATACGCCCAGTCGTCAGGAGCTTCAGTCGTACCCGCCAGTAGCCGAAGTTCGGGAACGAGACGATCGCCCGATCGCCGATCCGCACCAGATGTCGCAGGACGCCGAGCGGATCGCGCACCGCCTGAAGCGTCCGGCTGAGGATCGCGTAATGGAAGCTGTCGTCCGGATAGAACTCGAGATCGGTGTCGGCATCGCCCTGGATGATGGAAAGGCCGTTGCTCACGCCGGCGCTCACCCCTTCCATGCTGAGCTCGATCCCGCGCCCGTCGACGTTCTTGTGCCGCACCAGATAGGCCAACAGCTCGCCGCGCTCGCAGCCGATGTCGAGAACCCGGCTGCCGGGCGCGACCATGTCGGCGATGATCCTAAGATCGGGGCGGATTTCGCCGGCGCCATCGCCCGTGAGGGGGGTGTGCGCAGGCGTCTCGCCCATGACGACCGCTTCCATGCGTCAGCGGCGCCTCAGACCGCGATATACGGCGGCCCCGTCGAGAAAGCCGGAGATGATGCGGTGAAATTCCGGCTCGTCGAGCAGGAAGGCATCATGCCCCTTGTCGCTTTCGATCTCGACGAAGCTGACCGGTGTCGCCGCCGCGTTCGCGGCATGGACCAGCGCGCGGCTCTCGGACGTGGGGAACAGCCAGTCGCTGGTGAATGACACCAGACAAAAGCGCGTCTTCACGCCCTCGAAGGCGCGCGCGAGCACGCCGCCATGCTCCGCGGCGAGGTCGAAATAGTCCATCGCCCGCGTGATATAGAGGTACGAGTTCGCGTCGAAGCGCTTGACGAAGGTGCTGCCCTGGTGGCGCAGGTAGCTCTCCACCTGAAAATCGGCCTCGAAGCCGTAGGTGATGTTCTTCCGGTCCTGGAGGCTCCGCCCGAACTTGCGGTGCAGCGCCGCCTCGGAAAGGTAGGTGATGTGCGCCGCCATCCGCGCCACCGCCAGGCCGCGCCTCGGCGTCTTGCCATAGAGCGCGTAATCGCCGCCGCACCAGTCGGGATCGGCCATCACCGCCTGGCGCCCGACCTCGTGGAAGGCGATGTTCTGCGCGGTGTGGTAGGCGGCGGTCGCGATCGGCGCGGCGGCGAACACCCGCTCGGAGTAGCGCGTCGCCATCTCGAGCACCTGCATCCCGCCCATCGATCCGCCGATCGCGCAGAAGATCTGATCGATGCCGTAGTGGTCGACCACCCGCATCTGCGCCCGCACCATGTCGGGGATCGTGATGACCGGAAATTTCATGCCGTATGGCTTGCCGGTCCGGGGGTCGATCTCGCGCGGACCGGTGCTGCCGATGCAGCCGCCGATAACGTTGATGCAGATGACGAAATAGCGGTCGGTGTCGATCGGCTTGCCAGGTCCGATCATCGAGCTCCACCAGCCCGGCTTGCCGGTGATCGGGTGGTCCTCGGCCGCGAACTGGTCTCCGGTCAAGGCATGGCATACGACGATCGCGTTCGACTTGTCGCCGTTCAGGGCGCCATAGGTCTGATAGGCGAGCGTGAACGGCGCGAGCTTTTCGCCGCTGTCGAGGAGCAGCGGCTGAGACTCGTCGAAGTGGAGCCTGTGGCCCGGGAGATCGCTCGCCGGCCAGGGAGCCACAGGCTGGAGGACGTTTGGCTCCGACACCAGTCGAACTCTCCTAACCCCGGCCGTCATTCGCCGGATTCGATCCAATGGTGTGGGTTTCCGCGAGGCGACGATAGCTAGGGACCAGGGCGTTGCGTGTCAATGTTTTCTTTGATTTCAGGGGGGGCGGCGGCTACTACTAGGCGCCCTTTCGAACAACCCGACGGACTGCCGTCTCTCATGCCTTCCGACCAGCCCACATTGGACGAGCTTCGCCGCGAGATCGACCGGATCGACGAGGCGATGCACGACCTTCTCATCGACCGGACCGCCGTCGTACAGGACGTCGGCCGCGCAAAGGCGCTGCTCGGAGAGCAGGTTTCCGACCGTCCGCAATTCTTTCGGCCCGGGCGGGAGGCGCTCATCCTGCGCCGGCTTCTCGCCCGCCACAGTGGGCTTTTCCCGCCGCGGTCGCTGATCCGTATCTGGCGCGAAATCATCACCGGCCAGCTTCGCGTCCAGACCGAGGTGACGGTAGCCGTCTACTCGGCCGAGGGGCGTCGCATGTACTGGGATATGGCGCGCGATCAGTACGGCGCAAGCGCCGTCTATCAGCCCTACCAGCGGACGCATCAGGTGGTCTCGGCGGTCCGCAACGGATCGGCCGCGATCGGCGTCGTGCCGATGCCGCAGGACGACGATGGCGAGCCGTGGTGGCCGCTTCTGGCTGGTGACGATAGGAGCACGCCGCGGATCGTCTCGCGGCTTCCGTTCGCGCCGTACTCGAATTCCGAGAGCGGTCTCGCGATCGCCTGCGTCGATCCGGAAGCGACCGGAGACGACCGCTCGTACCTGTTGGTGGAGACCGAGGGCGACGTCAGCAACTATGCCACCACCGCCGACCTCGCAGCCGCCGGCTTCCGGGAGCCGAGACAGGTGGTGGCGACGACCGACAGGCATCGCGGCGAGCAACGGCTTCTCCTCTACGAAACCGACGAGATGGTGCTGGCCGACGATCCCCGCCTGGACCGCGCCGTCGCCCGGTCCCGCCAGCCGATCACCCGCGTCATCGCCGCGGGCGGCTACGCCGTGCCGCTGTCGCCGGCCGAGCTCGATCGGCCCAACGGAGAGGGCAGATGAGCCCACTTCGGCCGCGCCCGGGGATTATGGAGATCGCCGCCTATGTCGGCGGCGAGGCGACGCTGCCCGGCAAGAACCACGTCATCAAGCTCGCCTCGAACGAGAATCCCCTCGGCACCAGCCCGAAGGCGGTCGAGGCGTACCGGGCCGCGGGCGACAGCCTCTTCGTCTACCCGGAAGGCGCCGCGACTCCGCTGCGTGAAGCGATCGGCCGCCAGCACGGCCTCGACCCCGCTCGCATCGTCTGCGGCGCCGGCTCGGACGAGCTGCTGGCGCTGCTCGGACGCGGCTATGCCGGCCCCGGCGACGAGGTCATCTACTCGGCGCATGGCTTCGCCATGTACCCGATCATCGCCCGATCGGTCGGCGCGCTCGGCGTGGTCGCGCCCGAGACCGATCTGACGGCGAACGTCGACGCCATTCTGGACTGCGTGACGCCGCGCACCCGGATCGTGTTTCTCGCCAACCCGAACAACCCGACCGGCTCGTACCTGCCGGCGTCAGAGATGCGCCGGTTGCGCGAGGGCCTGCCGGAAAACGTGCTGCTGGTCGTCGACGCCGCCTATGCCGAATATGTCGTCCGCGACGACTACGACGCCGGCGCCGAGCTGGTCGACGCCTATCCGAACGTCGTCATGTGCCGGACCTTCTCGAAGATCTACGGCCTCGCCTCGCTGCGGGTCGGCTGGGCCTATTGCCCATCCGCCATCGTCGAGGTGCTGCACCGGATCCGCGGCCCGTTCAACGTGAGCACGCCCGCGATCGCCGCCGGCACCGCCGCAGTCGCCGACCAGGAGTTCGCCGAGCGCTCGCGCCGGCACAACCAGCGCTGGTTGGAGTGGACGACGCATGAGCTGAAGAAGCTCGGTCTCGACGTCCCGCCGAGCGTCGGCAACTTCGTGCTCGTCCGCTTCCCCGACGAGCCCGGTCGCGACGCCGCGGCCGCAGTCGAATGCCTGAACGCGCAGGGCATCATCCCGCGGCGGATGGGCGGTTACGGCCTGCCCGACAGCCTGAGGATCACGATCGGTCTCGAGGACGACATGCGCGCGGTGGTCGAGGCACTCTCCACCCTGATGAAGTGAAGGCGCCGGCAAACGCCGGCCCGACACATCGAGCAACTGGATCGCATCATGTCCGACGAACGCAAGTTCGAGCGCATCGCCATCATCGGCATTGGCCTGATCGGCTCGTCGCTGGCCCACGCCGTGAAACGCCACGATCTCGCCGGCGAGATCGTGATCGCCGAGAAATCGCAGGAAGCGCTGGACACGGCCATGCGCCTCGGCCTCGCTGACCGAGGCACCCTCTCGATACCCTCTGCGGTGCGCGGCGCCGATCTGGTCATGGTGTGCACCCCGGTCGGCGCCTTCGCCGAGGTCGGTCAGGTGATGCAGGATCACCTTTCACCGGGCGCGATCGTCAGCGACGTCGGCTCCGTAAAGCAGTCGGTGGTGCGTGACCTCGGCCCCTGCATTCCCGAAGGCGTTCATTTCGTTCCCGGCCACCCGATCGCGGGCACCGAGCATTCGGGCCCCGAAGCCGGTTTCGCCGAGCTGTTCGAGGGCCGCTGGTGCATCCTCACCCCGCCGCCGGGCACCGACCGGGACGCGATCGAGCGAATCGCGTCGCTCTGGCGGACCTGCGGCATGATGATCGAGGTGATGGATGCCGGCCATCACGACCAGGTGCTGGCCGTCACCTCCCATCTGCCGCACCTGATCGCCTTCACCATCGTCGGCACGGCCACCGACCTCGGCGAGCATATCCAACAAGAAGTCATCAAGTTCGCCGCCAGCGGCTTTCGCGACTTCACCCGCATCGCCGCCTCCGATCCGACGATGTGGCGCGACATCTTCCTGAACAACCGCGAGGCATTGCTCGAGGTCTGCGGGCGCATGTCCGAGGACATCGCCCAGCTCCAGCGGGCGATCCGCTGGGGCGAAGGCGAGAAGATCGAGGCGCTGATCCGCCGCACCCGCGAGATCCGGCGAAAGCTGATCGACGCGAAGCAGGCCTGAGATCTACTGCGGCACCACCGGCGGCAGCGGCGCCAGCCGGAACGGCCCGAGCTTGAGCCAACCGTCGTCGAGATCGAGCTCCGCCCCTGCCTCGCGGGGACCTCCGGGCTCGGGTTGCCGGGAAATGAACGCCAGCGCGAGCTTGATCGCCGACACCTGATCGGTCGGGAGCATTCCGGCACGACCCAGCGCGTCGAGCGCCGGCTCGTAGCCGCGGGCGCGGATCTGGATGTTGCCTTCCGGGCGAAGTGCCCGATCCAGCGTCAGGCCGCCGGTTCCACGAAGCTGAAGCGGCCCCCAGTCGACCCCGCCCTGATGCAGTGTGACCCGGCCGCCCCTTTCCCGCCAGGCGGAGAGCGCCGGCGCCGACCAGCCACCCGGCAGGGGCGCCGTCACGTCCGACGCGAGCGTCACGGCGCGAATCCGGTCGCCGAGCGGCGTCGCGATCGGAAGATCGATCTCCTCGATTCGGGAAGTGAGATTGACGATGCCTTCCGCGTCCGGCGAAACGAGCAGGATCTCGGGCATGCCCAGATCGACGATAGCGGCCACTGCAGTGAACAGCGGCGAGGCCGCGTCCGGCCCGAATGCCTTCAGATCGGACAGCTGGCCGCGAACGGCCCATGCTCTCCCCGAGTCCGTCCGGTTCGCCGGCCGGATCGTCCCGTCGAGCGAAGCGGCGGAGACCTCGAGCGGTCCCGCGGCGGAAGCGAGTGAGGCAGACACCCCGGCGGGCGAGACGAAGTGGATCGTCTCCGGGTCCCAAACAGGTGCCGCGGCGCTCAGAACGGGCAGGCGGACTTCTCCGCTGTCGCTGCCGCGCCGCCAGCCGATTGCGGCGTCGCGCAGCGTCAGCTCGACCCTGGTCGGGAAGCCGCTCCTATCCAGCCCTGCATGTGCCACCGAATAGCCGGCGCTCTCGAGGCGCGACATCCACTCGGCGACAATCGTCTCCCCCCTGTCGGCCATGACGTGCCACCAGCCGACCACCGCCGCGAGGCAAAGAACCGTCGCAACGATGGAGGCGATCAGGAACGTTCGGATGCGCAACAGGTGTACTCCGGCCGGTGCTGCATGATTGCGGCTCGCGCCATCGAGTCCGAGGTGGTATCCCGACCGGGGGCGAGAATCGAGGGCCAATCTTGACGGTCGACAGCGCACGCCGGGATCTCTGGGTATTCGCGTACGGGTCGCTGATGTGGAATCCCGGCTTTGCATTCGACGAAGCCCGCATGGCCATGCTGCGCGGATACCACCGCCGCCTGTGCATCTGGTCGACGGCGTATCGCGGCACCCCGGAGCAGCCGGGGCTGGTGCTCGGCCTCGATCGCGGCGGCGAAACAACGGGAGTCGCCTATCGGGCCGCCGGCCACCGGCGGCGACAGATGCTGGCGTATCTGTTCGAGCGCGAACTCGACGACGGCGTGTACGAGCCGCGGCTCCTGCCCGTGCACACGGAGACAGGAGACCTGAAGGCCCTCGCCTTCATTGCCGACCCCGATCAGCCGCTTTATGCGGGAGAGCTGACCTTCCACGAGACCGTGGCGGCCGTAGCCCGTGGTCGGGGGCGCCGCGGCACCGCCCGCGACTATCTCGCCGGCGTTATCGACCACCTCGCCAGCTTCGGGATCGAGGAGCCCCATCTGCGGGGGATCCTGAAAGCCGCGGAATCCCTCCACGAATGAAAAAGGGCCCGACCATCGGCCGGGCCCTTCCTGTACGGCTGGTTCCGTATGATTGCTCAGCGGTTTACCGCGTCGGCGCAGCCGGTGTCGACGGCGAAGCACCATCGGTGCTCTCGGACGGCTTGTAGGCCGACTTGTCGTACTCCGGCAAATCCTTGAGCTGCTCTTCGGTCGCCTCAGACATCAGGATGGCGTCGTTTTCGCCGAGCTTAAGCTCGTCCAGCGACACGGCCACACTCTTGTCGCCCATGCCGAGGAAGCCGCCGACGGAGATGACCGCGAATTTCGCATCGTTCTGATCGAGAACGATATCCTCGATCTCTCCCACGTCCTCGCCATTCATGTTCACCACGTCACGGCCGATGACCTCGTCAGCGCTCAGATCGCTGATCTCGCCCATCTCCTGCGCGCCAGCAGCCTGCTGCTGGGTTTGAGCCGCATCGCCGTCGCGGGGGGTCGTACCATCGCCCGCGGCCATTCCCGAAGCGGCGCCCGCACCGGCACCGGCTGCAGCACCTGCCCCGGCGGCCGTCCCGGCACCTTCGCTGCTCCGTGCCTCGCCGGCAGTTCCGACGTTCATCTCACCAGACGGGGCGGCAGCCATCCGATCGCTCTGCGCGTCGGGAGTGCTCGGCGTTCCGGCCAAATCACCACCCTCGAACGCGGTGCCACGCTCCTGACCTTCGGCGAACTGATACTCGGGCATCTGCTCGAGCTGCTCGCGGGAGAGGTTGGCGACGATCTCCTCGCCGTCCGGCCCGACGTTGAGCTCGTCCCAGGAGATTGCGACGTCGCGCTGGCCGATGCCGAGGAAGCCACCTACGCCGACGATGACGGACTGGACCTGTCCATCCTGGCTCAGAATGACCGAGTTGACTTCACCGAGCTCCTCGCCCTGAGAGTTATGGATGTCCTTGCCAATGAGCTCGTTGGCGTCGATCTCGCCGGGCTGCTGCTCCGTTGCGGCCGCCTGCGTGCTATCGACCGCCGAGCCGGTGTTCTCGGTGTTCTCCATGACCTTGACGTCGGTGTCCGCCGGCGCCGCGCTCTGGTCCGCAGCGAGGGCCGGTGCGGCGATCAGCATGGCGAAGGCAGACGCGGTGACGAGATATTTATTCATGTGGAACCTCCTGTATGGACAGCCTCTGCCTCTCCGAACAACCCGGCGAGGTCTCGGCTCAACAATTCGATCGGTTAGCTGCTAGTACTGGTCAGACCCGGGTTTCGAACTCTCTGACCTGACGCTCGGCGTCGTCTTTGGCGATCCCGTAACGCTCTTGAATACGCCCGACCAACTGGTCTCTGTGGCCTTCGATCATCATGAGGTCGTCGTCCGTCAACTTACCCCATTGCGATTTCACTTGGCCTTTCAGCTGCTTCCAATTGCCCTTGGCTTGATCCCAGTTCATCGCCTCGCTCCCGTGAAGCTTCGGTCGGGAGAACAGGGGCCGCGCGTGAAGGTTCCCTTTCGTCACTCGAAAGTTCAACCGCACCTGGAATAACCGCAGGACGTACAGAGATCGCAGCCCTCCTGATGGATCACGCTCGCGCCGCCGCATTTAGGACACTGCGTCACTGCTCGAACCGCGTCGCCGGCCGGCGGCGAGAAGGCAGTTCCCGCAGGAGCGGCAGGCCGGTCGAGAAAGCCTATCTCGATCATGTGCCGCTCGATCACGTCTCCGATCGCCGCGAGCAGAGAAGGCACGTAGCGACCCTGATGCCACTGGCCGCCCCGCGGATCGAACACCGCCTTGAGCTCCTCGACAACGAACGAGACGTCGCCGCCACGTCGAAAGACGGCGCTGATCATGCGGGTGAGCGCCACCGTCCAGGCGTAGTGCTCCATGTTCTTCGAGTTGATGAAAACCTCGAACGGGCGCCGGCGGCCGTCCTGCACCACGTCGTTGAGGGTGATGTAGATCGCGTGGTCGCTCTCGGGCCAACGGAGCTTGTAGGTGGCGCCCGGCAGTACTTCGGGTCGCGAGAGCGGCTCCGAATCTCCTTCGGATGCGCCCTGTGGGCGAGCTGTCGACAGGACGGCGCCGGTGATCGGGTTCGGCCGGTAGGTGGTGCAGCCCTTGCACCCGAGGGCATAGGCGCGGGCATAGACCTCCTTGAAATCTTCGAACGGAATCGATGCGGGCAGATTGATCGTCTTGGAGATCGAGGCGTCCACCCAGGGCTGGGCCGCCGCCTGCATCGCGAGATGATCTTCGGGGGTCAGGGTCGCCACGTCGACGAAGCTCTCGGGCAACGGCTCGTCCGGGCCGCGCAGCTCGCGGAACAGACGATAGGCGTAGTCGCTCAACTCCTCCTCCCGATGTCCGCCGTCCGCGATGCGGATGCTGCGGCGCATCGTGAAGCCGTAGATCGGCTCGATGCCGGAAGAGACGTTGTCGGCCAACAGCGAGATCGTGCCGGTGGGGGCGATCGAGGTGAGGAGGGCATTACGGATGCCGTCGCGCGCGATCGCCGCCCGGACGTCCTGCTCGAGGCTCGCGACGTTGGCGCCGGCAAGGTAGCGGTCGGCGTCGAACAAGGGAAATGCCCCCTTCTCCCGCGCGAGACCGGCAGATGCCAGATAGGCCGACCGGCGAATGATGCTCAACCACTGCTCCAGGAGCGCGACCGCCTCGATTGAGCCGTAGCGCACGCCACACATGGCGAGGGCATCCGCGAGACCGGTCACGCCGAGGCCGATGCGCCGCTTCTGCCGCGCCTCCTCGGCCTGCTGCGGCAGAGGGAAGCGGGAGATGTCGACGACGTTGTCCATCATCCGCACGGCGACGCCGGCCAGTTCGGCGAGCTCCGCCTCGTCGATCGATGCCCCCTCCTCGAACGGCTTCCGCACCAGCCGGGCGAGGTTCACCGAGCCGAGGAGGCAGGCACCGTACGGCGGCAGCGGCTGCTCGCCGCAAGGATTGGTGCTGTCGATGCGCTCGCAGTACCAGAGGTTGTTGAGACGGTTGACCCGGTCGATGAAGATCACCCCCGGCTCGGCATAATCGTACGTCGCCCGCATGATCCGCTCCCAGAGCGCGCGAGCGGGAACGGTCCGGAACGTCTTTCCGCCGAAACAAAGGGGCCAGTCGCGGCCGGCGGCGACCGCCTCCATGAAGGCGTCGGTGACCAGCACCGACAGGTTGAACATGCGGAGCCGCCCGGGCTCACGCTTCGCGTCGACGAAAGCCTCGATATCGGGATGGTCGCAGCGCATCGTCGCCATCATCGCGCCGCGCCGGTGGCCAGCGCTCATAACCGTGCGGCACATCGCGTCCCACACGTCCATGAACGAGAGCGGCCCGGATGCGTCGGCCCCGACACCGCGCACCGGCGCCCCCTTCGGCCGCAGGGTCGAGAAGTCGTAGCCGATGCCGCCCCCCTGCTGCATCGTCAGGGCGGCCTCCTTCAGGCCCTCGAAGATTCCCGCCATGTCGTCGGGAAGGGTGCCCATGACGAAGCAGTTGAAAAGGGTGACGCGCCGTTCGGTGCCGGCCCCGGCGATGATACGGCCAGCGGGCAGGAAGCGAAAGCCGGCCAGGGCTTCGTAGAAGCGCTCGGCCCAATTGTCCGGTTCCGCCTCGACGGTGGCGAGAGCGCGTGCCACTCTCCACCACGTGTCCTCGATCGTCCGGTCGACCGGCTCTCCCTCGGCCGTCTTCAGCCGGTATTTGAGATCCCATATCTGCTCGGAGATCGCGGAAAGCTGCATCGGGTCCCCCTGGCATCGGAACGGGACGGAAGCGGGGAATGGTAACACGCGGCAGGCGGGTTACCCGACGGGCTCGCGCTCCCCAGCCAGCTGCGCCACCGCCTCCCTTCTCAACCGCTCGGAGCCGGCTTCGATCCGCTCCTCCAGGATCGGCAGCAGCTCCTTGCGGAGCGCCCGCGCCGGAATCGGTTCGAGGAACTCGATCACGATGCAACCCGGCCGCTTCAGGAAGCTGCGCCGCCCCCAGAACATTCCGGAATTGAGCGCGACCGGCACGACCGGCAGGCCGAGCTGAAGATACAGGGCGAGGACCCCGGGGTGATAGCGGCTCCGCTCGCCGGGCGTCGTGCGCGTCCCCTCCGGATAGATCACGATCGAACGGTTCTCGGCCACCGCGCGCCGCGCGCCGGCAATCATGCGGCGCAGGGCCGTCGCCCCGCCTCTGCGATCGACCGGGACATGCCCCGCACGCCAGAGGCAGAGCCCCAGGAGCGGGATGAACAGCAGCTCCCGCTTCATCACCAGCGCCGGATCGCGCAGCAGCAACGGCAGGATGAGCGTTTCCCAACTCGATTGATGCTTGCTCGCGACGAGCACGGGTGCCGCGGGTATCTCGCCCCGCACCTCATGGGTGATCTTGCAGCAGACGCGGAGCAGCCAGACCATGCCCGCCGCCCACCAGCGACCGATGGCGAGGATCCATGGCCGCGGCGCCGGAAGCACGAGCAGCGCGAGGATCGTGACGACCACCGACCAGATGCCGAAGGCGAGGTTGAACAGGAGCGATCGAAGCAAAATCATGCGGCAGCCGGCGAGGGTACGAGCCAGACATAGACGAAGGCCGCCACATACTTTGCATACTCGATCAGGAACAGCTTTGTCGTGCCGGGCCAGCTCCACCAATCGTCCTGCCGGACCGCCTCGGAGAACACCGGATGCGGCACGATCTCCACGTCCGGCATGGCCCACGCGAAGATCGCGCGGCTGCGCGGCATGTGATACTGCGACGTGACGAGCCGAAGCGAGCGATAGCGCTGACGCCGCATCCAGGCCGCGGTTTCCCGCGCGTTGCCGGCCGTGTTGCCGGCGGCATGGCCGAGGGCAATCCGGTGACGCAACGAGAAATCGGCGAGGTTGATCCGGCGCAGGAGCTCCTCGCGGGTGATCCCCGGCGGCACGCCGGAGATGAACAAATGCTTCGCCAGCCCCTGCTCCAACAGGTGCAGACCCGTTGTCACCCGCTCGCTCCCCCCGGTGAGGACGACGATCGCGTCTGTCCGGGTGGTCGCGTTCACGGGCCGTTGCGGCAGGCTGTCAACGAAGGCGAGGAAGCCGACAGCGGCGCCGACGATCAACAGCAGCAGCGCAAAGAGACTCGCCATAGCGACCGTAGCGAAGCCGCCACGACCGGCTGCCGGGGCCGATCGGCTCGAGCCCCGCGGGAGTCGCCGCGACGGGCCGTTCATGGCATGCGTGCCAACCGGAACAGAACCGTGTATCGGGCCGTCAGCATCGCCACGATTCCCGTCACGAGCGGCAGAGCGGCGATCACCGCCCACTGAGTGGGGGTGAGGGTCGGCACCGGTATCAGAAGCTCCCCGAGCTCGGCCGAAGCCTCCTGGAGCGCCCACAGGCAGAGCAGTGTCGGCACGAGCCCAAGGATGCCGCCGCCGAGGCCGAGCCGGAAAGCGTGGGACTGGAATTGCCAGGCGACGAACCGGTCCGTCGCCCCCATTAGATGCAGAAGGTCGATCACGCTGCGGTGGATCGACATCCGCGTGAGGGTCGTGAATGTGACCGTCAGTACCCCGACGGCGCCAATTACCGCCACGACCGAGAGCGCGACGACTTTCATCGCGTTCGCATAATCGATCAGACGCTGCAGCCAGGCTTCGTGATCGTCGACGCCGATGCCTTCCTGCACCTCGCGCAGCCGCGCTTCGAGCGCGGGAACCGCCAGCGACGCGCCGGGCTGTACGCGCACGTCGATCATGCGGGGAATCGGCAGGTCTCCCGCCTGGGAGACATCGCCGAGCCAGGGCTCCAGGAGCTCGCCAACCTCCTCACGGCTGAGGGCGCGGGCGCTCTCGACGCCCGGCGTCGCCTGCAGCATCTCGAGAACGCGCGCCACCGCCTCTTCTCCGGCCGCCTCGCTCGGCCCGGGCGGGATCTGGACGCTGAGCGAGCCGCGCAGGCCGCGGTCCCACCGGTCGACGGCAGCGTCCACCATCATCGCCGCCGCGAGCGCGAGCGCGCCCATGAAGACCATCAGAGCGATGATCCACGGGAGAAAGCGGCTGGAAGAATCGCGCTGCAGCCTGATCGCGGGTCTGCCGAACACCAGCGACCCCGTCAGCTCTGCGCCGAACCGGGCACGAGCGTCAGTCGCCCCTCCTCGAGACGCAACTCCGGGTGTCCCGATTCCTCGACGATGGCGCGATTGTGGGTGGCGATCACGATCGTCGTCCCCATCCGGTTCAGCTCCTCGAAGAGCCGCATCAGGCGTGCGGCGCTGTGGTCGTCGACGCTACCCGTCGGCTCGTCGGCGAGCAACAGGCTGGGGTTAGCGACGACGGCCCGGGCAATGGCGACTCGCTGCTGCTGCCCGCCAGACATGGTCGGCGGCCGCGCGCGGAGATGATCTCCGAGGCCGACCCATTCGAGCAACTCCGTGACGTTGCGGCGGATGTCCACCTCGGGAATGCCTGCGATCCGCAGAGGCAGCGCCACGTTGTCGAGGGCCGTCAGATGATCCAGCAGCCGGAATTCCTGGAACACGACGCCGATACGCCGACGCACCTCCGGCAATCTTCTGCGCGACAGGCGATCGACCTCGAGCCCGAACATGCGGATCGAGCCGGTCGTTGGCCGCCGGGCGAGATACATCAGACCGAGCAGCGACGATTTGCCGGCGCCGCTACTGCCCGTGAGGAAATGAAACGAGCCCTGCGGCAGGGCGAGATCGATATCGTGCAGCACTTCAGGACCACGCCCGTAACGCAGGCCGACACCGCCGAATTCCACGATCGGCGGAGTCTCGTCGGTCACGGCGAATGGCGAGTCGAACTGTGGCTGCACGGAATTCGCTCCGTTTGCTGGCTCCGGCCGCGGCGGCGCTGGGCTTGCCTCGCCCCCATCTGCCCCCGTATACACGTTCAACGGTCATCGGGGGACCTCGGTCCTTAATGATAGTCACCTGCTCTTCCTGCTCCACACGCTTCACGGTCGATCCGGCGGTGCTGGGTGCGCACGGGCGACGCGTGCGCTGCGTGCGCTGCGGTCACGTCTGGCACCAGATGCCGGAGGCGGCAACGGTCGCGCCGACACCCGTCGCCGCAAAGGCTGACCTCGAGCCCGCGGCGGCGGCTCCGCCACCGGCCGTGAACGGTTCTCCGAGCGAGGCGGCGCCAGAACCAGAAGCAGAATCAGCGGCAGGCGCGGCGCGGCACCACGGCGGTTGGAGACTTTTCTTCGCGGTCGCATTCCTGCTGGCGGTGGCGGTTTTCACCGGGCAGGAGCGAATCGTGGCCGTCTGGCCGGCTGCGGCGCGCCTGTATGAGACGGTCGGTCTCGCCGAGCCGGTACCGGGCCGGAGCCTGGAGATCAGGGACGTCACGCCCGAGACGCGACTCGACGCCGGTTCCCGCATTCTCGTCGTCAGCGGCATCGTCGTGAACCCGACAGCATCCACCGTCGACGCACCGGTGGTTCGGGCGGTCCTTCTCGACGAGAGCGGGAATGTCCTCTCGGAGCTGACTACCGGATTGGGCCTCGCCAGCCTCCGAAGCGGCGAGGAGGCGGGCTTCGCCGTCGAATTCACGGAGCCGCCCGAGCCTGCCGCCCGGGTGACGATCGGCTTCGAGGCCGCTGGCGGCAGCTGAGCGGCGGTCATTCATATCCGCCGAATCTCCCCATGCGTTAACGGCTCGTTTACCAAGTTCAAATTATCGTATCGGTCGAATACCAGCAGTGTCGAAAGCTGCTCTTCGCGAGCGGCAGTGGATGGGCGAGATGGCCAAGGTACTGATCGCGGAAGACGAGGCGGGCGTGCGCGAGTTCGTGGCGCGTGCCCTTCAGCTCGCCGGGCATCAGGTCACGACCGCCGACGACGGACTCACCGCGCTCGAAGCGCTCGACGGGAACTCGTTCGACCTGCTTCTCACGGACATCGTCATGCCGGGCATGGACGGCATCGCGCTCGCGTTGAAGGTTGCGGATACGTGGCCGCAGACCCGCATCCTACTGATGTCCGGCTATGCCGCCGAGCGCCAGCGTGCGCACAATCTGGAAGCGCTCGTCCACCGGGTGGTCGCCAAGCCGTTCAGTCTCAGGGAGATCTCGTCAGCGGTGAGCGAGACACTGGCGCGCCCTGTGTCGCCGGCCACCATGTGCCGAAGCGCCTGAAGGCGCTCCGCCCCGCGTCAGAAGCGCTCCAGCAACCGGTCGATATACTCCCGCTCGAATTGCGGTCGCTCGCGATCGCCGGAACGACGATAGAGCTCGTCGCGAATGCGCCGGGCCCGCTGCATGTCGGACTCCTCCGGGATCGTGACGTTCTGGGTGTCCACCCCATATCCGCCCGGCGGTCGCCCCAGCGGGTCCGAACCCGGAGGCTGCCCGTCCTGCCTCGCTTGACCCCTCTGGCCCTGGCCCATCTGGCGTGCCAGCTCCCTAGCCATCGCCTGACCCGCCTGCTGCAGCTGGTCGAGCGCCTGCGACTGCGGCCCAACCGCTTCGCCGGGCGCCTCCTGCCCGAGCGCCTCGAGCGCCTCCCGCATCGCCTGCTCGGCGCGGCCGAACGCTCCCGGAATCTCCCCGGACTGCTCGCCCAGTCGCCGCATGAAGTCGCCGAGCATCCGCCGAAGCTGCTCCTGCTCCTGGCCGATTTGCGGTAACGACATCGGCGAGCCGGAGCCCTGCCCCGGCTGAGGCTGACCTTGCGGCTGGCCCTGCGACTGCCGGAAGGTCTCGTCCATCAGGCCGCGTTGCCGATTGGCCAGATCCTGCAGCTCCTGCATCATGCGCATCATTTCGGCGCTACTCTGCTGGCCCTGGGCCGACATCCTCGCCTGCCGCAGGTTCTCCAGCATCTGCTGGAGCTGTGCCAGCATCTGCATCGCCGCGTCGCGCGACCCGGATTTCGCCAGTTCGCGCATGCGCTCCAACATCTCGCGCAGGTCCTGCCGGTCGAGAAGCTCGGCGTTCTCGAGGTCCTGGGCGTCCAGTTCCTCGACCGGTCCGCTCTGGGCAAGGCTGCGCAGGAAATTATCGATCGCCTGCGCCAGGCGCTCCATCAGACGGTCGATCTCGGCTTCCGGCGCGTCGCGGGCGAGCGCCTCCATGAGGTCCTTCTGGGCCGCCCGGAGCTCGCGCTCGGCAAGACTGAGGTTGCCGTCTTCCAGGCGCAGCGCCGTGTCCCACAGCAGGTCGCGAACCGCTTCGATGCCTCCCGGGGCCTGGTCATAGCGCAGGCGCCACTTCGATGCCGACAGAGCGAGATGCACGACCGTATCGTCGTCGAACAGCGATCCCATCCGCGCGAGGCCGTCGAGAGCACGGGAAACGTCGAGCCGGCTCTCCGGGTCGAGGCCGAGCCGCTTCCGCTCCTCGATGATCGCCCGCGCCACCGGGTGACTGAACTGCCGCTCCGGAAGTACCAGGCGGATCCGCTCGCTCGAGCCGGTCTGGTCGGCGCCGTCGCGGCCGACGAGTGCCAGTTCGACCGGCAGTCCCGCCCAGCGGTGTGCCGTCAGGTCGTTGTAGCTGCTGCCCTGCAGCTTGCGCGATCCGTTGCCGGCTACCGGAAGGGTGATCGAAAGGGGCTCATCCGCAGATAGCGTATCGTCCTCCAGTACCCGCCGCACTTCGAGCGAGAGCGAGACGATGCCGTAGTCGTCGCTGCCCTCGTAGTCGAGCCGCAACGCGTTGTGCGGCGTCGTCATCGGCGGCCGTGCGAATGCCACCGTCGGCGGCGAATCGGGTGCGATCTCCAGGGTCCAGGATCCGAGCTCCGCCCCGTCCTGGACGACTGCGAGGCGCTCCCCCGCGGCGACTGTCATGCTCCCCTGCCAGGAGCGCTCGCCGGCGGTCGTGAACTCGGCCGTCTCTTCGTCGAGACGCAACTCGGGGACGCCAGAGCCGCCGCCGACGCGCGCGAGCACCTGACTGCCGGCCGGGAAGGCGAGGACCGGCTGGCCCGACGCGGCGTAGATCGGCGCCAAACCGGTGTAGGCGGGGGGCTCGACCCAGAGATCCACGGTGGCAGGCACTTCCACCGCCCGCACCATACCCGGCGAGAGCGCGCGCCCGATCCGCTCTCCGGCGGTGTCGCCAGCGACGACCAGCGCAGCGAACAGGACAACGGCGACACCGCCTCGCGTCGCCAACGGATCGAGATAGGGAAGCCGGCTGCGCGGGCTGCCGACCCGCAGGCCACGCAGGTGACGGCGCAAGCGGGCGACATGCACCGACCACAGGGACTCCGCCTCGGCGTCTCCTGTGGCCGGCCGGTCGCCGTAAGTGGAGAGCGGACGGTGCTCGAGTCTGCTCGCCCGCTCGACGCGCCGCTCGGCCTCGTACCGGGTCGGCATACGGAACTGCCGCGCCGCCCGGACGATCACCGCCGCCGCGGCGAGGACGAAGGCGACGAGGACGAGCAGATGGAGCCAACCGGGCGCGATCGGCAGCAGATCCAGTAGCGCGACGCACAGGAACACACCGACGATCAGCGGCAGCGGCCAGAGCGCTGCCCACAGACGCTCCCAGACGAGCGCTATTCTGGCGAGGCGAACCTTCCGTTCGAGGCGCGCCAGCAGGCGCCGGTCTGCGCGATCAGCGGAGGGGTCGCGTGCCATGGTTCACCTCTCCCGATCGAGCGCCGGCGCCTCCAGCGCCAGCATCTCGTCCCAGGTCGGACGCCGCCGGACGATCTTCCATGTGCCGTCTTGCAACAGCACCTCTGGAACGAGGGGCCGGCCATTGTACTCGGACGACATCACTGCGCCGTACGCGCCGGCGTTGGCGATCGCCAGAAGGTCCCCCTCCTTGACCGGGGGCAGGAGCCGGTCTCTGGCGAAGATGTCGGTGCTCTCGCAGATCGGGCCGACGATATCGACCTCCGCGGCCGGTGCGTCCGGAGCCGGCCTGCGGACCGGCAGAAACTCGTGATAGGCGTCGTACATCGCCGGCCTGACCAGGTCGTTCATCGCCGCGTCGACGATGATGAAGCTTCTTTCCGGCGTTTTCTTGACGCGGACCACCCGCGTCAGCAGGACACCGGCCGGACCGACCAGCCGCCGCCCGGGCTCGATGACGACATCGCAGTCCAGCCCGCGCACGGCCTCGGCGATGATCCCGGCATAGGCATCGATGTCGGGCGGCGTCTCACCCCGATAGGAGATTCCGAGACCGCCGCCGAAATCGATGCGCCGGATCGGCACACCGTCCGCGCGCAACCCGTGCACCAGCTCGACGATGCGCCGGAACGCCTGCCGGTAGGGCTCCAGCCGGATGAGTTGCGAGCCGATGTGGACGGCGATGCCGACGAGGTCGATGCCCGGCAGCTTCCTCGCCCTTCGGAACAGGCCGGGCGCCTCGTCCCAGGCGACGCCGAACTTGTCGTGCCGCTGGCCGGTCGAGATCTTGCTGTGCGTCTCGGCGTCGACGTCGGGATTGACCCGGATCGCCACCCGTGCCGTGCGTCCGCAGGCGGTCGCGACGCGGGACAGGGCCTCCAGTTCTTCGGCCGACTCGACATTGATCTGCATGATCCCGGCCTGGAGCGCATAGGCCATCTCGTCGCGCGTCTTACCCACGCCGGAGAAGACGATGCGCCCGGGCGGCACGCCCGCGGCGAGCGCCCGACGCAGCTCTCCCTCCGAGACGATGTCGCACCCGGCGCCGAGTGCTGCGAGGGTCGAGACGACCGAGAGGTTGCCGTTCGCCTTTACCGCATAGCAGATGGTGGTTCGACCCCGCGTCTCCGGCCGGCTGTCGAACGCCGCTTCGAAGGCGCGGTATGCAGTCGTGATCGCGCCTCCCGAATAGCAGTAGACCGGGCTGCCGACCGACGAGGCCACCCAGTCGAGCGGCACGCCGTCGGCACTGAGCACGCCGTCCCGATATGCGAACGCGCTCATCGGGCCGGATACGTCCGCGGGTACGTCTGCCGCTCTTCGTCGACCGGCTCGAGATTGCCACGCTTGCCACAGGCGGCGGCGGAGAGAGCGAGCGCCATGGCCAGCGCGGCAGCGGTGAGGCGGGCCACGGTGCCGCTCACAGGAACCGCTCCCGCGCCGCCGCGATCGCCTCGCGCACGCGCACCGGTGCGGTGCCGCCATAGCTGGTGCGGCTCGCGACCGACCGCTCGACGCTCAGCACGTCGTACACGTCGCGCGTGATCCGCGGCTCGACCGATTGCATTGCTTCGAGCGGCAAGGCATCGAGCGTGCAGCCGCGCTCCTCGGCGATCCGGACGATGGAGCCCGTGACGTGGTGGGCGTCGCGGAACGGCAGGTCGAGTACCCGGACCAGCCAGTCGGCGAGGTCGGTGGCCGTGGTGAATCCCTCCCTCGCGGCCGCTTCCATCCGCTCGGGCCGGACCGTCAGGTCCGAGATCATGCCGGCCGTCGCCGCGACGCAAAGCATCAGCGCGTCGGCGGCCTCGAACGTCGGCTGCTTGTCTTCCTGCATGTCCTTGCCGTAAGCGAGCGGCAGTCCCTTCATCATCACAAGTAGACCGTCGAGGGCACCGATCAATCGCCCGGTCTTCGCGCGCACCAGCTCGGCGGCGTCGGGGTTGCGCTTCTGCGGCATGATCGAGCTGCCAGTGGTGAAGGCATCCGACAGCGCGATGAAGCCGAACCGGTCGCTGCACCAGAGCACGATTTCCTCGGCGAGGCGCGAGAGGTGCATCGCCGTGATCGCACCGGCCGCCAGGAACTCGATCGCGAAGTCGCGATCGGAGACGCCGTCGATCGAGTTCGCGGTCGGCCGGTCGAACCCGAGGGCGCGCGCCGTCCCGTGCCGGTCGATCGGGAACGAGGTGCCAGCCAGGGCAGCCGAGCCGAGCGGGCTCTCGTTCAGGCGCTGTCGGCAGTCCGCGAAGCGCCCCCTGTCGCGGCCGACCATCTCGACATAGGCCAGAAGGTGATGCCCGAACGTTACCGGCTGCGCGTTCTGCAGGTGCGTGAAGCCCGGCATCACCTGCTCGGCGTGCCGCTCCGCCTGGTCGAGCAGGGCCGCTTGCAATGCCTTCAGCGCATCACCCAGGGCATCGATCTCGTCCCGCACCCACAGGCGGAAGTCGGTCGCGACCTGGTCGTTGCGCGAGCGTGCCGTGTGCAGCCGCCGGGCGGCCGGGCCGGCGATCTCGACCAGTCGCGCCTCGACGTTCATATGGATGTCCTCGAGCTCCGGACGGAAACGGAAGGTGCCGGCCTCGATCTCCTCGCGGACCTTCCGCAGACCGGCTTCGATCGCCGTGCGGTCCTCGGCGGAGATGATGCCGCGCTCCGCCAGCATCGCCGCGTGCGCGAGCGAGCCTTCGATGTCCTGGCGGTAGAGGCGCTTGTCGACATCGATCGAAACGTTTATGCGCGTCATTATATCTGAAGGGCCGCCGCTGAATCGGCCGCCCCACATGGCATTCGCGGAGGAATCCGTCGCGCCGTCGCGCTTCTGTCCGCTCATCGTGATCGTTCCGGAGTCATGAAAAGACCTGTCGTCCTCAGCTTGATCGCCGCCGTCGTCGTCGCAGCACTGGTCGGCGCGATTGTCGCGATATTTGTCGAGCCCGCAACCGAAGCGCCCGTTTCGCCGCAAACAGCCACGTTCGGGTCGGGCGATGCCGGGGAGATCGGCTGGCTGCGGGAGCCGGCGGCCATTCCCGATGTGCAGTTCGCGACGAGCGAGGGCGAGACGATATCGCTCGACCGGTTCGCCGGAAAGGTGGTGCTGCTGAATTTCTGGGCCACCTGGTGCGCGCCCTGCGTCGAGGAGATGCCGGCGCTCGACCGCTTGCAGGCGGAGCTCGGCGGCGACCGCTTCCAGGTGGTGGCCGTGTCCTCCGATCGCAGCGGCGCCGAGGCGGTGGCCCCGTTCTACGAGCAGCACGGGCTCGAGAGCCTGCCGATCTACCTCGACCCCGAAGGCGCGGTCGGCCGGGCATTCGGCATCCGCGGCCTGCCGACGACGGTGCTGATCGACAGCCAGGGCCGCGAGGTAGCGCGCAAGGAAGGTGTGGCCGAATGGGACGAGCCCCCGATCAAGACCGTGCTGACCTCGATGACGGGGCAGTAGCCGGCAGAGAACGCCGTCGATGCGAGCGACCGGAGGAGCGCGGCAATCCAGGGGCCGCCAGCGTCGGTGCTCGTGACCTGGATCGCTGCAGCCCTGCGCGCCTCGCGAAGACGGAGGCGGGTGATGATCGGGAATGTGGGAAGGTGGCGGTGACCGCGGAGGGATGCCCTCAGCGGGTCGGGATCGGGTCGGGGCCGTTGTAATCGTAGAAGCCGCGGCTCGTCTTGCGGCCGAGCCAGCCCGCCTCGACATACTTCACCAGAAGCGGGCACGGCCGGTACTTGCTGTCGGCGAGGCCGTCGTAGAGCACCTGCATCACCGAGAGGCAGACGTCGAGGCCGATGAAGTCGGCCAGCTCGAGTGGGCCCATCGGATGGTTGGCGCCGAGCTTCATCGCCGTATCGATCGCCTCGACCGACCCGACACCCTCGTAGAGGGTGTAGACCGCCTCATTGATCATCGGCAGAAGAATGCGGTTGACGATGAAGGCCGGGAAGTCCTCGGCCGCGACCGGATGCTTGCCGAGCTTCACGGCGAGCTCGCGGATCTCCCTGAACACGTCCTCGTCGGTGGCGATGCCGCGGATCAGCTCGACCAGCGACATCATCGGCACCGGGTTCATGAAGTGCAGCCCCATGAACCGGTTCGGCCGATCCGTCGCCGACGCGAGGCGGGTGATCGAGATCGAGGAGGTGTTGCTCGCGAGAATGGCGTCGCTGCGCAGGTGCGGGATCAGCTTCTTGTAGATCTCGCGCTTGATCGACTCGTCCTCGGTGGCCGCCTCGATCACCAGGTCGCAATCGCTGAATTCCGCGTAGTCCGTCCCCGTGCTGATGCGGCTGAGCGCCTCGGACTTCTTCGCCTCGTCGATCAGGCCCCGGCGGATCTGGCGGTCGAGGTTACCGCCGATCCGCTCGATCGCCTGGTCGAGGCGGGACTGCTCCAGATCCGCAAGATGCACTTCGTAGCCCGCCAGCGCGCACACATGGGCAATTCCGTGGCCCATCTGGCCGGCACCGATGACGCCGATCTTGCGGATCATGTCGCAAGCCCCCCTTCGAGATCAGGAAGCGGCCTTTTTGGCCTTGTCGAGCTCTTGCGTGAGCTCGGGCACGATCTGGAACAGATCTCCCACGAGGCCGTAGTCGGCGACCTGGAAGATCGGCGCCTCCTCGTCCTTGTTGATCGCGACGATCACCTTGCTGTCCTTCATGCCGGCGAGGTGCTGGATCGCGCCGGAAATGCCGACGGCGATGTAGAGCTCCGGTGCGACCACCTTGCCGGTCTGGCCGACCTGATAGTCGTTCGGAACGTAGCCGGCGTCGACCGCGGCCCGAGATGCGCCGACCGCCGCCCCGAGCACGTCGGCCAGTTCCTCGAGGATCTTGAAGTTCTCGCCGCTGCCCATGCCGCGACCGCCAGAGACGATGGTCTTCGCCGCCGTCAGCTCCGGCCGTGCCGACTTGCTCAGCTCCCGGCCGACGAAGCTGGAGAGGCCGACGTCGCCCTTGCCGGAGACTTCCTCGATGCTCGCCGAGCCGCCTTCCGCCGGTGCGGCCTCGAAAGCGGTGGCGCGAACGGTGATGACCTTCTTCTCGTCGGACGACTGCACGGTGGCGAGCGCGTTGCCGGCGTAGATCGGCCGCACGAAGGTGTCCGGCGATTCCACGGCGACGATCTCGGAGATCTGTGCCACGTCGAGGAGGGCTGCCGCGCGCGGGGCGTAATTCTTGCCGTTGGTCGTGGCGGGCGCGAGGATGTGCGTGTAATTGCCGGCCAGATCCGCAATCAGCTGCGCCACGTTCTCGGCCAGCATGTGCTCATAGGCGGGATCGTCCGCTTTCAGCAACTTCGTAACGCCGGCGATCTTCGCCGCGGCCTCGGCGGCGGGCCCGCAGCCCTTGCCGGCGACGAGTACGTGAACGTCGCTGTCGATCTGCGCAGCTGCCGCCACGGCATGTCGCGTCGCGGCCTTGAGCTGCTCGTTGGTATGTTCTGCGACGACGAGGACGGACATCAGATCACCTTCGCTTCGTTCACGAGTTTCGACACGAGCTCCTGCACGCTCTCGACCTTGACGCCGCCCTGGCGCTTCGGCGGCTCGCTGACTTTCAGCGTCTTGACGCGCGGGGTGGTGTCGACACCGAGCGAGGCCGGGTCCATCTCCTCGATCGGCTTCTTCTTCGCCTTCATGATGTTCGGCAGGGAGGCGTAGCGCGGCTCGTTCAGACGCAGATCGCTGGTCACGACGGCCGGCAGCTTGATGTCGACGGTCTCGAGGCCACCGTCGATCTCGCGCGTCACCTTGGCGGTGCCCTCGCCGAGTTCGATCACCGACGCGAACGTGGCCTGGCTCCAGCCGAGCAGGGCCGCGGTCATCTGACCGGTCTGGTTGCAGTCGTCGTCGATCGCCTGCTTCCCGACGATGATCATCTGCGGCTGCTCCTTCTCGGCGATCGCCTTGAGCATCTTGGCGACAGCGAGCGGCTCCAGCACGTCGTCGGTCTTCACGTGAATACCGCGATCGGCGCCCATCGCGAGCGCGGTGCGCAGCGTCTCCTGACACTGCTGCGGCCCCATGGAGACGGCGATCACCTCCTCCGCGACGCCCTTCTCCTTCATTCGCACGGCTTCTTCGATCGAGATCTCGTCGAAGGGGTTCATCGACATCTTGACGTTCTGAGTCTCGACGCCGCTGCCGTCCGGCTTAACGCGGATCTTGACGTTGTAGTCGATGACCCGCTTCACCGGGACAAGAACTTTCATGGGATCCTCACGCTTCTTGTTCGCGGGGCGGTGAAATGCAGGCTCCGGTTCTTAGAGACGGGGCCATGCAGTGTCAAGCAGACGCCCCCATGCTCGCGTCCCGGCTCGAATGGTACTCATCGATGGGCCCCCGGAGTCCAGAGGACATCATTCCCGCCGTCGCCGTTTAGGTGCCGCGCCATGACGAACAGATGATCGGAGAGGCGGTTCACATACCGGATCGCGGCCGACGTGACAGGCTCGGATGCCGCGAGCGCCGTCATCTGCCGCTCGGCACGCCGGACCACGGTGCGCGCATAGTGGAGATGTGCCGCGGCCGGAGATCCGCCCGGCAGGATGAACGACCGGAGCGGCGCTAGCCGCGCGTTCATGGCGTCGATCTCGCGCTCCAGCCGCTCCACCTGGGTGTCGGTGACCCGCAGCGCCTCGCGGCGCCGCTCCTCCCCCTCCGGCGTGCAGAGATCCGCGCCGAGGTCGAACAGATCGTTCTGGATCCGCGCCAGCATTGCATCATCATCGCCCGTGGTGTGGAGACGCGCGAGCCCGAGCGCGGCGTTCGCTTCGTCGACGGTGCCGTATGCCTCGACCCGGAGATCGTGCTTCGGAACACGGCGGCCGGTGCCGAGCGACGTCTCGCCCTTGTCTCCACCACGGGTGTAGATGCGCGTGAGCTGGACCAACGTATCCTCGATCGCCGGATACCGGGGAAGGCTGACGCCCGGGGACCTCGTTCGCCGCGATCCGGGCCGCCGGCGTGGCCATTCAGCCACATATAGGGCAGCGCTTCCGCGCGGTCACGATGATTTGCCCTCGCCGAAGTCAAGGGCGGCACCCGAGCTGCAGCGAGCCTGAATCTAGCGAATACCGGGGCGCCGGTTCAATCGCGGCCGAAGAGCAGGAGCAGCCCGATCAGTCCGACCGCGACCGCCTGCAGAAGAACGCGGAGCCGCATGAGCCGATTACCGTGCTTCCGGTTGAACTCGCCCCCGCGGAGCATCGTGACGACGCCGGTTGCGAGAACGCCGAGAGTGGCAAGGGCCACGATCACGACGAGAAAGAAGACGGCGCTGTTCATGACGCGACATATAGAGCAAGCGCTGCGGCAGGTCATGCACGGAAGAGATCGAAAAGCTCGGCAGCTCGGCAAAGCCGCCTGTCGGCACGACGTCGCAGGTCACGCGATCGCACTGCGACCCGCCGACTGCGCTTGTAGCAGAGGCGAAGCGGCGTTGTGATGGGCCGCAACGACACGACAAGGGGGAGGAAGCGTGATGAAGGACCGATCGGCCGTCGACGCGGTCCTGCGGGAGGCCGTGGACGCCGGGGCAGTAGCGGGCGTGGTCGCGATGGCCTCGGATGCGAGCGGGAACATCTATGAAGGCGCATTCGGCCGCCGCGGTACCGCCGACGACCAGCCGATGACCGCCGACACGGTGTTCTGGATCGCCTCGATGACGAAGGCGATCACCGGGGCGGCGTGCATGCAGCTCGTCGAACAGGGCCGGATCGGGCTCGACGACGATTGCGGCCGTATCGTTCCCGCCCTCGCGCACCCGAAGGTGCTGGACGGCTTCGATGCCGAGAGCAAGCCGCGCCTCCGCCCCGCCCGCGGCGAGATCACGCTGCGCCGGCTTCTCACCCACACCGCCGGCTTCGTCTACGACATGTGGAACGAGAACATGCGCAAATGGACGGAGCATACCGGCCTCTCGCGCATCCGCACCTTCCAGCATCCGGCCGATTGCGCCCCGCTGGGCTTCGACCCCGGCACCAGATGGGAGTACGGCCTCAACATCGATTGGGCCGGCAAGGTGCTGGAGGCGCTGGCGGGCACATCGATCGACGCCTACACCCACGAGCATGTCTGTGCACCGCTCGGCATGAACTCGACGGGTTACATGCTCCGGCCGGAAGTGGAGGCGCGCCTCGCCGGCATGCACCGGCGCCGTCCGGATGGCACGCTCGAACCGATGCAGTTCCGGCCGCCGCAGATCGCCGGCGAGTTCCTGGGCGGCGGCGGCCTCTACGGCACTGCGGGCGACTATATGCGCTTCGCCCGCATGATCCTCCGCAAGGGAGAGCTCGACGGCGTGCGGGTGCTCCCGCCGGAGACGGTCGAGCTGATGAGCCGGAACCACATCGGCGATCTCGACGTCCGGCCCCTGCCGACGGCGATTCCGGAGACCAGCAACCCGGTCGATTTCCTGCCGGGCATTCGCAAAAAGTGGGGCCTCACCTTCCTGATCAACATGGAAGACGTGCCGGGACGGCGGAAGGCCGGCAGCCTCTCCTGGGCAGGCCTGCGCAACACCTACTATTGGATCGATCCACAGAGCGGCATCGCCGGCACGATCATGACCCAGGTGACGCCGTTCGCCGATCCCAAGGTCCTCGACCTCTACGAGGCCTTCGAGCAGAGCATCTATAGCTCACTCTGATCCGATGGCCCGAGCCGGTGGTGCCGCAACGCCGCCTCACTCTGCGAAAAAGGCGAGATGCCGCGCCCGCTCGGGATCGCCCTCCGGCGTCAGCCCGGCGATCTCGAGCACCAGTTTGGCCAGGATGGCACGGGCGAAGTCGTCGAACCCTTCGGCCGGGACGGTGAACGCGCCGGAACCGCCGATGACGTTCTTCTCGTAATACTCGTCGAGATTGGTCGCAGCCGGCCAACCGCCGCCGGGCGACGGCCGCTTGTTGAGGATCGGCAGCCCGTTGATCGTGATCCCCGCAGCGACCGCATCGTCGCGTGCTGCAGTCACTTGCCGGCCGCGATTGTTGTAGCCGTCGCCCGAGATGTCGATCACCTGCCGGGTTCCGCGGTAGCCGTTGCCGTCGAACAACGCGACCGAATAATCGATGGCGGCGCTGATCGACGTCCACCGCCCCGTCCGGAACGGCAGGTCCGCGAGGCCGCTGACGAACGCTCTGGCGGATTCGGCATCATCCACCATGGCCCAGTCGATCAGAGTCTCCTGGTGGTCGTCGCCCGACCATTCCACATACGCTACCGCGATCCGCCCGAGCGGGCCGGACTGCACGGCCGCGACCACCTCCGGACTGCTCATGGCGGCGAGGTAGCCCTGGCGCTGCAGGGTCGCCTCGTCTTCGTCCACGCTTCCGGAGATGTCGACGGCGAGGACCAGTTCGAGGTCGACTTGCACCGGTTGTGCAGCGGCGCGGCACGTCGCTGCGACGGTGAGGAACATGACGAGGGCGAGAGCGGGAGCAATGCGCATGACCATGCCATCGGCCTCCATCCCTCGGTAGTCTGGTACGGCCCGGGAGGGTTCGGGATCGCTCCGCCTCGCCCGCTGCTCGGGCGCGCGGTCAGCCGGCGCCGCGGTAGATGCGCAGCGCCTCCGGCATCATCTCCTGCAGACGGCCGATCCGATCGTCCGGGCTCGGGTGCGTCGACAGGAAGGTAGGCGGTC